>JAKFFP010000161.1:0-5796 GCA_036675045.1 Bacteriovoracales bacterium | reverse complement strand
GGAGCTTCTTTTGTTATGTTGGGAACCCCAATAATGCAAAGGAGGCTTTTTTATGGCAAAACAAGGTGAAAGAAAAGGAAAAAGGACTGTAGCTAATCGCCCATTCATCGAAGAGGTAAAGACTCAAACGGACCAAGGTAGACGCTCAGGGGTCTGTTTGAAACTTTTTTTCGTGCCAAAGAATTTGAGTGTTTGCGGACACGGACAATGAAAGAACACCGAACAACATTTAAATATTTTTTATTTATAGCCCTCTTTCTCAGTTTCTCGGCGCATTCCCAGTGGGAACGGGGAACAGAGGTCCACACTGCCCGTGAGAATATCTACGGTCTTTCCCAGACTGAGTGGAAAGACTCCGTGATGAAGGGAAGAAAGCACGCTCTGATTTATCCCGTGACGGTGACGGGACTGCTTATTCCCTATGAACCGATGAAAACGTTTTTCAATTCCTCGCAGAACGATCCAGTGAGAGAACTCCTGTTCCGTCTCGCCCAGACCGTGACTCCTTTCAAATCCATGAACCAGGTTTATAACTGGCTGGGACTTCACTCGTATCCCGCTAAAGACGATGAAAGAAACCCTAATCCCCTTCCTTCCCTCTCCTTCCGCGAGCGCGAGCTTCCGATGGGAGCAACCCTCATGGACTCGCACGGAAGAGAGGGTCTTACTTTCAGCTGTGCTACCTGCCACACTGCCGATCTTTTCGGCGTGCGAGTCCTGGGTCTTACTAACAGATTCCCGCGCGCCAATGAATTTTTCCATGAAGGTAAGCGGATTGCTCCCTACGTAAACTCTTACGTCTTTAAAGACATGCTGAAGGCCACGGAAGAAGACCGTCTGATGTTTGTAGATTCAAAAAGTGCCATCCGCTACGTGGGAACAAAAAAGCCTGCTGTCCTTGGTCTTGATACCAGTCTCGCCCAGGTCGCGATGTCACTCTCCCGACGCGCGCAGGATCCGTACGCCACAAAAACACCGGGCTCATACAAGCGACCGCGTCCGAACAAGCTCGAAAAGATGATCGCCGACTCAAAACCCGCAGTCTGGTGGACTTTGAAGTACAAGAACCGCTGGCTCTCGGATGGCTCCATCGTTTCCGGGAATCCGGTTCACACGAATTTTTTATGGAACGAGATCGGTCGCGGGACGGATCTCAAGGTGCTCGAGAAATGGCTGGTGGATAATGACGACAAGATCCGCGAGCTCACCGCCGCAGTTTTTGCGAGTCAGTCACCACGCTATGAAAAGTTCTTCGGCATTGAATCCCTAGATATCGACAAGGCCAGAAAGGGCCAGAAGCATTTTGTCATGGCCTGCGCCCGCTGCCACGGGACCTACACCAAAGGTTGGGATCTCGCTCACGCGGGCACACTCTCGGATGAAGAGCTGGTTCAGAACGTGAACCTCTCCTATCACAAGAAAACTCCGGTCCGCGATGTGGGCACGGACCCGGGAAGATATCTCGGCATGAGAGAATTTGCAGACGCTCTCAACTCGCTTCAGATTTCAAAATCCATCGGAACAGTGGTTGAACCCCAGAAGGGATACGTCCCGCCGCCACTTGATGGTATCTGGTCACGCTGGCCCTACTTCCACAATAACTCGGCTCCGAATCTCTGCGCGCTTCTCACGCGCGCAACTGAGAGGCCCGTCACTTACTGGGCCGGCAAGGCCATCAACCGGGAGACTGATTTTGATCAGGACTGCGTCGGCTATCCGCTGGGTGCGAAAACTCCGGTTGCCTGGAAGAAGAACAAAGACTTCTTCTATGACACCAGGAAAGAAGGACTCCGGAACACCGGTCATGATGAGGGAATCTTTATCAAAAATGGTCAGGAGCTCTTCACTCAGGCAGAGAAATCAGAGTTGATCGAGTTTTTAAAGACCCTCTAGTAAACGTGGTAAAGGGACTTGGCGAAATTGATCGCTGGCATTCCGATCTTCGGGATCGTCTGAACCTGCGTTTCTTCAAAGACCCGTTTGAATTCTTTGATTCCTGAAGGCAGGATCGCTATTGCGGTATGGATCTGCCAGGCGCCTTCAGCATTTCTCATGAAAAGAGCGAAAGTTAGTTTCATGTCTTTTATCAGCTCGTAATCGATATCGCCGGGGATGGCCCTCAGGACAAAGAGGACGGCCATGACTTCCCGGAGGTAAACTTCGTGCTGATCAATTTCTTCTTTGGTGTGAACTCCATCCGGAGAACTTGAAGGTGGAATCGGAAGAAGTCTCTGTGCCTCATCGTAAAAGACCTGACCGTCGGAAAGGACACTCACCATGTTCCCGACCCTGACAGCACCAAGAGGCAATTCCTGTGCTCCGTAAATTATTTCACAGAGATATTTTTCGATATCGAGAGTACATTTTATGTCCTGGAGAAGATTTCCCAGACGCTCTTTTTTGAAGATTTCCGTTTCCGGGATTAGATAAGCCGGCTTTTCCGGCTCAGTATTGATCACTTCCACCGGTTTTTCCAGCGGAGTTTCCTGGCCGATGACGGCGATTTCTTCTGCCCCACGTTCCAGATGATAAAAATTGATATAAGCAGCGACGCCGATCAGGAGAAAGGCAAAAAACTGAATCTTTTGCCAGTGCTTCTTCTCTTTTGCCCGCTTACTTTTGACTACGGGCCTTGCGTTTTTCTCAGGTTCTTTTTTCTTGGCAATCGTTTCCCGGCGCTTAACCAAGTCAGATGTTTTGGTCTTCTGAAAATCTCCCAGGGAAATCATCTTGGTACTTTCATCACTCCCTCGCCCTTTCGGGACAGAAGGTGGCTCTGTCAGATTCAGGGGGGAAAGTTCGTCAGTTACCTGCTCTTCGTCAGAAAGAAGGGTAATGAGTATTGAATCACCGAGGCGGACTGGAAAAAAAGACGTGAACTCAGTTCTTCTTCCCGGCACCAGCCGTTCCTCATTAATGAATGATCCATTGGTTGAACCCTGATCAATGACAAAATAACTGTCACCTTCAGAAAGGATAATGAGATGCTTCCGGCTTACTTTGGAAGCATCGATGATGATGTCGCAGGTTTCGGCCGAGCCGAGAACGATCTTAGGTTTATTCAGTGGATAGATGAGCGGCTCTTCAGAGTTGCCGACAAGAATTTCAATTCTCATTATGTAGATAGTAACTGATATGAAAGATTTCGCAAGGATAAGGCGTTAAAAACACTCTGCTTTAATCTTCCCACCCGCTCCGGTAGTCAACCGTACCGACTGGCCCGGTAAGCAAGTATCAATCGTGTAGTCGAATACCTGAGAAGGATCAATTTTCTGCTCAACCGGAACACAGGAAACTGAACCCAGACTGGTCATTTGAAAAGGCACCTGTCCATAAGGACAACGGATGGCCTTGAGTCTGCACTCCGTTCCATCCCAGTAAGCGGCACCGGAAGAGAGACTGGTGCAAAGAACCTGCTTGGCGGTGGCATTGGCCTCAGCAATGATGGGGCCACAGCTCGTGATGGTCGTACCACTGGCCTCTACTTTCATCGTAATTTTTTTCGTGATTCGTTGGTTCGAGCCGACCTTCCTGCTTGTCACGTCCAGTTTCTTCACATCAAAAACGAGAATGAGATCAACCAGCTTCTGAGTAGCTGAATCGGCGAGATTTCTTTGAAGAGAAATCCCTCCCAGCGGAATCCGGAATCCGTCATAACTGGCGTTGTGCTGAAGAAGAGTTATCGTCGCGGTCCCCAGGCGATTCGTCATCCGGATCACGCCGTCGCCATTGTAGTAGTTACCGGCCGACACGGGAGTCGCAACCGGTGTCCCCAGAAATGTTTTACCGACGAGAATAGACTTGCAGCTATTGGGATCATTCAGGTGAGTCGTAATAATAGCGACGGCCTTAGAAACTTCGGAGCGGAATCTGACATAACTTTCATTCTGAGCTGAGTTTTCCATTAGTCGCATCGTCACCAGACTCACTCCCCCGAGAAGACCCGCGGCGACCAGGGTTTCAGTGAGGGAAAATCCGCGACAGTTCAGAAAATCTCTTATTCGCATTGGGCCTTCAACTTTCTGGTCGCTGGATCAAATTCCATCCGAATGGTTGCATCAGGAAGACATCCAGTTGACTGCATAAGATCGACGGCAGGATCGACTCCGAATGTGAGCGGGCGACAGCGGACTCTACCATTGGAGTCAACTCCATCAATCACCATGTTTGGGGTCTCACATTCCTTGAGCGGATTAAGGTCAGTTCCCTGGGCCACACAACCCTGAGTGGCATCATCCCAGACCATGACACTGCCTATGGAGGTCACTTGAGATCCCATTGTGCCGCAGATATCATTCTGAAGATTATTGATGGCACTCTGCTTGCCCGCCACGCACTCCTTGAAAAGCCTGCTCGAGGGAGTCGTGTGCTGGGAAAATCTCAACATGAGGTTAATATCTTTTGAAACTGAAGTGGCTTTTGTGGAGCGTGAGCCTGCCCATGCAGGATTGGTCCCATAGGTAATCTTCATGACGGCCGGGCCCGTCCCATCACTTGTCACGGACTTCAAGGAAATATCGGTAATTCTCCATGTCCTGGCGTTACCATCAATCCAGGCATTTTCACTATAGGGCGTCGCTACCGCATTAGCTGTGAAAGCATCGTAATCTGCAGCTAGATTGGTACAGGTCGTACAATCTGAAATGACGTCCACATCAAATGTCGCCATCTGAGTTGGATTGTAGTTCCAAGCCGCTTTAAAAGTGGCGTTACAGGTGTTCTCATTTTGCAGGATTTTCGTGAGTCGCTGGTGGAAAGCAATCAGGGCCTGTTCATCATCTACCTTGGTCTGTGCTTGTCTTTGATCCTTGAACATCCGTGCCCCTGCCAGCCCAACGCCAGCAAGAATCGCCCCACCCACCATGATCTCTGTCATGGAAAAACCAGCGCAAAGGAAACCTCTTAATTTCAAGTTGAACAATGGGCACTCCGTGATATCTTACAATTTTAAGGCAAATCCTGAAAATCGCAAAGAACCCTCTCATAGGGGCGATCTTACCGGACCACCCAAAATTCTCCGACAAAATGCCTCCAGAAGTTGGCACCTTCCCGTAACACCCTTAAGAATAGTGGCCCATCTCTACCTGAAATTTTCTCCTATCTCGGAAATCAAAGTCGTATAAAATAAGCGTATGCGATCACAATGGCTCGAATCGGGCGTGTCCATAATTCAGGGAATGGTGGTTTCAGCTGTATTAGCTGGTTCGGCGCTGATCTCAACCCGCATGGTCAGTACCCAAAAGATGGCGGTGAAATCGGCCGAGACCAAAGATCACATCACTCAACTTCACAAACTCATCTTCGCAGATCTCCAGAACCGCGAACACTGCTTAATGACTTTAGGTCCCGTGATTACCCCCGGGAATCCGCTGATTGTCGGAACTGCAAAATCATTCACCGTTAACAATATTGTTGTGAAGGCCTCAAACTCGGTCACTGGTCTCACACGTTACAGCACCAGTACCGGCGCGACTTACACCCCCGCTACCATCTACATGAACGGGAACGTGAGAATCCAAAGCATGACTCTCAATACGACAACGAATTTAGGAAACCCACAACCATTCGTCATCAATTACCGCAGGCTCGAGGGGAAAAAGAATGCCTCCCGGACCAAAGTTGGTTTCGGAGGCTCGAGTATTTCAAAAACTATTTATGTCCGCCTTCAAAGGGAACTCCCGTCTTCCACCACCATCACCGGATGCTATGCCGTCGAAATGAGCACCGAGTCCGCGACGCGTGCCTGACGAGCGTCGGGCGGTCCGTCACGCCGTGGTTGGCCAGCCCGTCGGTGAG
>JAKFFP010000042.1:0-5947 GCA_036675045.1 Bacteriovoracales bacterium | reverse complement strand
CATCATATTCACAATCGCAGGATGTACGGGACATTCCGGAATACGAGCTGCCTCCATTGCATCATTGTAAGCTTTTAGAGAATTTAAATAGGCCTCTGAAGGAAGATATGGGCCTTCGCTTTTTGAGTTGAGTGCACCCATTATTTCGGCCAAGGAAGACTCTCGAGTTTCCTGGGCAAAGACTGCAGAACTCATGACAAGTAGGCAGACTAAAAATTTCATTGATAATCCTCCAGCTGCCTTATCGTGCAGTAAATGGAAAATCTTGAGTTTTTTTATGTTTCAATCTCAGAATCTGGCGTGAGGAGAGCATCTGATGATTTCTCTTAGGTTTTTCACAGGAAATTCCGATAAGTATTCTCATGATACGCCTTATCTTATGCGGCCTGAGTGTCCTTCTACTTGGATGTCATAAATCCGCAAAACATTCTGATCCCCCCGAGGAGATCGTAGGCACTTCCGTCAGGTCAAATCAAACCATATCCGGATATCCCCATAGCATAGATTATTACATTCCTGACAATGCCGAAAGCGCAGTGATCTTCCTGCACGGGGGCGGAGGGAAGAAAGAAAGATTTGCCGCGAATCTGGGAATTAAAAACGACACGACTTCCTCGAACTATGACCTTCTTCCTGCGGGGAAAGATTGGCTCATTAATAAGAAAATCATGGCCGTTTTTCCCCAAGGACAAACGATCGCAGGAACGGCATTTGCTTTTACCTGGAATAATTACGTAATGGATTCCGGTGAAAATGATGTCGCCTTTTTGCAGGCACTGGTTGCCTCGATTCAATCCGACACAACTCTCCCCACGATCACAAAATTTTATCTCGTGGGACATTCAAACGGCGGGATGATGGTCAATCGCATGTGGTGCGAATCTCCCGGAACTTTTGACGGATTCGGGGCCCTCGCCGGTCCACCCTCAACTCAACTTGCTGCTACGGGAGCTCACCCCTGTGCACCAGCAACGATCAAACCCTACATCGGGGTCGTCGGTGATAGCGACACCGGACTGCAAACCAGCGGCAACATGAATGCGCTAACCTGGACTCTCTCAAGTTACAATGGCGCCTCTCCGGCATGGGTCACTTCGACGGTGATGAACGATAAGGAATATCACGCCACCCGAATTTCCCTGGCCTGTGGAGGAAGCGCCGGAGCTCCGACAACTTCGGGACAAGTCACTACGTATTCGGATTGTTCGGACACTTTGAAATTGATCGTCATCACTCAGACGATGATTAACGGATCTCTCTCAGGAGGAGATCACTGTCTGACAGAGACGGCCGGATCATCGTGTGTTACCACACTGGCGGGTGAAACCGGCCTTGATTACAAATCCGTTCTTATGGATTTTCTTCAGAATTAGACATGGGAATCATTACCCGCTCCGTTTTCTTTCCACCGGCGGGAGCTCTGCCCTCGTCCGCCGAAATGATCTTTTCACGCAGAAGTTTTTCTTCCAGCGCCTTCCACATCGGTATGCGGGTATTTTCCCCGTCGTGGAGTAAGACATGCGTGGCAGGCGTGAGGTTATAGCCACCTCTTACGATCGCCTCTGAAAAGGCCACCCGGTAGTACTCAAACGGTTTAATCGGGCGACCATTGAGAGTCACGTCCCAGATATTCAGTTTGCCCGATTTCGTGCGTTCCCACTTAAAATCGATGCCTGAAAAATAAAGAGGAAGATTAAACTTAAGTGTGACTTCCGCCACGACTTTAATCAGGCCACCCAGGACCTTCGCGGTATGAATGTTGTAGCCATACTTATCGTCGTAATCGAAAGTGCGCGGGTTACCGTTGTAGAGATCTTTCCGGGTGATGTTCCCGAGAGGATAATTTCCGCCGGAGAGATTGGCGGCGTGGATCGCAAAATCCGCACCGGTGGCTTCCAGCATGTATTCGTTCACAAAGAAGTGCCAGGTTTTCGAATGATCTTTCACGTGCTTCGTCTGAAGCGTACTTTTTCCGATCACTTCGTTGAGCCACTCTCTGCCGAAATCCTGATAGAGCTCTGACTTTGCCTCGGCGATCACAGTCTTTAGTTCGAGGTCACGGACTTCTCCGTTAACAGGAAGAAGTTTATACTCGACCACTGAAACAGATTTCTTTTTCCGGTCATAGTCCAGGATGAGACGACCCAGCCATTCGCCGTAGTGGCCTGACTGAACAATGGGAACTCTCTTATTCTTCGATTTTTGCCAGACGACTTCCTGGAGTTCAGTATGTGAATGCCCGCCGACGATCACGTCAATTTCCGGGACCTGCTTTGCGAGGAGCTTATCTTTTTTCACCCCGATGTGTGTGAGAGCGACGATCACTTCCGTCCCGCGCTCTCGAAGATATTTCGCCCACTTCCTGGCCGCAACGACTTCACCGGAAATTCCCCCCTCACCCTCGAGACGCCACTTATAGAGCATGTCATTGGTAGTGATGCCGATGACTCCCACTTTCACGCCACCGACCATGCCTTCCCATACCGGACGCAGATGCTGGTTAATGTGAGTGTACGCTGGATCCATTTTCAGGTTCGCCGCCAGCAGTGGACGGTGTGGAGGAACGTCACGAAAAATCGCCTCGAGATCGTCCGGGCCCATGAGGTAATCATGGTTTCCCAGGATGGCGACGTCGTGCCCGAGTTTATCGAAGGCCTCGAAAGTCTTCCGGCCCCGGTCGGCGATGTAGTAAATACTTCCTTCCATAAAGTCGCCGGCGTCCATGCTGATGGATCCGATCCCTTTCCTCTTCGCGAGTGCCTTCTGCTGGTCCATGAAAACCTTTAAGCGCGCGTATCCTCCGAGATCGGGTCTTTGAACAGCATGCTCAAGATGTGAATGGAGGTCGTTAGTGTGCAGGATCTGAAACTGCTCCGCCAATGCGGAAGTCGTAAATAGAAGGAGCAAAATGCCTGAGAATAATTTCATACGCACTACCAGGGAAAAGTTGATGTTTCCTTTCCTTTCGGCGGACGAAAAAAGTTCGAAAGAGATGAAATAAAGAGGGCCTGGAAGTGGAAAATCTTGCCGCAAGATTCTCAGTTCTCTGCCTGTTCATATTTCCGCTAATGGATTATCCTAAAGGTATGCGTGCTTTTAAGTCCTATTTTGTGAGAGCTATTTCCTTCGGCGTCCATCCGCAGTTAACCGAAGAGAAGAAACTTGCCATACAATTGTCCACCCTTGATGGTTACTGGACCTTCATTACCATCGTCGCCTATCTCGCTTACGCCGTAGCCTACGATCGATATCCCCTTTATCTTTTCCATGCCGTCGCACTGGGATTCGTGGCGCTGGGGATCTACTGCTATTACCTCCGTCGATATGACCTTGGCCGATATTTGGTCAACATCGTCGGCCTGATAGAGATTTTTATTATCGCCGATGCCGCCAAACCCAATGTCGGCTATGAGTTCTACTACCTCACTTCAATTGCTGTTCCTTTCATCATCTTTACTCATGATGAGAGGTGGAAAGGGGCCGTGCTGACTTTGTTCTCAAGTAGCCTTTTCATCTTCCAGCAGATTTACGGAACGGGAATATTCCTTGAGATAATGGATACGCCTTCGGGCGAAAGAATCGCGGCAGTTCTTTTCGTCGTCTCTTATTTTTTCCTCATATTCACGGTAGGCCGCTGGCAGATTCGTGCCACTCAAAGGGAACTGGCCCATCAACAACAGGAGCTCATCCATTCCTCCAGTCTGGTGGCCCTGGGAGAGATGGCGACGGGGATTGCCCATGAAATTAATAATCCGCTCCAGGCGCTTTCGCTTCAGCTCGCTGTCTTAAAAGAGATGAAAGAAAATGAAGAAACAAAAACCCAGATGGAAAAGATGGAGAAAACGGTCGAGAGAATGGGAAAACTCATCCGTGGGCTGAAGCATCTTTCCCGAAATGATGCCGCTGATCCGGTTGAAAACTTCACTCCTCAGGACATCATCGATTCGGTCATGAACATTTCATCCGATCGCTTCGATCGAAAGAGTGTTTCTGTAAATTTCAAGGGTCAATCTCATCAGTTACTTTCGGGACACCTGGTACAGATGTCTCAGGTACTCATTAATCTTTTGAATAATTCCATTTATGCCGTAAAAGACTTGCCGGAAAAATGGGTTGAGATTGAAGTCCGGGAAACGAAAAATTCGATTCAGCTTCTGGTGACGGATTCCGGATCAGGAATTGAAGCAAGAATTGCGGAAAAGATCATGATGCCATTTTTCACCACCAAGGGCCCACAACTGGGAACCGGCCTGGGTCTCAGCATTTCACAAAGCATCGTGCAAAAACATGGCGGGATTTTGTACTATGACCGCAGTTATCCCAACACCAGGTTTGTCATTGAGTTGCCACTGGCCTATCTGAGACAGGAATCTTAGAAATAAAAAAAGGATCCTTTCGGATCCTTATTTTTTCGATTCAAAAATGGTGCCCGGGACTGGACTCGAATGGACGATTACGCTTCCAGCTTCATCACCCTTCGGGTCGTGTACGATCCCGCCTGGCCCCTCCATGGGCCAGTCGTCAGCATAAAATGCACTAAGATTGAGTTCACTCACGGACGGTTTAAAAATAAAAAAAGGACCCTTACGGATCCTTGTTTTATTTTTAAATGGTGCCCGGGACTGGACTCGAACCAGCATTCCTCTCGGAGCCACCACCTCAAGATGGTGTGTCTACCAATTTCACCACCCGGGCACTATATAGCAGGCATTTAAAATAAGGGATTCGGGCCCAGGTTGTCCACGGTTTTTTTACTTCGGAAGTAAATCATCGAGATCCAGTAAATAGAATTTCATTCGACTGATACTATCTTTAAGCGCACCCAGCTGCTGATCGAGGGTGAACATTGATTGATCCGGAAACTGAGTCTCACTCACCATAAGACGATCGGTCCGCTCGAGCTTCATCTCTTCAACCAGAAATTCCTCGGTCTCATGGAGGAGAGTCTCGAGTGGATCAGGAATGTTTTCTTCCTGAAGCCCGCCGAAGAGCGGAACCACTTTCATTTCTGCGTTCTCGATGCCGTTAACGTTCATACTCGCCTTTTTTGTCCAATTCCTGCTCGGACTCACTCAACTGTTGCAGCCGTCATGCCACGAGTTCGGTGTCACTGTGATACCGGCTCGCTGCGTTAAAGCTATTAAACTCCATGATTCATTACTGGCCCTGTAAAATCAGGTGGTGCGTGTAAACCTTTCAGACCGTCTCAAGTTTGGCCAAAGATGTCCCTAATAACAGGGTAATTCCTACCCGGATGGCGGGGACTCAAGAGATTTTCTAGAATGGTCCTATGGAAAAGCCTAACTGCTCGCAATGCCGGCACTTTTACATCACCTGGGACCAGAAAATGCCCCATGGTTGCCGTCGTTTCGGCATCCAGTGCAAAGATAAACCCTCCGCCATCGTGTCGGCAGCGGGGCTGGGTGACTGTCAGGGCTTTGAAGCTAAGAAGAAAGCGGACGATAAAAGACCCGGTTTAGACCTCAACCGGAAGGACCTTTGGTAAGGGCAGTCCCCTCTCAAAGTAATTCGGATCAATCTTAGAAATAATTCCCCCACCCAGACAGATGTCGCCGTCATAAAAGACCACGGATTGTCGTGGAGTCATCGCTCGCTGTGGTTGATCGAAAGTCACCCGCAGAGAGTCCCCCTGACGTATGACCTTACAGGGCTGCTCTACTTGTCTGTATCTGACCTTGGCCTTGCACTCAAATTCTTCCGGAACATTATCCACCAGCCAGTTTATTTCACTGGCGATTAATCCATCCGCATAGAGCGCCGGGTGATCATCTCCCTGAGCGAGGACGACTTCATTCTTTTCGAAATTTTTAGCCACCACAAACCAGGCCGCGCCCGGACCGCCGATGCCCATCCCCTTCCGCTGTCCCAGAGTGTAGAAACAGGTTCCGTCATGACTTCCCAGAATTTTTCCGTTGGTGTCGACGAA
>JAKFFP010000387.1:0-5962 GCA_036675045.1 Bacteriovoracales bacterium | reverse complement strand
GATGGGAAATCCGCCGCCGATGTCGATCGAATCGAGCGTCGGACAGATCTTTTTCAGCTCACAATATTTGAAAATGAAGCGGCTGAGTTCGCTCCAGTAGTAGGCCGTATCCTTAATGCCGGTATTTATGAAAAAGTGCAGCATCTTTAAAGAGACCTTTTCACTCTTTTCGATCTTTTCGCGATAAAAGGGCGTGATGTCGCTGTAGCGGATTCCCAGGCGGGAGGTATAAAATTCAAATTTGGGCTCCTCGTCGGCGGCGACGCGGATACCTACCTGGTAGGGGCCGTTTACTGCCTGCTCATAGGCGTCGATTTCGCCCATCTTATCGAGAATGGGAATGCAGTTCTTGAACCCTTCATTCAGAAGTTCAACATTCCTATCGAGGAATATGAGCCTGGAACGAGGCCCTCTCAGGATCCCCGTGATTCCTACCGGACGTTCAATGAATTCTTTGTCAGGAAGTTCAAGCTCGGCAAGCGCTCGTTTGTGAGTGAGCCTCATCGCATGCCGGCCTTCGCGGAAGCACGCTATGTGGGATTTGACGCCATCGAAGAAAAGAAAACTTATCCAGTAAAGGGAAATTATCTCCTGGCGAAAGATCTCGTGGGTAATGAGCAGATGGCGAAAATTTTCGAGGGTGGACCACTTCTCATTGCCCGACTATGTCCGGTGGATTATCACCGCTACCATTATCCGGATAACGGAAAGATCCTCGATCACTTTCGCGTGCCTGGCGTTTATGATTCCGTGAATCCATTGGCGCTCAAATATAAAAATCAGATATTCATTGAAAACGAACGTTACACCTCCATCCTCCAGACAGAAAATTTCGGAAGGATTGCCTACATTGAAGTTGGTGCTATTTGTGTCGGAAAGATCGTTCAGTCTCACCGCTGGTCCAAGCCCTTCATGAGGGGCGAAGAGAAGGGCTACTTTCTTTTCGGAGGTTCTACCGTGATCATACTCGGCGAAAAAGGTGCCTGGAAACCTTCACAGGATATCCTGAATAACACCGCCAATGGCCTTGAAACCTATCTGAAACTGGGTGAAGAGGTCGCGGTTAAAAACTGATCTTTGCCACTACCGGGAAGTGATCCGTCGGAAATCTTCCGTTACGTGAACTCTTATCAAGTGACGAAGAATTCACCTTCATTCTTTTATCCACCAGGATCCAGTCGATTCTTTTTCCGTTCGGCTCTTCGCCACTGAACGGATGGTGTGAGGATTCCTCCGTGCTGTTAAAAATTTTCCAGGCATCCTGAACGGGAAACTCCGTCTCCAGGTGTCTTCTCACGGAACTTGCGGGCCCATCATTAAAGTCACCCATGATAAGCAGGGGATCGGCCGGATTCCAGAATTTTTTCACCTGCGAGGAGAGAACCTGAACCTGACCCAGACGTGTTTCTTCCTTCATGTGATCGAGATGCGTATTCACCACCCAGATGTCCTGCTCTGATCCTACGGGTTGAATTTTTATCCAGGTCATCAGTCGCGGAAAGGCACTGCCGAAGGATTTACTGCCGGCAATTTCCGGCGTTTCCGAAAGCCAGATGTCCTCACTTTTCATGAGCTCGAAGCTCCCTTGTTTCAGAAAGAATGTGGGATACATCCTCTCGCCAATCCATGCACGGTGGGGATCGATAATCTCGTAACCCTGAAGTAACGAGTTCAGTTCCTGCAGCTGATGGAAGCGTCCTTCCTGAGTGGCGATGATGTCGGGAGAGTGAGAGAGAAGAGTATCTTTCAAAAAATCCCGCCGATGTTCCCAGGAATTGGCACCATCGGCAGGATTATCAAAGCGAATGTTACATGTGACGAGACTTAGATCCATGGAACTATTCTAGGCCGATCAGTCGATCTTCTCAATGAAGGACTCGAGCTTGAGCTCCATTTGACCCTCGATGTTAGTGTCATTCCCGGAGTATTTTGGTGCGCTCATGTAAGAGCACAGCGTTTTATAGACACCGGTCTTCACAAAACTGGAACTGGCCTTGGTGGTAAGGAGGACACGGAACTCCGCCGGTGTTTTATCCATGGCGAGCTCAAGGTAATCTCCCTCGGCATCTGAACCTGACGTGACGTCACTCAGGAGTGCTTTAATGTCCAATTTTTTTCCGTTCACATCCATAATCAGGGACTGGAAGAGTTCATCTTTTGTTACGGCAGAACTTTTTTCTGCACTCACTGTCCGGTTCCACTCCCGGCAATCCTCGCTGATCTCACCGCGACCTCCGCCTTGATGCCAGGAACGGCTGTTTTCCTTAAACGTTCTTTGCGTCTTTGTTCCACGGATCCTGACAACGTATTTTGAATCGGGCTTCTTTTTCACCAGAAAACTTTTTTCGGGTTTGCCGTTTCTGCGGCTCACGACACCATTTGTTTTCTCAAAATTGGTCTTATGAAAGTCCGCCAGTGAATTGAGAGTGGTTTTTACGACGACTTTGTCCTTGCCCAGAGTTCTTGTCCACCAGACAACGTTTGTATCCGCAATCGAAAATCCGCGAAATGTTTTAATATCACTTGAGTGATGAATCTTATTCAGCTTCAGGTAATCAGAGAAGGCGAGATCGTTAGAGACGTAGTGGATCTTACTTAATTTTCCATCGAAATAATAAACCCGGTAGGTACGATCCCTGACGGTGGATTCCACTGAGTAAGGGGATTCGTCTTGATTATCCAATCTCAACTGAAGCTTACCGGTCAAGGTCTGCTGAAGCTCTTCCCCCGACATCCGGAATTCCATTCTGCTGGCGTAACTTCCGAGCTCTACCTCGGCCTTTCCATCTGTCAGGATGACGGCCTCGGCCGGATCCTGCGACTCAAGAGAGAGAACGACGTCATAGTTGCCGGCCGGAACGATCAGGGAGTTTTTTTCAACGTGAAGAATTGAGAGCTCGGAAAAGTAATCTTCTGCCCGGATGAGGTAATCGCTCTTTGTCAGCAGGGTCAGGGCCTTGGTGGCGAGATCATTTTTATTATCCACTGCCAGTGTAAAGTATTTCCCCTCTGCTTTAAAACTCAGTGTGCCCTGGGTTTTATTGAAGGGAATAAGTTCTGCCACGTATTTTTCGTTGCCTGCTTCCAGATAATTCGGAACCTGGTCGCCGTCACTATCACCGACGTCTTTTGCTGGTGGATTTTTTTGCCCGCAGGAAAATAAAAGTACGAGTATGAGCCATTTCATATCATTTCCCCCTGATCATCTGGTGCATGAGTGTGTTGACTTCGCCGACACCCCAGAAAATCACCTTCCGGTCTTTCAGAGGTACATTCGCTTCTGATTTCTTGTGTGCATCGAGAAGAAACGTCTCAAGATTTAAAAGCATGGCAAGAAAGATTTTTTCGTCTCTTGAGTCCATGGCGATCTTGGCGAACTTGAAGTTTCTTCCGGCAGGCTGATCGAGAACGGCTTCAATGAGCTCGAGCGATTCAGCGAGCTTGGCATCCATTCCATTGATCTCTTCCTGGATGAGAGGGGAGAGATTTTCCGAGATCCGGTATCTGGCCCCATCAGTCGCGAGGACTCCGCGGATAATAAGCGCCTGCAGGATATTGAAGCAGACATTTTCGTGGAGCCCTGACTGAAAGTGAATTTCTTCATAGGTCAGGTTCTTCTTTCCCAGGCATTCAAGGACGGATCTTTCGAGTGAGGATAAACCTTTCATAAATTCTCCTAAGCGATACTGACGTTACTGTAGTCAGTGCGGATATAAAGACGGCCAAAGCTTCTGCATTTTACTTTTCGCTGGATATAGTCGGTGACTTTCGCGAGCTCTTCGTTAGTGAGAATGGCTCCGGCCTCATCTACCGAGTTCAGAAGCTTCGCCATGTTCGGATTCTCCGCGATCTTCAGATTCACTGCTGCCTCGAAGGCCTCGAGTTCTCCGACCTTCATGTTCTTGCCATTGAAGAGCCGGAAAACACGGGTGATCTGGATGCCCGTACGGGCAGAAGTTTCGCGAAGGGTTTCGTTGGGAAAGTATTGGCGGTAACGGGAAATAGTTTTTTTCTGTAAAGTCATGAGTCAGCTCCTTGAGTATTGGTGCTGACCCTAAAGCAAGGCGTGTGCCAACTAGATGTGAAGCTGATTTTCCTGAAGGATGCGGTAGAAAGCTGAGGTTGAGATCTTAAGCTCTTTAATACACGCGGTGATCTTGCCCTTATTCCGTTTCATAGATTCTTCCACCGCTCTTTTTTCAAGCTGGGAGATAAGGGACCTGAGGCCATGCTCTTTCACGTATTCTTCCCAGCTCTCATTTACCGGAAGAGAGGAATTCTTCGTATTGAGAGTCTGCTGGACAGTAAGTGCATCGATGATCCCCGTTACACTCTGAGAGAATCGTTCGCAGACTTTGCGAAGCTCTCTCACATTCCCGGGCCAGCTATGCGTGCGGAGAAGATCAAGCGCATCGCTTTTCATCACGAAGCGCCTCGCCGATTCTTTCTGGAACTTCTTCACCAGAAGATCGATATCCTGGATTCTTTCCGAGAGAGGCTTGAGACGGAAACGGAAACCGCTGATACGGTAATAGAAATCCTCGCGGAATTCCTTCTTCTTGATCTTCTCAGAGAGGTCCTCACAGGTGGCCGTGATGAGAGTGAATTCCGAACGCACGGGTTGCGTGCTTCCGACCGGATAAAAAGTTTTTTCATCCAGGGCCTTGAGAAGTTTCTGCTGCATGGAAAGTGACATCGTCGCGACTTCATCCAGGAAGAGTGTTCCTCCATGGGCGAGCTTGAGCTTTCCTTCTTTCTTCTGATCGGCACCGGTGAAGGCACCTTTTTCGTGACCGAAGAGCTCACTTTCTAGGAGTTGTTCTGAAACTTCCGAGCAGTTTAAATGAACGAGATTCGCATCCGGTGTCGTCATTTCGTGAATGAGTTTCCCGAGTAAGCTCTTCCCGGTTCCGGTAGGCCCCTCAATGAGAAGCGTCTGGCTTTTCCAGTTGATCTCACACAGACGCTGGAGTGAACTGGTGAGATCCGGATCCTGGGTGATGAAATCCTCATTCAGGAATTTTTCAAAGCGTGAGTTCTTCGCCATGAGAAATTTATGGATATAAACCGGAAGCTGTTCTTTCAGCTTGAATTTCGAGAGATAATGACGGGCGCCGAGGGTATAGGCCTTCTCGATCGTTTCATCGTTTTCATAGGAAGAAACGACGATACAGTGTGATCCGCGTTTAACGATCTCAGGAATGATTTCCACCCCCGAGCCGTCACCCAATTCAATGTCCGTGATCACGATGTCATAGGCGTAGGACTTGAGCTTTTCGCGCGCTTCGGGAACATTGGTCGCCTCTTCGATGACACCAAAGGGCTGCAGTATTTCCCGCAGGTTGAGGCGGGAGTACTTATCGTCTTCGATGATTAATAAAGAGAGGCGCGCTTTCATGACACCCATTTATGCCGCCCGTGTTCGGAATTCAAATGTTGAATTCCGAATCCGAATATTTTACAGTATTCCCGGACACAGGAAGGTCATAAATCATGAGAATCATAATGAGCAGTTCCACCCAAGAAGCGGTCGATACGGTCGCCTCCATGATTGTCGACAGAGTCAGCTCTCATCCCAGCTCAGTTATCGGGCTTGCTACCGGCAGAACCATGGAACCGGTTTACCAAGCATGGGTGAAACTCGCTTCAGCTCAGAACTTATCTCTTGAGAAATGTTTTTTCTTTATGCTGGATGAATACCTGGGACTTCCGGAAGATCATCCGTCGAGCTTCCGCGCTTATATCGAGAAGAGAGTCCTTCGCCCTTTGCATCTTCATCATGACCAGTTCGCTTTTCCGCCGGTCCACGCGGATTCGATTCATGAAGCAGCTTCTCATTACGAGCTTTCTCTCAAAGAGGCCGGTGGTGTGGATCTTCAGCTTCTGGGAATTGGCGGAAATGGACACGTGGGCTTCAATGAACCCGGGTCACTCAAAAATTCCCGTACGCGCCTAGTGGATC
>JAKFFP010000199.1:0-6069 GCA_036675045.1 Bacteriovoracales bacterium | reverse complement strand
CCGATACCTGTAAAGAATGGCATGAAAAGCACGTGTTCCATCTGCGTGAGATCAGTAACTTTCGACGCGAGCTCAGAGACTTCCGGCGCACTCTTGATAGACTTCAGATTATCCCTTAACCATTGAACAGCAGCTCCCGCAATATAGGCCGAGCCTTCAAGTGCATAAATCTTTTTACCGCGGAAAGAGTAAGCTGCAGTGGAGAGGAGGCCGGTCTGAGAGTAAGTAAGTTTCTCACCCGTGTTGAGAACAATGAATGCTCCTGTACCGTAAGTTGCCTTGATGTCGCCTACGTTTACGCAAGCCTGTCCGAAGAGGGCCGCCTGCTGGTCACCAAGGATAGAAAGAATCGGAATTCCATCCGGGAGAATTCCGGCATTCTTCGTCTCGCCGAAGTTTGTGAATGACTCTTTGATCTCGGGCAGGAAATCCTTTGAGAGATCAAAGAATTTTAAAAGTTCATTGTCCCAGTTGAAGGTATTCAGATCCATCAGCATGGTTCTTGAGGCATTTGATGGTTCAGTGACAAAGCTCTGCCCACTCGTGAGACGGTAAACGAGAAATGTATCTACGGTTGAGAGACAAAGATCCTTTTTATCAGCGGCAGCTTTAACCGCCGGAACATGATCGAGAAACCAGCGCATCTTTGTACCAGAAAAATACGGATCAAGTGGAAGACCGGTTTTTTTCCGACAGACTTCCTCATAGCGGGCGCGATGCTGGTCGCAGTATCCGGCCGTTCTTCGATCCTGCCATACAATGGCGTGATGAAGTGGTTTGCCCTTTTTATCAAAGGCACAGGTTGTTTCGCGCTGGTTGGTGATCCCGATAGCGGAGATATTTTTTGCGTCCACTTTCTGGCGCTTGAGAACCGCTGCAACGGATGTTCCGACTGAACTCCAGATATCCTCGAGATCGTGTTCCACCCATCCTGGCTTCGGATAAATCTGGCGATAATCGCACTTTTCTTTATCGAGAACCTTGAGTGTTTTAGCGTCGATGAGAAGAGCAGTAGATCCAGTCGTACCCTGGTCAATGGCTAGCAAATACGTCGTCATAGAATATTCCTTAACAGAAAGTTGTTACTGAAATTCTACGGTTTTTGTTCCGGGTTTGTCGTCTATGATGAGGTTGACGGAGTACTCCCAATAACGCGACAGGCTTCTGTTCATGAAGCCCACGAAGAGAAAGGAAATGGTCGAGAGAACCACCAGCAGGAGGATAAACTCAACCAGGGCCTGGCCTTTATGCCTGACCTGCCTGATTTTCCGTAAAAATGATCGAAGATTCCGGTGCTTCATAAATCCATTATTCTGGGCTAAACTGGGGACAGTTTTTATGAAAAAAATCATCCCCGTCCTTCTTTTTGTTATGGCATTTGCGGGCTTTCTTGCCAGCCAAATCCTTTGGGACTCCTATGATCTTAACGCGAAACAAGTAGAGCAGGATAAACAAAAACATTCCGTTTATGAGACGAACTTCCAAGGCCTTAAGTTCACGACGTCAAAAGGCTCGACCGTCGAACTCAGGATTGAAAATTCGCCGATAATTGTCCTGAATTTCTGGGCATCCTGGTGCATTCCCTGTCTTAAAGAATTTCCGAGTCTCGTGAAATTCCAGGAAAAGTACAAGGGCCAGGTGAAGGTTTTCGGTATCAACGGTGATGAAGAGAACCCACAAGAAAATATCGCGAAGATTGAAAAGAAATACGCCCTGAATTTTGAATCCGTTGTCGACGCTGATAGCGCGATCTCAAATCGCTTTCTTATCAACACGTATCCCGTGTCGATTGTCTTTCACAAGGGTCGCGTAATCTACGTGAACAAGAGAATTCATGATTTCATGGCGAGTGATTTTCTCTCGCTCATCGACGACGCCCTTAAGGCAAATTAACCCTGAGATTTCTTCCCCAGTTATAGGTAATGTGTGAAACGCTTTCGGACTTAAAGAGTGCGAAGCGCGCTTTCATGCCCGGAATAATGGCACCCTGATCTTTCATTCCTAAAGCGTGAGCGGCGTTCATGGTCATGCCACACCAGAGCTCGGTCTGGTTAAGTTTCATCTGCGGGGCCGCCAGCGATCCGATAAGAAGGAGGTTGTCGCAGTGACAAGAGCCAGGATTGAAATCTGAAGCAATGGCAACTTTTACACCGGCATCCAGTAATGCTCGCGCTGGAGCGAGAGGTTTTCCCAGAAAAAAGGCCGTGCCCGGAAGAAGGGTCGCTACGGTTTGAGAAGCCGCCAATTTTGAAATGCCATCGGCTGAGATCTTCAGCAGATGGTCAGCCGAAAGAGATTCATACTCCACGGCGAGGGCCGCACCACCGTTATCATTCAATTCATCCGCGTGAATTTTCCGCGGAATACCCAGTGCCTTCGCTTTGGCGAAGAGCTTTCTGGTGTCATCTGAGGAGAAGTAATTTTTCTCGTGGAAAATATCAACGGCATCGATGACTTTATCTTTTGCGAGTTCCTCAAGAAGAGGAAGCACAACCTGATCCATGTACTCAGCGGAGGAAGAAAAGTCCGCTGGAACATCATGGGCCGCGAGATACGTATTAAAGATGCGGATGCGAGGCTCAAAGTGCTTTTTCAGGCGGGAGATAAGCTGTGAGATCTCTCTTTCTTTCGCAAGAGTAAGTCCGTACCCGGATTTAATCTCAATGCTTCCCACTCCGTAACTCGCGAGCTTTTCAATCCGGTTACACGCGCTTTCAAACAGATCATGCATCGAGGCCTGGTTGGTTTTATTCATCGTGAGAAGAATTCCCCCTCCACGCTTTCTGATGTCTTCATAGGAAACCCCATTCAGACGATCAGCGTATTCTTTCGCGCGATCACCGCCGAAGACAATATGAGTATGTGAATCCACCAGCTCGGGAGTCATCACGTGGCCGGTGAGAATATACTTTTCATAGCTCTGATACTTCGTAGGAAGAGCAAGTGTTTCACCCACCCAGACAATGGTGTCACCTTCAACAACAACTGCCCCGTCCTGGACGAGTGCCAGATCAACGGGAAGGAGATTCCTTCCGTCTTTTTTAACGGCGCCATTGAGTGTGAGGACTTCACTGAGATGAAGGTAAACTTTGTTCATAATGAGGGAAATTTTATTTTCGTATCGGGTTTTTTCGCAATATCGAGAGCGATGTCATATCCCGCATCCGCGTGACGGACAATTCCCATTCCTGGATCCGAGTTAAGTACGCGCGAAAGGCGGATATCCATTTCCGGAGTTCCGTCACACACGATGACCATACCGGAGTGCTGAGAATAGCCCATGCCCACACCACCGCCATGATGAAGAGAAATCCATGAGGCGCCGTTATTGATATTGATCATGGCATTGAGAAGTGGCCAGTCGGAAACGGCATCCGTTCCGTCTTTCATGGCTTCAGTTTCACGATTCGGGCTTGCAACAGAACCGCAATCAAGGTGGTCGCGGCCGATTACGATGGGAGCCTTCACTTTCTTCTCGCGAACGAGCTTATTGAAAAGAAGTGCGGCTTTTTCACGATCTCCATATTTCAGCCAGCAGATTCTCGCCGGGAGTCCCTGGAACTTAATCATCTTTCCGGCCTTCTCGAGCCAGTTGATCATCGAAGTATTTTGCGGAAAGAGTTCCTTGAGAGCTTCATCCGTGACGCGAATATCTTCCGGGTCACCCGAGAGTGCTACCCAGCGGAATGGCCCGGAGCCTTCGCAGAAAAGAGGACGGATATATGCCGGAACGAATCCCGGGAAAGAGAAAGCGTCTTTGACACCGACTTTCTGGGCACCAGCGCGGAGGTTATTTCCGTAATCAAAAACATGGGAGCCCTTTTTCTTAAAGGCAATCATCACGCGAACGTGCTGACCCATGGTTTCGTATGAGTAGCTGGTATATTTTTGTGGATCAGACTTTCTGAGAGCATTGGCCTCTTCAAGACTCATTCCTGCCGGAACATATCCGTTCAGGGGATCATGAGCAGAAGTCTGGTCGGTCACAAGATCCGGTATAACACCTTTATCGAGAACAAACTCGAAGAAGTCGACGGCATTTCCTACCACTCCAACAGACAGGGCTTCGCCGTTGTTCTTAGCCTTCATGGCAAGTGTCAGGGCCTCTTCGAATGAATTTGCCAGGACATCGAGATATTTTGATTTCAGGCGTTTTTCAATTCTTGTCGGATCTACATCACAGCAAAGGCAAACACCTTCGGCCATTTTCACGGCAAGTGGTTGGGCTCCACCCATTCCGCCAATGCCCGCTGTGAGAACCAGTCTTCCCTTGAGAGTCGCTCTCTCGCCGTAATGTTTTCTCGCGGCGGCCATGAATGTCTCATACGTTCCCTGGAGAATTCCCTGTGAACCGATATAGATCCAGGATCCGGCGGTCATCTGGCCATACATCATGAGGCCTTCATCTTTCAGTTTATTGAAATGATCCCAGTTCGCCCAATTGGGAACGAGATTCGAGTTTGCGATGAGAACTCTCGGCCCCTGCGGATTACTGGGAAAAACGGCGACCGGTTTTCCGGACTGAACGATAAGTGTTTCGTCATTCTCGAGATTCTGAAGTGTCCGGATAAGATCACTCAGCGCTTTGTGATTTCTCGCCGCCTGGCCGTTTCCACCGTAGACAATGAGATTTTCACGGTCTTCGGCAACATCCGGGTGAAGGTTATTAAGTAAACAGCGAAGTGCTGCTTCCTGGTGCCAGCCCTTGCAGGTAAGTTTCTCGCCGGTTGGTGGAAGAGGGATCTGACTCATAATTCTCCTTACGCAAGCGGGCCGGTTATGGCTTCCACTTCTTTGATGAGCTCATCACTTTGGATGAGGCGTGAAATATTTTCGATATCTTTATGGAATGTGCGGTCCTGTTCAATTTTCTTCACGTGCTTCCTGACGGTCGCATGAACCTTCTCCAGTCCGGGCGAAGTCTTGAGTGGTCTCAGGAATTCGAGTCCCTGAGTGTTACAAAGAAGTTCTATTGCCAGTCCCAGTTGGACGTTTTGAACAACTTCCTGGAGTTTTCTTCCGGAAGTTACACCCATGGAAACGTGATCTTCTTTATCCGTTGAGGTGGGAATGGAATCCACAGAAGCAGGATGGCAGAGATATTTATTTTCAGAGGCAAGAGCGGCCATGGTGACGTGAGCGATCATGAGGCCGGAGTTGAGGCCCGAGTCTTTCACCAGGAACGCTGGCAGATCAGAAAAGTGCGGATTCATCATCTTCTCAACTCTTCTTTCAGCGATATTACAAATCTCAGAAAGTCCCATGGCGAGATAGTCCATGCAAAGAGCAAGTGCTTCTCCATGGAAGTTCCCGCCGGAGATGACGTCACCCGTTTCCGGGAAGACGAGGGGATTATCCGTGACGGAATTAAGTTCAATGCTCAGAACTTCCTCAGCGTGGCGAAGTGTCTGGCGACAAGCTCCGTGAACCTGAGGAATACATCTGAGCGAATAAGGATCCTGAACTTTTCCATCTTCCGGGTGTGAGTAAATAATCTCAGAGCCCTTGATGATCGTAAGCAGGTTCCGGGAAACATCTACCTGGCCAGGTTGCGGCTTCAGGAATGAAATTCTTTCATCAAAGGCAGTCGCCGTTCCGCGAACGGCATCGAGGGTGAGGCATGAAATAATATCAGCGTATTTCACAATCCTCTTTGCATCTACCAGGGCAAGACATCCGAGTGCCAGCATGACGGATGTGCCGTTAATGAGAGCAAGTCCGTCCTTCGGCCCGAGTTTTGCCGGAGTCTTTCCGATTTTTTGAATCGCGGAATCAGCACGGATGATTTTTCCTTCAAATTCAACATCCCCTTCACCGATTAAGGCGAGAGCAACATGAGAAAGAGGGGCCAGGTCACCGGAAGCGCCGACAGAGCCCTTCTCGGGAATAACCGGATTAATGTCGTGGTTAATGAATTCTAAAATGAGCGCAATGGTTTCCGGTGTGACTCCGGAGTAACCTTGTATTAGGCAGTTGGCGCGGGAGAGCATGATCGCCCGGGTGATCTCGCGATTAAACGGTTTTCCGACACCTGTGCAATGAGAGCGAATGAGATTGTATTGGAGATTG
>JAKFFP010000039.1:0-6121 GCA_036675045.1 Bacteriovoracales bacterium | reverse complement strand
AATTGATAGGAAAAAAGTAATTGTTGTAAGTCACTCGCAAGGAAATATTTATGCAAACAGAGCTTATGAGGTACTTGTAAACGAATACGGTCTCAGCGAGGACCTCTCTAAATACTATGGGAACATTCAAATAGCTTCAGTGACTAACAGGATAGTAGCAAAAAATTCTAGATATATTACAAATGATGATGACTTGGCCCTTAATCTTCTTCGAAGTGATACTAGACCAGTGATGCCTGCGAATTTCGCTACTAGTTGTTCAGTTTTAAACGCTGATCCGTTATGTCATGAATTTGAAGGAACCTATCTTTCGAATTTGCCAGCTACAGGTCAAAAACAGGGCAGGGGTAAAGTTACTCGAACTTTCGCACAAGTGTTTGACGAATCTCTTGAAGAAGTTGCCTGGATGCTTGCGAACAATGATTCGAACTGTTGCAATGGAAACGATGGCAGATTCCACCGTAATGATTATGATTCTCCGTCGGACGGTTTTGTTGAATCCAGTGTGTATGTTGATCCAAATCTCAATCTTCAAGTCGAAGCAAGCCAGGTTTGCGGAGCTTTTGAATTTCGAAGCTTTGAAAAGGGTAATAAAATTGTAATTGATAACATTTATTTGGGGCAAGAAGCTACAAATCCAATTGTATTAACGGGAAATATATACGTGAAAGATTATTTGAAGAATGAGTCTCAACGGGCACAGATAATTTCTAATCAATCTTCAGTTCCTATGGTTATAGGGGGTGGCATAATAGGAGATGCGGTTGTAGAGGGTCCTTTGTATTTGTTGGGATCAACAATTGAGGGTCCTAGTATCGTTAAAGGTGAATTATTTGAGCACCCATCAGATATTGCAAATAATTTTGCACCTCTAATTGTAGGTTCTCGGATTACTGGTCAATCAGAGACCTCTGGGAATTTCATATTAGTTAGAAGAAATATTCACAATTCGAGAATATATGGTGGTGTTCCTTTATTTGAATCAAGATCTTTGCGAAGCACGTTTGTGGGAGAAAGTTTCACGTATCCTTTTGATAATGTAACAGTGGGTGGAAATGTATATGTAAGTAGTCGCGGTATAGTAGAGCCAGGTACAACATTGAGGGGGTTTCAAATCGATAGTAATACGAATGGGATTATTATTGATGAAGATGCTCGAGTTAAGTCTGGTTCTACTATAACTGGAACTGCACTTATTCAAAGATTTACTACTTATAAAGGTGAATGGGCAGGGGACATTGATGCCCAGGGAATGTCTGGATATCTGAGAGCAACTCTTGTTACAGCGAAAATTACTGGTGCACCTAAAATTTCTAATTATTTTATTGGTCCAGATTCTGCTTCAGGAAGAGTCTCGACAATAACTGGTAGTCCAATTGAAAACAGTTACCTATATGGTTGCAATGTCTCATGCAATGCTAAAGTAATAGATGAGAGTGCATCTGATTCTGACTTTGGATGTGGTTATGAAAGCTCGGAGGCCAGTAGTATTGATTTTGTAACTATTATGAACTTAATGATTAGCAAGTCTTATAATGAAATCCAAGAGGATATAGATCTCGTCCAGCCCTATAAAACGCAAGATTATGCTGATTTTTTAAGTTATTAATTTCTAGTTCAGATTGCTTATTTTTCGGTTTTGTTAGTATCGCTCAACAAGTTTATTCTTAATTTATAAAATCAGGGCCGAATTAATTCGTCCTTTTTTTTATGCTATATTTTTCTTAGCTAAGTCAATGCTGAAAACACCCGCCGTGAGAAACATAAATACCGAATAGACTGCTGCTGGAATTGCCAGTTCAAATGAACCGAGAACTGTCATGGCGATATAGAGAGCGAGGGTTGAATTATGAATTCCCACTTCCATCGTAATGGCTGTCGCTTCTTTCAGTTTTAGTTTGCAGAGTTTTGAGATTGAGTAGCCGAGTGCCATCGATCCCACGTTAAACACCAGCATCGCGAGCCCGATCTGACCCATGGATTCCATCATCCGCTCTTTCTCTTTCAAGATGGCGACGACGGTAATGATGGCAAGAACCAGAATCGAAAAAATCCTCACCGGTTTATCGGCCCTGGCCGAAAGTTCCGGTTTAAATTTTCTCGTCGCCATTCCAATCACCACAGGAACGAGCACGATGAGAAACACTTCAATAGTTTTTTTGAACTGAAGGCCAATCACATCCGATCCGCCGAAATGGGAAATGGAAAGATTCACAATGAGTGGGAGAGTGAAGGCTGCCAGCACACAGTTAATTGCTGTGAGTGTGAGATTGAGTGCCACGTCTCCGTGTGAAAGATGCGAGAAGATATTGGCGGCCACACCACCGGGGCTTGCAGCAAGGATCATGAGACCAATGGAGAGAGTAGGTGAAAACTTAAAGAGGTAGCAAAGTGAAAGTGCGAGGAGTGGAAGAAGTGCCATCTGGCAGAAGAGTCCCACCATCACACTTCGCGGATACTTCAGGACCCGGCGGAAATCATCAGGCGTGAGCGAGAGCCCAAACCCCAGCATGATGATCGCAAGCGAGAGGGGAAGAAAGATGCCAACAATGTTTTCTGTACTCATGCTTAATATATTACACCGAATCTGGAACGAAGATTGCCTTTTATCACTTCGGCCGAGGGCCCTGACACTTTGTACGCTTCCATAGGTTTTTTGTGATGAAAGCCGGCCCTTTGAAAGACATTCGAATAATCCGGGTCAATGCCCGTGAACATATCCACTCTCTGGGCACCGATGCCCTGGAAGGCTTTTCCGGTATCGCGAACGATGAAATAGCCGTCATGCTTTGATCCGTCCGGGAGGACGAGGCCCACCGCCTTGGGAACAAAGAGAATCTCGTCGATATGATGGACTTTATTGTCGGTGGCAAGAGTGTGATAGGGAAGAAGGCAGAGATCCCTCTTCACACCTTCACCGTAAACGCAGCGATCAACCACGTGAAAGCGTTTTTCGTCTCCTACGATCCCGCTGTAGTTCACTGAGATATTGTTCCGGAGAATGGCCGAGCCTTCCATCATGAGGATCCGGTAAAAGCGGGTACACACGGTGGCGATAACCTTGCCTTCCATCGTCCGGATTTTTGATTTCTCAGTGCCGTTATAAGTAACTGAGCCGTACTTCCCTTTGCAGTTCGCCTTCGTTTCATCCGCGATGTAGTACATGGTCGGAAGAAGATCTGCGATTCGCTTCACGTCTTCCGGATTCACGCGCGGATCGGGACGCGATTCCGTTTCAGTTTCTGTTTCAGTTTCGGGTTCCGGCTCGACCACGACCGGAGGTTTTGAAGGTTCGCGTCCGGTGTCTTGTGCCGTTGTCTTATGATCCGAACCCTTTCCGCAGGCGATGAGAACGAATAAACCGATGATAAGAATTCGCATAATCACTCCTTGATCCCCGAAGAATTTTTCCGGTACGCCGGAACTTCACCGTTCGCGCAGGGAACCTGCTCAAGAGATTTGAGTAATGTTTTTCCCGGAAGGGTCACGTGCTGAACCACCCGGGCAACATGCCTCTGAACCACACAGCTCTTGTACCAGCTCTGGGTCATGGTTTTTCCACTTTGGTTGGTGAACACAACCGTGCTCGTCCCCGGTCTCACTTTTCCGCCCCAGTGAAGTGCTTCAACCAGATCAGCGGGATTCATGGCTGGGAATTTATTCTGTCCCACCTGATAGTAGTGTTCCACAAGTCCTGAGACTCTCGGGCCCGCATTGTAAGCGGCGACAGCGAGAAGCCAGCCAGTGTGAAGGGGATAGTAGGGAGTCGTGTTACTGATTCTGCAGGAAGGTCTCGCCGTGTTCTCAGAAAGGAGTTCTGTACTCCGGAGAGATGAAGGAATGAAATTCACAAAAAGATTTTTGAGGTTCGCGGCCTTGAACCTGATCGAGAACTCATCGTTCTGGCAGTTTTTGACGAATGAGTTTACGGCGAGGAATGCTTTTTCTGAAAGACCCACCTGAGACGCCGTGATGCCTTCGAAATCTTTGGCATCGATCTGATACTCAGGACGCGATCCGAGGCGGGTGGCGGCGATGTCATAGAAAGGTCTAACGAGTGAGCTTGGTATGGAAGCGCAGTTAACCGCGGGCCACTTGAGCGCATCTCTTTCTGACTGAGAGAGTGTCTGCATGCCGGCGCACCACTCTGAGATATTCAGCTGGGCAATCCCGCAGGAGTAATTCCCCCCGTCGGGAGAAATGCCGAGACTCGCGAGGAGGGACTCCTGAGTGATGGCACCGATCAGGACATGGGGAGGGATGTGATATTTTTTTGAGGCCGCAACAACACTCGCAAGCTTTCCTTCCGGATTCACTGCACCTTTGGTGACCATCCAGGCGATCTGAACCTGAACCGGTGTGAAAGATCCGGCACGAACCGATTCTCTTCTCAGGAGCTCGCGGTAGCGGCAGACCTTGAGATCGGGAGCGCGATTAGTTTTCCATTCATTGATTTCTGATTCGCGCATGTCTTCGGGAAATTCTTCGAAGATGTTCCGGACGCCGGAAAGATCAAAACACGCGTGACCCTGAGGAAGAATTTTTTCCGGGCACTGGATGGCGGGATTTTCCCAGCCGGCATGAACAGAAAATGAGAGTGCAATCAGGAGCACGGAGAAGGTAGTTTTCATGACGGGTTTTTACCCGTTTCGAAGGCAGATTTCCAGAGTGTAATATTGACTGAGAAAAATTCGACTCAGGCGTGCAAAATCATGGCCTTACTGAGGCTAAATTTCTCGCTCTTTGGGACTCAATATACAGGTCCACAAATTTCCTGCATTCGAGCTCATCTGAACCGAGTTCTTTCTGTTTTTCCGGACGGCAGAGACGATGCTGATATTCCCGCCTGGCCAGTGGCTCCAGAGACGGTGAATTCTTCACAATTTCCTGATAAGCACGATTTTCATCTTCGGCAAGAATTGGATCAATGAAAGCCAGTGGAAGTGTCTTAGAAATTTCCAGGACCTTCGCTGGAATTCTAGCTTCAAGATAAGCGCTGTAGGTTCTTTTTTCTGCTTCAAATCCATTTACACAAGCGCCATCTCTTTTGCAAAAACTGTCCAGAGAATGAGGCATTACTTCTGAGAGATAGTGATTGTAATAAAGGCACGCTTTGAAAGACGATCCTTTTTCACAATTATATTTTTGCTGAAGGCGCATGTCTGACTCAAGTCGGGACAGTCGGACAATTTCCTGGGTCGCCGGGTTGTAGTCGCGAAGACCAAAATTGCAAATCGCTACGTCGGGACCAAACCCGGGCAAAGTAGATCTTACGTTGGGATTTGTGGTAGTCGTTGTGGTTGTAACCGGATCACCATATTGTTTATTTGCCCATTCCACATAACGTTTCATGGCCTCACGACAAATGGCATCTTGTTCGGCAGGAGAATGTTTCGGATCCCTGGCACAAGTGAAAGCGAAAGAATTTTGTGTGAGCAGAGTGAGAGTTAATAGAAAAATAAATTTCAAGTGAACTCCTTAGTGGTGATCACATTTTAACTTCTCGCCAGATTTACCCTCAGATGAACCTTGAGAGCCTTGGAAAATCAGCGATTTAATCACTTCCTTAGCCATTTCCAATGCCTTCCCAATTTGGCATGATAGGGCGTACACCTAACATTTTGACAGGGGTTTTTATGGGATTGATCTTCTCAGCACGGGAAATTTTGGAGCGTAATAAGGGTCTCACTTTTGATGACGTTCTCCTTATGCCAAAGCACTCGGAGATGAATTCGCGTCGTTCACCTAATCTCGAATCGAAAGTCACAAAAAACTTCACCCTGAAAACTCCGATCATCTCTGCCAACATGGACACAGTTACCGGCCCGGAAATGGCGATCAAGATGGCTGAGCTCGGGGGCATGGGAATTCTTCACCGCTTTATGTCTCCGGAAGAGCAGGTCCGCGATGTAAAAAACATGCTCGGAAAAATCAAACCACTGGGGCTTCCGGTGGCAGCTTCCATCGGTGTGAAAGAAGAAGGTATGAAGAGAGCGGACATGCTCGCTGACGCCGGTGTGGATATCTTCACCATCGACATCGCTCACGGCGATTCGGTGATGATGCTCGAGGTTCTCGATTACGTGAAAAAGAAATACCCGAAGATCGACGTCATCGCCGG
>JAKFFP010000319.1:0-6124 GCA_036675045.1 Bacteriovoracales bacterium | reverse complement strand
GAGGATCCCCAGCGGCGGGGCATAAGCGGCGTTGATGATGCCGGTGGAAAGTGAGGAGAGAACATCCGGCAGGGCCAGAGGGGTGCTCACAAGTTCCATGCTCTCAATCATCGCACGGGAAAGTTCATCCCCTTCCCAGGACCAGATCTTCACGCCTTTAAGCTCATTCAGGCTTGAGACTTTTTTTGTAGAAACGAGATAAACCAGACCCAGTTCATAGAAGCCCAGGTTCACGAATCCTTTCTGCTTAAAGCCGGCGTTGAATTTCGGAGTGAGATTATTCATCACGGTGCCCGCTTTTTTCTGGTCACCGTAGAAGGTAAAGGGAATTTCCATCACGCGGACATCGGGATAGATCTCGGCGAGAGTCTTCCCGGTGAAAATCCCTCCGTGAAGCTGGCCGATGCGGATCTTACGAAGAACATCCGGCTCATCACCGGCCACACCGCCGTAATAGACCTTCACATTCACTTCCCCATTCGTTGCCTTTCCGACTTCCTGGGCAAATTTCTTCACGCTGTTTCCCCAGCTCGTTCCTTCCGGTATGAGAGCGGCGATCTTCACCTGTGTGGCAGCAAATGAAATCTGAGAGACGAGTAATGCCAGCGCGGCAATTTTCATTTTCATGATCGGTCCTTAGAAAATAGTCTTTTTATTTTGTTCGATGATTTCTAAACGTTTTCTGGCAATGGCATTGTAGAGATTAAGATCGCGATGCTTCCGGTATTTTGATTCATCCTTGAGATTATCTCTATTCTTTGAAGACCAATCTGCCAGCTCAGCTCTCACGGTCGTAGCGAGTTTCTCATACTCTTCAGCGTCCATCGACGGAAGATGAATGTACTGGATGAAATTGACTGGAATAAGAAGATGCTGAGGATACTTTTTCATGGCAGCGAGATAAAGCTCTTTCGCTTTCTCCGGATTTCCACCGAGCATACGCGGCCGGCTCGCCTCGTATTGAGCGAGGAAGATGTCACAAATGCCGTGTTCAAGATCGGGCTTCATTTTACAGACATGATCAAAGAGAATCTTTACCCGTGGGATCTGGGAAACCAGGGCGACATCGTCTTTCTGAAGATTAATCAGTGATCCCCAGGATTGCGCCATATATGCCAGCGCGACGAGATCATCTTCATCCGTTTCTGACGATAGTTTCTTCAGGAGTTTTTCCTCGGGAAGATTCAGGAGATCTTCGCGCGTGATATCTCTCATCCCGAGATAGTGAACACCGTAATCCAGCGCCCGCGTGTAATGGTGGATGGCTTCTTTTTTATGCAGGGATTCGATCCCCTTCAGGTCGTCTTCAAAAGCGAGAGTTTCAGGCACAGCATAGGCGTATCCCGCATGCGCTTTGATCACCGTCGGAAGAAGGCCCATATTGTCCGGATCAGTGAGGTAAACCAGCTCGAGAAATTTGAGATTTCCCGGAGCGGAATTTTTAAAGAATTCCCATGAGTCTTCCTTGGTCAGTTGCTCCCCCGCTTGATGGAAAACCGGCGAGGAACGACGGACTGCCCACTTCTGGAGACTGGTGCAACTACTGAGGAAGATCAGCAGTATAAGATATTGATGTGCCATAGCAATGTAACCTATCAGAATCACGTTTTTTTCATCTTAACCGTAGAGGGAAGGATTCGGTAGGAGAAAGGCGTTGGGAAAAAATTCCCACTCTTTAAGGTGGAAGGCCCCGCTGTGATATAATATCCTCATTCGAGCCTGAAGGTATTTTGGTAAAGATTTCCATCATTTTACCGACAGGTTTGATAAGACATTTAACAGGAGAAACTGTGTTGAGTGATCACCAGATCCCTTAGCCTCTTTCCCATCTTTCGTTTACGACTGAGGGAAAAAGGCTGTAACAACAGACTTTTTAACCCGAGGTTATTATGAAAACGAAATCGACTCTTCCCACGAAACCGACTCTAGCTGACAAGGCATTAGGCACTCGCAAGAAGCCTAAGAGTCTCCGCCCTATGCGCTCAATGATGGCAGTCAGAAGCCTCAAGCCGAAGACCGTCGTAGCGACTCTCAAAGTAGAAGCAGAACTTCAGTAGAAGTTCGATTAACTGACAGCGGCCACACTGCTTCTAGAGACATCCCGCCCGGGGCCGTAATCTACTTTCATGATAGTAGAAAACGTCGTTCTCTCTCATGACTTCATCTGGACAGATATTGAAAGGCCCCTCAAGGGAGATCTTGCGTTCATCGAAAGTGAATTCGGTCTTCCGCGCATGCTTCTCCTTGATAGCGTGAGACCGGGACATTTACCGAAGTATGAACTGAGTGAGAATTGCCACTTCTTCCTTCTGCGGATGTATGACAGCAAAAATCTCTTCACCGACCTTGATGCGCAAATGGTAACGAGCAAACTCGCCATTTTCATTCAGGGTGAAAAGGTGGTGTCGATCCATCAAAAGTCCTTTGTCCCCCTGAGAAAGTTCGCCGACATTCAAGGATCGCCGGGCTTTCCGGAAAATTCCAGAGATCTTATTCACCAGCTTTTCCGCCTTTGTATCCTGAGCTTCGAAGAGGCCTTATCCCAACTCAAGCTGAACTATGAAGCCTTCGAGAGAATCGTGCTCTCGAAAGAACCGGGGACGCTGAGTCATACGATGGTTTACGAATTTCGCCGGAAGCTTTACATCATCAAAGGCGTCATTCAGCACACGCAACAGACGCTTCAGAGCTCGAGAAATTTCTGGAGTGAGCACTCCACCCTGCACCAGGATATCAAAGAGAACCTCGAACAGCTCTATTTCAGGCTCGAGAGTCTCGGGCAAAATTTTGACCAGCTTTTTGCCCTGAACCTCAACATCAATGAGCAGAGAAACAATGACGTCATGAAAGTTCTTACCGTCTTCGCCTCGGTCATGCTCCCGCTCACCTTCATCGCCTCGTTTTACGGAATGAACTTTGATCACCTTCCGGGCCTTCACACCACAAAAGGCTTCGTCGGTGCGATTCTCATCATGGCGACAACCAGTTTCGTGACGATCTGGTTTTTCAGCAAGAAAAAATGGTTCAGGCCTTCAATGTAGTTCGCGGAACTCGTTAATCTTTTCCTTCAGTGACACGTCCGAGCTTTTCACCACATCTGCCAGTGGGAAGATCAGTTTGTACGTTGAGAACTCGCTCGCCGGGACACAACTGAAATGCCCACCATGCTTCTGTGCGATTTCCCGCGCCAGAACCAGTCTGATCTCATTGTCCAGGAATTCATAGTGAACATGAAGCGGATCATTCAAAAAAGAATTCATTTCCTTCGCCCGGGAAGGAGAAGAGTCCTGATACGTAATTTCCACATCGTCTCCGACGGTCTTCGCTGAGAGAGAAATCCATTTATCCGGCAGGCCGTTTATCGCGTCCACGGAGTTGTTGATCATGCTCAGAAATATCTGTTCGAGCTGGACTTTGTTTCCCCGGATGATTTTCCCGTTCATTCCCTCGTGCTTGATGCGGACATCGTGATTGATGAGTCTTTGACCGTATAGGATCAAGACTCCCTGGATGACTTCGCCCAGGTCAAGGTTCTCCTGAATCTCCGATGGATAGATGAAATCTCTCAGCGCACGGATACTGCGCGTGATCCGGTTACTGGCGTTCTGAATCACATGCAGATCCTTCTCGAGGTCTGCCGAACGGCCCATGATCAGGCGGGTGATCTTTGCATTGATAATGGTGAGGGCATTATTGATCTCGTGTGAAAGCCCGGCGGAAAGGACCCGATACTCAGAAAAACTCGAATGACCGAAAAGTTGCTTGTTACGGGTTTCAAGCACTTTCTCGAGGTTCAGCACCTGTCCTTCGAACACTTTCTGGGCGAAAAGCGGATAAAGAGAAAGGCAGAAGATCACGACGAAGTATGTCTCTACGACCTCTGTAATGCCTGAACCTCCTGCTTGAGAAATGATCAGCGGGAAGCAGAGGCGATAAAGAAAAAAAAGCAAAATGGTAACGAGATTGAAATGGTGGAGAAATCCGTAATCCCGGATCTTTCCTTGTGAGTAAGTCTGGAGGATAAAGCTGAGGCCGATCAGGCCCACACTCAGAGCGAAGGGTGCCGTGACCATGGAAAGCTCGAAGTCAAAGCTCAGGAAGATGATGGAGATTACACCACCGAGAATCAGGACGCCGGAATGAAACTTTGAGAAAAGATGTTTTCCGCTGATTTCACCGCAGATGAGCCCGGCCGTGCGCAAGGTCCACAACCACGGTAACATGCTCAGGATCACAAACGCCGGGCCCATGTCCGGCAGGAACCACGCCGAACTGAGAAGGAGCGCCAGGGACAGGTAAAATTCCGACAGGCGCCTGAACTCAATCTTCCGATGTTGTCTGGACTTTGAAAAAGAAAGAGCGCTCAGCAATATGGGCAGTGAAACTAAAAGCGGAAAGAAAACGAAGTGGTCCATTTTCATTCCCTGATACTACCGGGATTGAGGGCAGGAGGTCATGCCACTCCGGGAATTCCGCGTGACGCGTCCGGGGTTTTACCGGGGCCCGGCGCTCAGAAATTCTTGTCGATGTCCGCTTTAAGTTTCCGGTGAACTTCGGTTAACCGGTTCTGCTGTTCATTGTGAAGAAGCTGGAGATATTTCTTCTTTGCTTCGAAGATCACTTCCACCGCCTCGAGATAATTCTTTTTCAGATCCCGGAAACAAAGCTGTTTCTGGTCCGGGGGAAGGATCTTTCCTTCAGCGTCCGGCGCCTCTCCCCCGCAATAGAGTTTCTCTGCTTCAATCCCGTTCTCCACTTCTTTCACTGTCTGATTGAACGTATCTTCAAATCCGGGATCAGTCTTAAGCGGGAGCTTTTTAAGTTTCTCCGTGAGCGCGGGAATTTTGCTCTTGAAGGCCTTATCAGAACCAAAGCTGAAAATATCGGCGTGGGCCGAAGAGAGAAAAGCGAATATCAGAATAAGTCTAACCACGAAGTGACTCCGGGATAATGGTTTTTGAGAAATTTTTCGGACTCAGATACAAAGCGGGAAAGCGGAAAACCCACCACATTGGAATACGACCCATCGACTTTCGAAATGAAAGTCAGTGAAGGACCCTGGATGCCATAGGCACCGGCCTTATCCAGTGAATCCCCGGTATCAAGATATTTTTCCATGAGAGTGTCTGAGATTTTCTCGAAAGTGACTTTCGATTCGTCGACAAACGAATGCGTGTGAACTGTGCCATCCTTCAGAAGAAGCAGTGAGACGGCGGTGAAAACTGAATGCGTCTTACCGGAAAGGTCAGTCAGAAACTTTCTCGCCTCGTCCCGGTCTGACGGCTTGTTATAGATCTTCCCGTTATTGATGACAGTGGTGTCAGCTGATACGATGTAAAAATCTCCCGTCCCTTTCAACTTATCCGCAACCGCATTTCCTTTCACAAGAGCTATGTCGCTCGTGTATTTCACCGGATCGATGGCGTCCGAATGTTCAGGAACAGAAAGTGCGATGACTTCAAAGGGAAGTTTCAGGTGACCGATGAGCTCGCGTCTTCTGGGGGAAGCACTGGCGAGAATCAATTTGAGTTTAGAGTTTCCCATTTCGTAATAACCAGACGTAGTACTGAAGTTCGTTCATTTCGCGGATACGCATTCTCTTCTGAGTGTACCTCGTCTTGAGGCCAAGGAGATAGTGATTAAGTGCTTTTTCGTAGACGACTGACGACAGTTCGCGGCGGGGAGCTTCACCTGCTTCTTCCAGACGTGTCAGGAGATTTTCAATCGAACGAAGATTTGTGGTCTCCACCCGACGGGTGTACTCCGTGAGGAATTCCTGGCGCTTTGAAAGCTCTTCCTGGGGCCATAATCTATATCCATGCTCAGTGCCGAGTTTTTTAGGATCATCGATCACTTCGAACATCGGCAAAGTGAATTTTGCCAGCCACATTTCGCGGGCGAGTTCGATGGTCTGAATTCTCTTTGTAATGAGTTCTGCCACGTCCAGTTCACCAAGGAGCGGAGCAATCATGGCAACTCTGCCGGAAGCTTCCACCTCGGTCCAGGACTCGGGATTTTCTACCGGTAGTTTTACTTTTTGGTCCTGGTATCCACGAAGTTCCATTGTCATGACGCCATTGCCATCGGATTTCCTGAACCAGCTTTTACCGCCCGGAACATGAAG
>JAKFFP010000313.1:0-6142 GCA_036675045.1 Bacteriovoracales bacterium | reverse complement strand
ACTTAGATTACCACTTAAGGTGAGCGAAAGCTTTGTTAGCTTCAGCCATCTTGTAAACGTCTTCACGCTTCTTAACAGCGCCACCACGGTTGTTAGCAGCATCGATGATTTCATCAGCGAGCTTCTCAACCATGTTCTTGCCAGCGCGGTCACGTGAATAATCACGGAGCCAACGGAGAGCGAGAGATTGCTTTCTGTTAGGGCGTACTTCGATAGGCACCTGATAAGTTGCGCCACCGATACGACGAGATTTAACTTCAACAGCTGGCTTGATGTTGTTCATGGCCTTCTTGAAGACCTTGATACCTTCTTCGCCCATCTTTTTCTCAACGAGATCGAGAGCGCCGTAGAAGATTGCTTCAGCTGTAGACTTCTTACCATCATACATAAGTGTGTTGATAACCTTAGTGATAAGGATATCGTTATACTTTGGATCAGGTAGTACTTCCCTCTGTGGGGCTTGATGCTTACGAGACATATTTTACCTCAAATTATTTCTTAGGTTTCTTAGCACCGTAGTGTGAACGACGCTTGCGGCGTTTTTCAACACCAGAGGCATCGAGAGCACCACGAATAGTATGGTAACGAACACCTGGAAGATCTTTTACTCGACCACCACGGATAAGAACAATTGAGTGTTCCTGAAGGTTGTGACCTTCTCCGCCGATGTACGAGATAACTTCATATCCGCTAGTCAGCTTCACTTTACAAACCTTACGGAGAGCAGAGTTCGGCTTCTTAGGAGTGGTCGTGTAAACACGTGTGCAAACACCACGACGCTGAGGACATCCTTCGAGCGCCGGAGATTTTGTCTTAGCTTTTTGCAAAGCGCGACCAAATCTCACTAATTGGTTAATAGTAGGCATACTTCATTCCTTACATTGTTTAATGATTAGCCGAGGTTTATAGCAAAGCGCCCCGGCTAATACAAGTTTAAATATTCAGTCCTACAGGTTCATACTGAAGGGGGTCTCTTCTTTCGCTACATCTGCCTGGAAATCCTTATACCTAGGGATACCAGTACCTGCAGGAATCAGTCGGCCCATCAATACGTTTTCTTTTAAACCAATCAGGTCATCTGTTTTCCCTTCCAGGGCAGCTTGAGTCAGGACCTTAGTGGTTTCCTGGAACGAAGCAGCTGAAAGGAATGAGTCCGTCGTGAGTGATGCCTTCGTAATACCAAGGAGGAGTGACTTAGCACTCGCTGGCTGGGACCCGGCTGCTATCAATCTTTCGTTCTCTTCGAGGAATTCCGCTTTAGTGACAGAGTCACCTTCAACGAAAATCGAATCTCCTGGATTGGTAACTTCTACTTTCTTCAGCATCTGGCTAACGATCACTTCAATGTGTTTATCATCGATTTTAACACCCTGAAGGCGATAAACTTCCTGGATTTCGTCAGTGATATAGCGAGCAACCGCTTTCTCACCGAGAACACGAAGAATATCGTGTGGGTTAGTAGGTCCATCCATGATTTGGTCACCCGGACGAACATAGTCACCCTCGTTAACGATCACATAGCGGCCCTTAGGAATAGTGTAGACCATAGGGTCTGAACCTTCTTCGGACTTAATGATGATCTTACGTGATCCACGAACTTCAGGACCGTACTCGATAGTACCGGCGATGTCCGCGATCTGCGAAGAGTTGGTCGGCTTTCTTGCTTCGAAGAGTTCTGCAACTCGAGGGAGACCCCCGGTGATGTCTTTCGTTTTCGTCGACTCACGTTGAACTTTTGCGATAACAATACCACCGTCAATCTTATCTCCTGGATTCACTACGATGTTCGCACCAACAGGCAGTGTATAGGAGGCAATACGCTTCGTTCCTGGAACGATGATCGGGTTACCGGCATCGTCACAGATGAGAATACGTGGTTGCTTAGAGAGATCTTCTTTGGCTTTAGCTTCAGTTACTACACGGTGAGAGAGACCAGTAACCGCATCGAGTACTTCTGTATAAGTCGCACCCTGAACGAGGTCTTCAAACTTCACTGTACCAGCAACTTCTGAAATGAATGGCATTGTGAACGGATCCCATTCGAGAATCCGGTCACCGACTGCTACGACCTGACCATCTTTGAAGAAGATAGTTGCACCGTAGATTGCCGGGTAACGCTCTTTTTCAGCTCCAGCTTCAGTCTTGATCGCGATTTCCCCGGTCTTGTTCATGATGATCATCTGGCCGTCTGCACGGGTAACAACCTTCACGTTTTCAAATACGAGCTTACCGGCAGTCTTAGCTTCGGTCTTGTTAACCTGAGCACCTGCAGTTGCTGTACCACCGATGTGGAACGTTCTCATGGTGAGCTGAGTACCTGGTTCACCGATTGACTGTGCGGCGATAATACCGACAGCTTCACCGATAGAAACAAGCTTACCGCGGGAAAGATCGCGGCCGAAACAAAGTCCGCAATAACCATGCTTCTCTTTACAAGTAAGAACAGAGCGAACTTTCACCTGATCGATTTCTTCCGACATCAGGGTGTTCACATCTTTCTCTGTGAAGAGGTGGTTTCTTGGGAAGAGAGTCTGTTGATTTTTGCCTTTAACGTCCTCAAGAGCCACACGTCCGAGAACGCGAGAAGCTACGTGTTCAGCAATTTCCCCTGCTTCAACTCGTGAAGTAAGTACGATTCCGTCTGTAGCGTCACAGTCAACCTGACGGATGATACCATCCTGGGCAACGTCAACGAGACGACGAGTAAGGTAACCAGAGTTAGCTGTTTTAAGAGCTGTATCTGCGAGACCTTTACGGGCACCGTGGGAAGAAGCGAAGTATTGAAGAACGGTAAGACCTTCACGGAAGTTCGAAGTAATCGGAGTCTCGATGATCTCGCCTGACGGCTTGGCCATGAGACCTCTCATACCAGCGAGCTGACGGATCTGAACGTTCGATCCTCGAGCTCCAGAATCCGCCATCATAAAGATTGCGTTGAATGAAGGAGCGTTGGTCTTTTCTTTTCCATTTTCTGAAACGAATTCAGAAGAAGAAAGGTTACCGATGAGAACTTTAGAGAGTTTTTCGTTAGTCTGGGCCCAAACGTCGACGATCTTGTTGTATCGCTCACCGTTTGTGATTGAACCTTCGTTATACTCGTTCGTGATCTTATCAACTTCTGCCTGAGCTGCACCAATGATCGCTGGTTTTTCCTTCGGAATTACCATGTCCTTGATGTTGATTGAGATACCGGCTTTTGTTGCATACTCGTAACCCATTTTCATGATCGAGTCTGCGAACATCACGCACTCTTTCTCTGTCGACTTACGGTAAGCAAGGTCGATGAGCTTCGCGAGTTCTTTCTTGTTGAGGATCTTGTTGATCGCATCGAAACCAAGAGCTGGCGGAGTGATATCGTGAATGAACGTACGACCAACAGTAGCTTCTACCAGACGGCCTTCAAGACGGATCTTGATTGGTGCCTGAAGGTGAAGGTTACCGGTGTGGTAAGCGAACTGAGCTTCTTCTTTTGAAGAGAATACTTTGCCGTAACCACGGGCGAACGGACGTACACGGGACATATAGTACATACCGAGAACGATATCCTGTGAAGGAACGATGATCGGTGTACCGTCTTTCGGAGAGAGGATGTTGTTCGTCGACATAGCGAGAACGCGGGCCTCAATCTGAGCTTCGATAGAAAGGGGAACGTGAACTGCCATCTGGTCACCATCGAAGTCAGCGTTAAACGCTGTACAAACGAGCGGGTGAAGCTGGATAGCTTTACCTTCAATGAGGATAGGTTCGAAGGCCTGGATACCAAGTCTGTGAAGAGTTGGAGCACGGTTAAGAAGAACCGGATGCTCCTGAACTACGTCTTCAAGAATGTCCCAAACTTCCTGCTTCTGCTGATCTACCATGCGTTTAGCAACTTTGATCGTAGTACAGTGACCTTTCTCAATGAGCTTGTTGTAAATGAATGGCTTGAAGAGCTCGAGTGCCATCATCTTCGGAAGACCGCACTGGTGAAGTTTCAGGTAAGGACCAACCACGATAACTGAACGACCAGAATAGTCGACACGCTTACCGAGAAGGTTCTGACGGAAACGACCCTGTTTACCCTTCAGCATATCTGAGAGTGAACGAAGTGGACGCTTGTTTGCACCTGTGAATACTTTACCACGACGACCGTTATCGAAGAGAGCATCTACCGCTTCCTGAAGCATACGCTTCTCGTTACGGATGATGATTTCCGGAGCGTTCAATTCCTTGAGGCGCTTAAGACGGTTGTTACGGTTAATAACACGACGGTAGAGATCGTTAAGATCTGAAGTCGCGAAACGGCCCGCTTCAAGTGGAACGAGTGGACGAAGATCCGGTGGAAGAACCGGAATAACATCCATCATGAACCAGTCAGGCTTATTCGGTGATTTGAGGAGTGACTCAACAACTTTGAGACGCTTGATGATCTTCGCTTTTGAAAGATCAGTCGTAGAGTCCCGAAGTCCGCGGCGGAGTTCTTTATTGAGGATATCAATATCAACTTTAGCAAGAAGGTCTTTTACAACTTCCCCACCCATGCCAGCCTTGAAATCAATGTTAGCAGCTTTGAGTTCGTGGAACTTCTGCTCAGAAAGGATAGATCCGATTGGCAGTCCACCTTCGGCATCTGCGTTGGCAGCTGCTGTAACGATGTAGGCTTCGTTATAAAGGATTCTTTCGAGATCTTTCAGGGAAAGATCAAGAAGAGCACCGATACGAGAAGGAAGTGAACGAAGGAACCAGATGTGAGCCACTGGAGAAGCCAGCTCGATGTGGCCGCAACGCTCGCGACGAACCTTGGAAAGTGTAACTTCAACGCCACACTTCTCGCATACAACACCTCTGTGCTTCATACGCTTGTACTTACCACAGATACACTCGTAGTCCTTGATAGGTCCGAAGATCTTAGCGCAGAAGAGACCGTCTCTTTCTGGCTTGAATGTACGGTAGTTGATGGTTTCCGGCTTTTTTACTTCGCCGAAAGACCACTCACGGATCGTGTCAGGAGAGGCCATCCGAATGGAGATGGCCTGTACACTGATAGGATCTTTTGGTTTATCGAAAAAATTTAATAGATCTTTCATTGAGCTGAGCTCCTGTTCTAAAAATTAAAGTAATGGCTCTACAGTCGGTTCTTCGAGCTTCACGTCGAGTGCCAGTGCCTGGAGCTCGCGGATAAGAACGTTGAACGACTCTGGTAAGCCTGGTTCAAGAACCTGCTCGCCTTTAACAATAGATTCATACATGCGTGTTCTTCCGACCACGTCATCCGACTTCACAGTCAGGAATTCCTGGAGGGTATAAGCAGCACCATATGCCTCGAGTGCCCACACTTCCATTTCCCCGAGACGCTGACCTCCGAACTGAGCCTTACCACCAAGTGGCTGCTGAGTTACGAGAGAGTAAGGACCAGTAGAACGAGCGTGAATCTTCTCATCAACAAGGTGGTGAAGCTTCAGCATGTACATTGAACCAACAGTAACTTCCTCTGAGAAAGCTTCGCCGGTGATTCCGTCAAAGAGTGTTGTCTTCCCTGAACGATCAAGTTCAGCGAGGTCGAACATTTCTTCGATATCTTTCTCAGTAGCTCCATCAAATGTTGGAGATGAGAAACGAACACCAGTCTGAAGTTTTTCAGCCAGGTCACGAACCTGCTGGTCAGAAGCCTTTTTGAGCCAAGCATCGCAGTCCGGAGACTTATAGATCTTAGAAATTAGATCTTTAATGCGATGGAGGTCCATCTGCTGTTCCATCATGTAACGAATCTTGTCGCCAAGACCTTTACCAGCCCATCCAAGGTGAAGCTCAAAGAGCTGACCGATGTTCATACGTGAAGGAACCCCGAGTGGATTCAACACGATTTCTACCGGTGTACCGTCTGCCATATAAGGCATGTCTTCAACTGGAAGAACGCGGGAAATAACACCCTTGTTTCCGTGACGACCGGCCATTTTATCACCTGGCTGGAGCTTTCTCTTAATTGCGATGTAGACAACAACTTTCTTGATTACGCCAGGAGGAAGCTCGTCGCCCTTGTGGAGCTTCGCGATTTCTTCATTGGCCTTAGCACGAACGCGGTTGATCCGGTTGCGGATGTCAGCGAAGTACTCAGAAAGTTTTTCTTCAAGATCAGCTTTTAGTGGGAGGTATCCGATGAGCT
>JAKFFP010000175.1:0-6239 GCA_036675045.1 Bacteriovoracales bacterium | reverse complement strand
AAACGCATGGTTGTTGAAAACCCGCTTATTTCTAAATCAGAAGAAGGCTGGGAGAACCGCGAGAAAGTGACTTACACTATCCCGGCAAAAAATTTCAAGAAGCTTCCTGCTCTCACCCAGAAACAAGTGATGTGGGCCGAAGGTGTTTTCGTTCAGGATATGAACAAGACAGCGACCAGCTACCTGCGGATACTAGAAAGTGTCCTGAACATCACGCTCATGCGAGAAATTCACGCCCGGGTGAAAGGTTACGGCGACTACATTCCGCTGGGAGAAATCTACAATCTTCTCAATACGACTAAGTACAACGGATCTAATATCGATGAGCTCCTCACGAATTCCGTTCATTCGAAGTTCTGGGAGTTCTGCAAGATCGACCTCCGAAATTTCCTGCACATGCCGGTGAACGGGAAGAAACTGTGTTTCCTTACTCCGGGTGAAGCGATGAAACCGGAAGCGGCACTCTTTATCAGGAACTCGATGCTGGGAGTGGGTTGCAAGGGGATCATTAACGAGATCATTGAGCGCTACGAAGAGATCGCGAAACTCACGATCGAGGAAGAAGAGCTGCAGGCGAGTTAAGCGTAGGGATATCCCATGCGCTTTGACCTCAACTTCAAATCCGACGACCATTTGAATCTGTATCTAAAACACCTGGGGCTCTCGAAAGAGGGACGGACCGGAAAAGCTGCTCACGCCGGAAGAGATTCTGGATGTGCTGGTGAAACGATTCGGGATTTATCCTTCGTTTTATAACGAGGCCAAGGCTAGAATAGGGTAATGCGCCTTATTCTCCTGCTGGTTCTTTTCAGTTGCTCCTCGGCCCCACCGAGACACACATCAAAATTTGTGACCCTGGATCACACCTGGTTCAAGGTCCATTACGATCCGAAGATCCGCCTCGCGCGCTACGTGGAATACAAGCTCAGGCGCGAGCACCTCACCAGGAAGCTGGGAAAACGGCGCGATAAATTTATCCCCGACCCAATCCTGGTTAAATCGGGGCTGCCGTATACCACCGTCCATGATTACAAAAAATCCGGCTACGACCGCGGACACCTGGCACCGGCGGCGGATTTTTCTTTTTCCCAGGCGGCCAATGACGAAACCTTTGTCCTCTCGAACATTGCTCCCCAGACCAAGCTCCTGAACCGGGGAGCGTGGCTCAGGCTCGAGATGCAGGTCCGGAGATGGGCGTGCGGCGAGGGAGAAGTGACGATTATCACCGGTCCGGTCATCACAGAAAAAGACCGGCGTCTGCCGTCCGGTCTCATCATCCCGCAGAGCTTCTTTAAGATCATCATCGACGAAACCCCGCCCAGGAAGTCCCTGGCGTTCATTCACCACCAGAACGATCCTAAGAACTCAATGGATAAGCGGGAAGTGGATCCATCGTATGTCGAAAAGATGACGGGTATCACCTTTCCCGTCAAAATCCCCCGCTCAGATGGCGGGTGGAAATCAGAGGATTGCCAGCCCAAACAGTACAGGTGACAATTTCCCGTATGCAAACCTTCAAACGAGTCGCCTACGCCGTCGTCCTCCTCCTCTTTATTTTTTTCGTGCTGATCGCCCTGAAATACCCCGAACAAAGAACCAAGCAGGCGAGGCTCGACTACGAAGTTTCCTCGCCCGAGGATAGCATCCTGAAGTTTGCCGAACTGATCGAGGAAGACCGCAAGATTCTTGAGGGCCATGAATTCTTCCGCGGAAGCAAGGGCGAAAGGGACGCGGGTCCTTTTCTCAATAAGATTGTTTATTTTGATAATTTCGGACCGTCCAAGATCAATCTTCCGAAAGACCTCCAGCGGCAGCTCAAGGATAGAAACTGGGTTGCTCTCGAGCCGGACTTCAAAACCCTCAACCTCGATTTTAGCTGGATGGCAAAACTCCACGAGTTCGATTACTGGTCGCCAGACATGAATAATCCGTATTTCAAGGCGGAGGACAGGCCACTACTTTATGGTCTGGCGCTCCCGGGATACATGGAACTCACGAACTGGGCGAAGCTCCGCCTCATTCACGGGCGAAAATCCCAGACGATGCAAAAGGCCCTGTCAGATGTCCGACAGCTGGCGCGACTCATTTATACGAATGATTATTTAGTTTCCTCGATGGTGGCGATTGCGCTCCTTCGTCACGAAGCTACTTTCGTTCAGAATTACAATCCGAAGATCATGGGCGATTGGAAAACCGTTCCGATGGATGTGCTATCTCGGGCGAAAAGATACCTCTGGGGTCTGCCGGAGATGGTGGATCCGCGGCTCTCAGATGAGACGTACGAGCGGTTTACCCAGACGAATGTTGGACAATGTCAGATGATTTCAGAGGGGATGGCAAAGAACATCATCGTCCGTGATCACCTCGCAGATACCTATCCGAAGGTCGTAAAACGCTTCGATGAGACCGTGAAGAAATCCCTCGAGACTTGCCGGAAATCCATCGTGCATCTGATGTGGAATGATCCCGAATGGAAGGTGTTCGGGAAGGACGTGGACTATGAGAAAAGTCTCGTAAAACCTGAAAATGAGAGTGATTGGAAGTGGAAAATTCTTATGATTCACCCTCGGGTGGAGGAATACTACGCCTTCAATATGCTCACTATTTCGGCCCCGAATTACTTAAGACAGTACCAAGAATCGGCAGCGAAATCAGAGTGAGTGTCGAGGGAGGGGGGGTACCCCTCTCGAGGGAGCTCCCTAGGGGCTCCCTAGAGAAATTTGACATTCATGAGAAGATATAATTAAACTTGTTTTACAAACCAAGAAGAGAACAAAAATCTCTCAAACAACGTCTGTGGAGGACATCATGGCTAAAGCTACAAAGAAAGCTACTAAAAAAGCTGCCCCTAAGAAGGCAACAGCTAAGAAAGCAACTGCTAAAAAAGCAACTGCTAAGAAAGCTGCTCCTGCAAAGAAAGCTACTGCTAAGAAAGCAGCTGCTCCTAAGAAAGCAAAAACTGCTCGCAAGCCAAACGCTGCGTTCATGAAAGCTCTCACTCCTTCAGCTGAACTCGCTGCTGTAATCGGTGCAACTGCTGTTGCTCGTACAGAAGTTGTTAAGAAGCTTTGGGCTTACATCCGTAAGAACAACCTTCAGAACCCTAAGAACAAGAGAAACATTCTCGCTGACGACAAACTTAAGAAAGTTTTCGGCAAGAACGAAGTTTCTATGTTCGAACTCGCTTCACTCATCGGGAAGCACCTCAAGTAATTTCTGATCGTAAGATTTGAATTATAAAAAAGGCCTTCGCGAAAGCGGGGGCTTTTTTTTTATTTTTGCTCTTCGTCCTCGTCTGATGGAATATCTTCTTCTTCCAATACGGATTCATCCGGAACGGCATCATCTTCGAAATCGCTTTCATCCTGCCGTCCCATCCAGGGATGCGAGGCGGGAGGAACATCAACTCCCTCCGAGAACGCGTTGTCGGGGAATTTCTTTTTGAGCTTTTCGATTTCTTGCTTGTTCATTGGCCACCTGTTTTAGTGATTTACGATATTGAGTTTGCCGGACCCGCTTACCTTGAGTTCGTTATTGATCTGCCTGACGCCGCTCACATCGGCGACGCAGCTTTCGGCGGTCCATTTCATATTCCGATCCGGGACTTTTCCGCTCAGAGTGACTTCACCGTTCTTCACGGAGACGATGATCTGACTGGCATCGATGTCGTGGTGCTGATAGAGCGCTTCGCAGACTCTCTCGTAGACATCGTCGGATTTATTTTTTATCCAGGTATCCGCATTTTTTTGCTCTTCGGCGAGGAAGGGCTCGAGATCAATGTAAGGATTCCGGATCCCGAGATCGTGTTTTTCTGAAGCTTTTTCCTTGGGCATAAAATCTCCTCTAAAAAAGATTTTCTCCTCTCAGCGTATCGTGGGTAAATGAAGATGAAGCAAAGATCGGTTGAGTAAACTGTTTCAGATAACCGCGTGTTCCTTGTCATACACTGCTATTTTGCTAATCTCTCTGGTATGACTAATGCGAATAATTCCAAGATCATCGTCAGAAATACCAGGATCACCGACGCGGATGCAATCAATCAGATCGTCAGTGCGTGTTATCCGGGTAGCCCACCGTATCCCCGGGACGCTCTCAGAGCGCAGCTCAACCACTTCCCTGAAGGCCAGCTGGTAGTTGAGTATGAAGGAAGAATTGTAGGTTTTTGTATCAGCTTCATCATTTCCGAAGCCGAGGCCTTCAGGCAGCATTCCTGGAAAGAAATCACCGGCACCGGGATGGCGAGTCGCCACGATCCCCTGGGCGATTACCTCTACGGCATGGATGTTTGTGTCGACCCGGAATTTCGCGGAAAGAAAATCGGTGAAAGACTTTATAACGAGCGAAGAAAACTCTGCCAGAAGCTGGGTCTCAAGGGCATCGTCTTCGGCGCCCGGATTCCCGGATTCGGAAAAAAGAAAAAAATCTATCCAACTCCGGAAGAGTATCTGGAAGCGGTGAAAGCGAAGATCATCCGCGACCAGACCATAAGCTTCCAGATGAGAAATGGTTTTAAGCCCATAAAGATTCTCCATTCCTACCTGCCGACGGACCTCGAATCCCAAGGCTACGCCGTTCTCATGCGGTGGCATAATCCCTTGATCGACCGGAAGGAGAACCGCAGATACATAGAAGACGAACACGACAACGTGAAGATCTGCACCATCAATTTCCAGCAGCGGAAGATCGGATCCTTTGAGGAGTTTGAGTCGATCGTCGAATACTTCATCGGCGTGGCGGCGGACTATAAGTGTGACTTCGTCGTGTTCCCGGAGTTCGTGACGATGTCCCTTCTTTCGATCATCAATAAAAAACTCGAACCGATTCCTTCCCTCGAGCATCTTGGGAAATACACCGAGCCGTTTATCAAATCCATGAGCGACGCCGCGGTTAAGTACAACATCAACATCATCGGCGGAACTCACATGCTGAAAGATGAGCAGGGCTCGATGAAGAATGTCTGCTTTGTCTTTCTCCGGGATGGTTCTGTTCATCGCCAGGAAAAACTTCACCCGACTCCGACCGAGAAAGAATGGTGGGACGTAAAGGGGGGAGACAAACTTTCCGTGATCAACACGGATCGGGGGCCGATCGGAATCCTTATTTGTTACGACTCAGAATTTCCTGAGCTCACAAGGCATCTCGTGGATCAGGGAGCAAAAATCATTTTCGTTCCCTTCGCCACCGACACCCGCCAGGGATATCTCCGCGTTCGCTACTGTTGCCAGGCCCGGACAATTGAAAACCAGTGCTACTTCGTTCTTTCAGGGAACACCGGAAATCTTCCGCGCGTGCAGAACATGGACATTAACTACGGCCAGAGCTGTATCCTCACTCCCTCAGACTTTTCATTCGCCCGTGATGGTATCGCCGCTGAAACGGATTACAACGCGGAGATGGTCGCCATCGCCGAGCTCAGTATGAGTGATCTGGTGAAGGCGAGGAATATGGGGACGGTGAGAAATCTCAAGGACCGCCGCCACGATCTCTACACCATGACGTGGACCGGGAAGTAAGCTGATGGAAAAGCCTTTCTCAGAAGCCTGCGAGCGGAATAAAGATCCTATCCTCAACGTCCTCCGGGAAGTGATTCTTCCGACCGACGAAAGGCTTCTGGAAGTCGGCGCTGGTAATGGCCAGCACGCTGAATACCTTTCACCCAAGTTTCCGCGGCTCGAGTGGTACCCGACGGATAAGAACCTCATTCACTTAAAAGACATCAGTGGCCGCATGATCCAGAAGGCCCAGCGCCTTGATGTGGCGAAGGATGATTTCCCGAAGCTCAGGTTCGACGTGGTCTTTACCGCCAACACCTTCCACATCATGCACTGGAAGGATTGTAAGTCGTTTATCAAGCTTCTGGGCCACCGGTTAAGGGAAGGAAGTAGGGCGGTGTTCTACGGGCCGTTTAAGTACAATGGCGAGTTCACGTCCGAAAGTAACCGGGAATTCGATGCGACTCTCAAGGCGCGGGATCCACTGAGCGGGATCCGCGCGTTTGAAGACGTGAACTCGAACATGGTGAAACAAGGGTTTGAGCTGGTTGAAGATTACGAGATGCCGGCGAATAACCGGTGTCTGGTATACGTAAGACTGAAGTTTGAGGCTAAGCGCTGAGTTTTTAGACACTTTATTCTGGGCATGTCTTTTTCCTCGACGGCCCCGTTAACCCTGTGAAAACTTTCTTTCCATTCAAGAACTATCCCGCTTCTCACGATCAGGTTAAGGGCGGCCTTATAATG
>JAKFFP010000065.1:0-6263 GCA_036675045.1 Bacteriovoracales bacterium | reverse complement strand
GACTGAGGTTATGCTTATTACTCCTCGAGGAAAGCTTGAGACCTATTCATCTGAGGATGAAGGCTATCTGCCAGTTAAACTCAATAATCCTTCACAGGTTCTTTTTAATAACGAGGAATATCCAATTGTGGTTGATAAGAACAACGGCCGCATTCTCACTTTGTATCCTCAGAACGGAAGCTTTACTTCACTTTTCGGGAAAGGAAGTAGGAATAAAGTAAACAAAGATGGGAAGATTCGTCCTAAGACCCTCACTTTTGATCCTGTTTCCCATCTTTATTACCTGCTTGATGACCAAGGAAAGATTTATCACTGGGATGGTATGGGAAAAAGGGACCTCACCGAGCTTTCGTTTAAAGGGAACCTTTTAAGAGACAGAAAGTTCGGCGGTAAATCTGATGTTAAAATATCGGCTATGGCCTATTCTTCAGAAACAGGTCTTGTGATAGCGACGGAAGATCAGATCTTCATGAAGAAAGAAAATAATTCCCAAAGAGATTCATCTGTTTCATATGTCACTCAAACTGGATTCTCCGACGAGTTGACGAGGCTGGAGAATGGGACTTTTGAAATTTTAGAAATTGATAAGACGAGGCGAACCTATAATGTTTCCGGTCAAATCACCGCAATCCTCCGTCCAGACGGTCAGAACATTTTTTATCAGTATAATTCGGAAAATCTCCTAAAAGAAATTCAGTACCCAGGCGACGTGAGGTTCTATTTTGAATATGACGGCAGAGGTTATCTCCAGACAGTGAGAGATTCTTCTGGCCGTGAAACAAATTTCCAAATTAATGAGAAAGGTAATCTACTTCGGATCGATAGCCCTGACGGATCAAACAAAGAATACGCTTATGATCCGGAAGCACTGCTCATCTCCGAAACGAAAGAGGACGGCGAAATTACAGAGTTTAATTACGTCATGAACAGACTTTCTTCTGAAGTTATCGCTGGAAACCGAGAAAGATTCTTTACCCCTCTGGCGCTCACGGGTCTTATTCCGAGCAATAGGAACAGTACCGATCTTTTGCCGATCATAGTGCCGAGGGATATTCAGTCTGTCGGAGACGCTTCGAAGTCAGGGGACTGCAAAGTCAGATATCGTGTGAACGATAAGGGTGCCATGACTGAACAGGAAGACTGCCTTGGTGGAATTACGACGTTCGAGCCTAATGAGGGCGGAATGTTCGAAAAAATCATTTCTCCAGAAGGAAGGATTGCGACGAGGACGTTTGATAGTAAGCAAAGGCTCACAAGTTCTACTGATTGGAACGGATTAACGTCTTTTGGATATGACTTTTCCACTGGAAAGATAGCTACGCTGACGGACGCTTTAAATTACAGGGAGAGATTCACTTATAATTCGCAGGGGTCGCTTGAGACTTACGTAGATCAGAAAGAAAATGTCACTACGTTCGGTTACAATACGCTCGGGGATATGATTTTGATAAAAGACGCTCTTCTTCAGGAGTATCACCTGGATTACGATGCAAAACAAAACTTAAAAAGTATCACAGATCCCTTAAGTAACACTGTCGAATTTTTAAGGGATAATTTCGGGAACATCATTCAGCACAAAGACCAGCTCGATAGAGTCACAGAGTTTGAGTTCGATGACCTGAATCGCTTAACAGCGCTTCTTGCTCCACTCGATTATGATACCTTTTTAACTTATACTCCTGGTGGCAAGCTCAAGACACTTACTGACGCAAGTAATGCAACGACGACCTGGGACTACGATCCCGTCAGTCAGAAAGTCTCAACAGTCACGAATACCGAGGGACAAAGTTCCTACTTTGCCTATGATTTAAATGATCGCCTGCAAAGATCCGTGAACAAAGACGGATCATTCAGGGAATTTACTTATGACAAGAAAGGCAGACTCAAAACCCGATCAAGTTCTACTCACACAAATTCATACTCCTATGATAAAGACAATCTTTTGATCTTTGCTTCAAATCCAGACAGCGCCGTGACGATGAATTATGACGAGTTTGGCCGCCTTAGAGTTACTGAGGCTTCTCATGTGCCTGGGCAGCTTGTCCTTACATACGATCAACGTGGTCTTCGCAAGACTCTCAACTATTCGATCAACAATGTTTCAGTTCTCTCGGTTGGCTATTCCTATGATGAACGCAGGCTTCTTTCTGGAATGAACGCTTCTTTGGGTGGACAGTCCATTTCCTGGCAGCGGTACTGGGATGAACTGGGTCGTCCGGATGAGGATCTTCTTTCAAACGGTCTTAAAGTTCAGAGAGACTATGATCCAGCAGGAAGAATGACTCTTCTTTCGAATGAATACGCTAACGGCGAGCCGCTTTCTCGATTTGAATTAAGTTACAACGCCACTGGAACAATCAAAGAAATTCTCAAGACCTTTATCCGACCTGATCAAGATACGACAGGGCGCTACGTTTTGAAGTACACCTACGATGAGCTAGATCGGCTCACTTACGCTTCGACTGATGGAAACTTCACCTACGATATCATGGGTAACCACACTAATAGAGGACAGGTCCATAACCGGTTAAATCACCTTCTTGAAGATGCCGATAATACTTATAACTATACAACCAATGGGGAGCTTTCCCAGAAGGTTTCAAAGTCCACAGGTGAGAAGACTGAATACACCTGGAACGGCGAAGGGAAGATCGTGCAAACGACAGTCAAAGGAGCTGATGGTTCGATCAAAACAGTTATAGTGAATAGCTATGATGCTTTCCAGAGAAGGATCAGTCGTGAGTCATCGGGGCAACTTTCTCGCTTTGCTTACGATGGTGAGGATCTCATCATCGAGTTCGGAATCAACAACACGATCAAAGCAATTTATCTCCACGGTCCTGGAATCGATGAACCCATTGCGATGGCAAGGGATCTGAATGACAATGGATCTATGGAAGGTAATGAAGTTTTTTTCTATTCGAAAGATCATTTGAACTCTGTTCACGACCTGACGGATTCAGAGGGCAAACCGATTCAGCGATATAATTACACTGCTTACGGAAGAACCAAAGTAGAGAAGATGAGCACAACTCCGTTTGAGAGTTTTGTTCCGAATGCATTTGCTTATACCTCCAGAGAATGGGAGCAGGAGACAGGGGACTATTACTACCGCGCGAGAAATTATAATCCTTACTCAGGAAGATTTTTGAGTGAGGATCCATTAGGTACCAGATTTAAGGAGCCTAATCTTTATCGATATGTATTAAATGATCCGATTTCTAATTCAGACCCCACAGGACTAGAACCTTGGGCTATTCAATGGTGTCCAGAAACATTGGGTGAAATGGATTGTCCAAAGACGAAAGTAATCTGTTATGCAAGTGGCAAAATAGACGCTGCAGAATCAAGTAATTTATACCATGATTGTGGAATTGAAGAGGAAGATAGGAAGAAGGCAAAAGAGTGTAAGGATGAGGACGACCCTTTTTGGAAACATTTCCCGGGGATGGGCAAATGATATTTATACTTAGTAGTATTTTTTTAATAAACCTTGGCTTTGCAAAACTTGACTGTAAGCACGACCGTCGTTTATGGAAGGGTAAAAATTTCGAAGAGATTCAACTTGAGACATTTAAGTTAAAAGTTGATTGTAGGGAATTTACTCTAAACGAATTGAAACAAACGAAAATTCAAAGTGCTGAAGATCTAATGGCGATATTTTCAATTTTAATGTTGATTTGCGATAAGAATTGCGAACCACAGAATGAAGTACTTCTCTCCTTTTTGAATAGGGCATGTCAGCTCAAAAGTGCGGACGCATGCTTTGTTGTTGAACAGCTTGATTATTCCCATAGAAAAGTTCAGTCATGGGAATATGCTCACAAGCATTGCCTCAAAGGAAGTGCATTTGCTTGCTCGCTTTATGGAGCAAGCTTACTAGACATAGATTCTAAACGTGCGCATAAATATCTCACTATGGGTTGTTCTAAAAAATCTCCTTCTGCATGTAAAGCATTATAGATAATTGTGAGATGAGCTCCTGAGATGAGTTCCAGCAGACTTTTACGTGAGCAGATTGTTAATGCTGAATTGAGAAAGATTTTATGATCCGAAGTCAGGTAGATTCTTAAATGAGGATCCAATTGGGTTAGATGGTAACGACCTCAGTTTGTACAGGTATGTTAAAAACAATCCAATAAATGTAAGTGATTCTCTGGTAACGGGCCAATATTAGGTACTATTTGCTTTGCATTGCTACCCGTCTTGGAAACAACTGGTCCAGCAGCGGCATATCAATTAGCAGGGAGAATATATGTTGAGTATATTGAACCACCTTCCAATGATTGCAAGGACAATAAAACTTCGGGAATTAATTAAAAGCTATTTCAAACAGCTTCCGCATCTATAATAAGCAAAATGATAGATAAATATGGCGATAAAGCATGTCTAAGACTTTTTCCGGGGCTTCCATAAGAATGAAAAACATAGTTCCAAGAAGTTACCAGAATGAACTCCCTAAAGCAGATCCGCGTGTGATTAAAAAAGCAAAGTTGAATATCATTGTTGGTTTAGCCTTCATAAGTTGTGCTGCCATTTTTGCCTCTATACAGGTGAACAGTTCGCAAATGGTAGGTGCCAGCTCAAAATTGAATTTGAATCTAGGGAATGGCAACCAGCTTGAGATTGATAGAAAAGGTATTAAGGCATTGGACGTTTAATGTATCAAATGATTGCTTGTTGAGGGCATGATTGCTGGACTACTAAACCGCAATCCTCTGAACTTCCGAAAAAGTATGCGTGCTCTTTTTCTGGATATTTTTCTGAATCATCTTCTGCATGTACTTCTCAATTTTCTTCACCATCTCGGGATTGGTAGAAAACCGGAAAGTTTCTTTCGTGCCATCATCATTTTTCCATTCAATTTTTCCCCACAAAAGAAAGTGGGGAGAGGTGATCGCAAATCCGGCGAGAGACTTCAGTTCAAAAGTCCGGATGACATTCTTTCGGGAGAATTGTTTTAACCAGGTTTTCTTACTGAGTTTCATTTTATCGTCATGGATTTCAAGTTCGTAAGCGGGGCCCTGGATTGTGTAGAAGATCACGTTTTCTCCTCCGAGGTGAGTAATCCCTTATCGTGCAAAGAGAGAGGAAATTAAGATGATTTTGATATGCGAATATTTTGTTTATAAACAAACCGATTAAACCGGACCTCAAACAGCATATACCGAAGGGGCCCGGTTACATTTCACGTTTTACCTGTGGGTTACTTCGCGAAACATTTTTTTATTCCAGTAGCGATCTGAGCATCCAGGCGGTCTTCTCATGGAGCTGCATTCTCTGGGTAAGAAGATCGGCAGTCGGCTCATCGGAAGCAGCTTCTACCGCGGGGAAGAGTGAACGGGCGGTTTTCACCACCGCTTCCTGTCCTGCCACGAGATACTTAATCATCTCTTCTGCCTTCGGAACACCTTTGACTTCTTTAATCGATGAGAGGGCGACAAATTCGGAATAAGTCCCCGGCGCTGGCATCCCCAGAGCGCGGATTCTTTCAGCGATGGTATCCACCGCCAGAGCGAGCTCGGTGTACTGACCTTCAAACATGAGATGAAGCGTATTGAACATCGGACCCTTCACGTTCCAGTGAAAATTGTGTGTCATGAGATAAAGAGTATAGGAGTCGGCGAGGAGGCGACTCAGTCCCTGACTAATCCCTTTCCTGTCTTTTTCGCTTATCCCGATATCGATTTTCTGCGTTGCTTTTGCCATGTGAGTTCTCCTTGTTGCATCCATTTTACTATTGCGCGGAGATTCAGGTCCAATTGATAAGCTCGATCAATCCATAGACAAGAGCTAAGATCTCTCAAGATGACACTCATGAGCTTTCTGGGGCTATTCTTGATTTCCGGTTTATCGACCCTGGCGGGCTCGGTTCCGGTTTTTTTTCATCATTACCTGAAAGAAAATGAGCGCAATTTCTGGGAATCCTTCGGCGGGGGAGTGATGATCAGCGCCTCCGTCTTCTCGCTTTTTCTTCCGGCCTGGAGAATAAGTCATTCCCTTGATCCGCTTCTAAAAGGCATGGGCATTGGTCTTTTCTTCATCCTGGTATCAGCGAAGCTCGTGAAGCGCTTAACGGAAAACCTCGCCCGACAAAGGGCCTATCTCTTTGTCTTCGTCATGAGTCTTCACAATATTCCTGAGGGGCTCTCGGTGGGCTTTGACGTGGCCGCCCTGGGCTGGGAGAAGGCCCTCCCACTCTGTACTGCGATTTTTATCCAGAACCTGCCTGAGGGCTTTGTCACTTCACTGTCGTTTCTTCT
>JAKFFP010000367.1:0-6389 GCA_036675045.1 Bacteriovoracales bacterium | reverse complement strand
TATCTGTCAGCGGGATGGTCGCTATCACTGCCACCCGATCATTGGCCGTTGTCACGCTGGAGAAGTCGACCTTTACGTCCTCATCTTTTAACTGTGCGACGGAGAAAGGGGCCTTCCTCACAATGTGCGAGAGCTTGGTTGAACAGTGAGCAAGCATGAACTCGCCATTGGATAAAAGAAAATTGAAGATCCCGAACTGTGCCAGATGAAGTGTCAGCTGGTGGAGTTTTTCTCCGAGTTTTTCAATCGTCGGGGAAATATCACCGAACTCGGCCTGAAGTTCCTGAAGGATGTAGCAGAAAGCGGTTTCAGAGTCAGTATTTCCTACAGGAAGGAATCTTCCGTTTAAAGATGGAGCAAAATTCTTCAGATCTCCGTTGTGAGCGAACGACCAGTATCTTCCCCAAAGTTCGCGAACAAATGGATGAGTGTTCTCGAGTTTCGTTTCACCCTGGGTGGCCTTCCGGATGTGGGAAATCACATTCATCGATTTGATTGGATATGTGCGGATAAAATCCGCCACCGGAGAATGGGCCGAAGGATCGGGATCAAGAAACTGGCGGACACCTTTCCCTTCAAAAAATGATATGCCCCAGCCATCAGTGTGGTGATCAGTCAGTCCGCCGCGGGCACGAAATCCCGTGAAGGAAAAACAGATATCAGTCGGGACATTACAGTTCATTCCAAGAAGCTGGCACATGGGAAAATAATATGTTTAACTCCCCGTTATGGAAAGAATTGTTCATACCGCCGACGCCATTGAGTGGCTGAATTCCCGGGAGGTTCTGGAAGGCTCATCTTTAGTGGGGTCGCTTCCTGATATTTCTGAATTTCCGGGATACACACTGGCGCAGTGGAAGGAGTGGTTTACCACCACGACCCGGCTGATTCTTTCCCGGACTCCTCCGGAAGGTGTCACATTCTTTTTCCAATCGGATATCAAAGTCGACAATACCTGGGTGGACAAGGCTTACCTGGTTCAGAAAGCGGCCGAAGAACTCGGGCGCGAAATGCTCTTCCATAAGATCGTCTGTCGTTTTCCGGCAGGGACTATCACCTTCGGAAGACCCGCTTATTCACATGTCCTCGCATTCTCACAAAGTGTGCGCCCGGATTATGGAAAATCCACCGCGGATGTTCTTCCGGATACCGGAGAAAAGACCTGGGTCCGCGGAATGGGACTCGATGTCTCTTTAATGATCGCGAGATTTGTAAAAGAACATACCGAAACGAAAACCATCGTGAATCCCTTCTGCGGACAGGGGAGCATGCTGGCGGCCGCTAATTTTTTGGGACTAAATGCAGTCGGGATTGAGCGGAGTACGAAAAGAGCGGAGATGGCGCGGACTCTTGCCGTCGGAGATGACGGCAAGTCTTTCAAAGAATAATTATCTGAACTCGCGGGAAATTTCTGAACGCTTTCTCATGAACTGGATGTCGGCGTTCTCCATGGTGGAAGCTTCTCTTTTTTCCCAACGGATTGTCGGGGAGAATTTTTCACGGCCGCAGCGTCTGCAGATGTAATCGATTCCTTCATTCGACGAAGAAAAAGACGAAGGAACAGCTGTGAATTCGTGACCCCAAAGATGGCAAACGGCCTTCTTGATATCCATATAAACTCCTGAGTGCGACTTTCTTCCCGTGATTTACCTAGATTGTATAAGGATATTCCTTCAAAGGGTAATCCTTATAGTTATCGTGGTGCGTCACAGGCTCTAGAAACGCTGTAGTCCCATAAACGGCGAGATGAATCTCGCGTGAATGAAAATCATGAGCACCATCCAGGCAGCAACTTTGAGACACCAACGAGGCTGTGCAACTTTCGTATAAATAATTTCCATGCCCATCCAATACGGATGGAATCACAGTTCGTTAAGGGTGATGGTATTTTTTACAGGGAAAACTACTCGAGGGATCCTTCTTTTTTGTCCTGAAGAATGGCATCCGGCTGGAGATTCCGGTCGAGTTCCTCGCGCGCCTCCTGTTCCTGTTTCACTGTCTCGCGTGCGCGTTCGGCCTGGGTTTTATTTTCTTCTGCTTTTTCAATTCTTTCATCCAGAAGCTCGCGATCGTTATCGACGGAACCGTCCTGGGCGAAAGGATGAGTAAAGGACATAAGAAGAAAGACAAACGGAATAAGAGTCAGAATTTTCATAACGGCCTCCCGAAAATAGCTTCAACTTCTCATCACGATTTGTTTATAAAAGATTATCTGAAGTGCGCCGCAGCTTTATCAATGAAAGCAGGTAGTGGCATATTTCGGGGATATGGAGGATTCCGTGAAAACACTCATCCTGACAATGATCCTTTGTCTTTCGGCCGATCTATTTGCCCGTGAAATTCAACTCGCGACCATTACCGGTAATGTTGATACCGATACATCATATTTTATGGTGGAAGTTACTGAGGACAGTGTTCTCGATACCATCCGCTTCAGAACCGTCACTAAAGATGGTCGCGTTTCTCAGGATAGCCACTATCCGGTGGAAACAGTTGATGCCACAGGTGTCATGCTTATTGAGCGCAATAACCGCGATGTCCTTCGTCTCGAAACCATCAAGCCTTTCTCATTTGAGACCGGCGGACAAGTGAAGCTCTCCTTCCTTTATAATGGTGCCACTGGTTCATGGAGATCAACCAAGGTCCAGGTCGTGAAAGTGGGTGAGGATTTTGAAATCAGAACTCTGAAGGGTGAGAAGACCACGCGTTTTTATACGAAAGGGAACTTTCATCCGATCCTGGGACTGATCGGAATCGCAGATCTCGAACCTCGTCCTTAGCCAAAAAAAAGGGGCCGCATGGGCCCCTTTTCGTTTTAACTTAATTACATTTCAATTCAGCTTCAGTGAACACATTCAAAGCCTTGTTCGTTTCAACCACCACCGTTCTCAGCTTATCCAGATTTTCCTGAGTAAGCGTCTGGGCCTCCTGGGACTCCTTGGCCTTGACGGCGTCAGCGAGAGCAGGATCACACAGGAGTGATTTCAGTTTTGTCAGGACGTAGGGCTTCACTTTTGACTTTTCTTCCGGACGATCGGCCTTCCCGAAGAAGTTTGTCCATGTTTCAGCTGTCCTCTCGGCTGCCGCTGCGTAGTTAGCAAAAGCTATCGTAAATTCCTGAACCTGAGTCGCGACTTCTTCAGTTTTCCAGACCGGAGCAGAAGAAGACTTGAGATCAACCACGAGATCAAGCGCGCGCTTCACTCTGGATTCCCAGAAAGAGAACGGATCACTTGTAGCATCAGACTTCGAACATTCAGGAGAAGCCGTTGCGATATTCTTCGGACCAGCGGCCTGGTGTTCATCTGTACAGAACCAGTTGGCGCGCTTAGGAGCTTCACCGACGTAACCGTAACGGATCGCCATTTCATCATAAAGACCGATTTCGTTCAGGTGCCTGTACGGACGACCGAGGTATTCCATGATCGAGCGTGAAGCAGATCCACTCTGACCCGAATCAGTTGATCCCAGGTTACCTTTAAAGTTGTGACGAAGACCGAGGTTGTGTCCAAGCTCGTGCTCCAGCATCTCTGTGAAGTAACCTTTCATATACTCTTCAAAAGTCACTCCCGCAGGAACAACTTCAAAGTGATTCTTGATCATCGGGTCTTCGAGTTCCGGTCTCTGAGAGTTCACCCGGAAGGCGAGCTTCTCACCAAGAGATACTGAGAACTTCTTGCTGGCGAGCTTGTCCACTTTGGCCTTCGCCTCAGCACTAAACTTACGGATCACACTATTGGCCTCTGCGACCTGACCGGCACTTCTCAGAGCGCGGATGTCTTTTGAGAGTTCAAACCACTTCGTGTACATCTCGACAATATTTGGTCCCTGGATCAGGACGTTCGCTGACATCGTCTGACCGGTGAACTGATGGGCCACTGAAGGTCCAAGTCCTCCGTACGGAGCTTTGTTATCTTCATCCCACTCGATGATATTGAAGCGGATGTCACCAGGAACGAGGAGCGGATGAATCGCATCGGTCTTTTTCACGACCGTATACGAAAGCGGACTCGTGCCGATCGCTTCGAGGAATTTCTTGTTCCAGTTATCAATAGCACCAGTGAAGTGCTTCTCATATTCAGCGGGAACGTTCTTGATGTAGTAGTGGATTTTTGTCCCATCATCAGGAATTGCAAAGCGCGTGATCTTCGTCGCTTTATTCCGTGAAGTTTCAAAGAATCCCACCGCCGGAGTCGGGCTACGAGGTTCAAATGATGGATCGAATCCACTTGATAGCTTCATGTACCAGCGGACAGTGATCTCAGTGATCGGAGCATCCGGCAGAGTCTCCATCGTCGTACCTTTTGGTACCATGATCGACTTGATATCAAAGAGGAGAGTCTTGAGATCGTAGTTAAACTCAGTCGTTTCACTGTAAGCAGTGATGAGCTTAGTGTATTCACCATCGGGATCCATGAGCGACATGAGATCAAGCTGATCACCGAGGCTTCTCATATCGAGATAGAAGATCCCGTTTTCATCATCGATCTCTTTAATCGGAAGCGGAATCAGTTCAATCTGCTGGCTTCTTTCATTACAAGCGTTGGCACAACCCTTGAGCACGACGGCCGGAACGATTTCTGTTTTAGGTTTTCCGGAAGCGTCACGAAGAATATTTCCTTCTTCGTCTCGGGAAATGACTTCGGCACGGCCGATGACCGTCCTTCCGTGAATAGGCGGAAGGTCAGTGAGCTTAAGTGAGCCGAGGGTTTCATTCTTCTTATCAGAGACTTTCGTGATCACAGCACCCATCACGTTCTGCTCGCCGAGAAGTGTCTTCGGAAAACCCACGATCATGGAATTGCCTGAGACGGCATTCTCGTTGTCGGCCTTTACGATCTCTTCAGTTGAAGGAAGATCCGCCATGAATTTTTTAGCTTTCGGATGACTTGCTGAGATGAGCTTGCCGCTGGCCTTAAGCGAGCGGAGGACATCTGCAGAAACGATGTTCAGATTATGACTGCCAACACTGACCTGTTCATTTGTTCCCGGAGAGTTCACGATTCGCGTGGACTTCTTTTTCTTCTTACTCTCAAACGTCTTAGTGATGGCCTTTACAGGATCAAGGCTTTCAATCTTCACACAGGCGGTGGAAAGCACGGCGAGAGTAGCTACGGAAAGAACTGAAGTGGAAAATTTCTTCAAAGGACACGCTCCTGCGATGTTATTGGGCGTTGCGACAGTATCAGCAAATGGGCCCGAGAAGGGCCAGGCCGGAAATAATTACAGAGGGAAATCTCAATGATTCCTGAAGGCTAAATGAGCTATATAAACGAGATGAGGGCCAGGTGATAGACTAAGTAAGCGTTTTCCCGTCAAACATCGTCTTACATTGCTGGACTTAAACCATCAAGTAAACAAAACTTTCTGCCTCAGCTTTTTAAGGAGAATTTATGAAAGCTCTGGCACTCTTTCTGACCCTGGTCTCTGGATGGACCTTCGCTTGTTCCGAAAACGGAAAAACAGGCTTTCTGCCAGAAAATGATCTTCGCATTCCAGTGGGTGCAAAATCTCTGAACGGCATGACCGAAGGTCAGTTCAATGCGGTTATATCTAAAGTCGAAAAGATTTATGCTCCGGTGGTATCTAATATGGGTGCCAAGCTGGTCATCGAACGTCTCTGGACTGCCGAGAAAGTAAATGCTGCTGCCATGAGACTCCAGCCGAAAGTCTGGACCGTGGAAATGTATGGTGGGCTTGCTCGTCACTCATCGGTTACTGCAGACGGTTTTGCGCTCGTCCTTTGCCATGAGCTGGGTCACCACATCGGTGGAGCTCCCAAGTATAAAAACCTGATGAAGCCGTGGGCAAGTTCTGAAGGTCAGTCAGATTACTTCGCGACTCTCAAATGTCTTCGCCACGTATTTCTGAACGATAACAATGAAGCGATTGTGAAGAGACTTGTTGCTCCGGAAGCTTTAGTTTCTGCCTGTAAGAAGAACCACAATAAGGAAGATGCTTATATTTGTATCCGTTCCGGAATGGCGGGGGCTTCCGTTGCCGCTTTATTCTCTTCGATGGGCCGCTCGAAGGCAGCCAGCTTCAGTACCCCGGATACAAGTGTGGTGGAATCCAATTTGGATGCTCATCCTGCTACTCAATGTCGTCTCGACACATTTTTCCAGGGCTCGATCTGCGAAGTCGCTTTCAATGAGGACGTTTCTCAGAAGGATGAAATTCGCGGGACATGTCACGCGGCCAATGGTCATAAGACCGGTCTCCGTCCGCGCTGCTGGCACAGACCAGTTAAATAATTTTCTCACTTTAGGGTGGCAAGGATGCTGCCCTTTTTTTTTCTTATCTTCCCTGCCAGCCGCCACCCATGGGAGTCGTTCCATTCTGGGGATTCATGATCGATCCGCCCGGCTGAGTTGTTCCGGTGGCCGGAG
>JAKFFP010000041.1:0-6468 GCA_036675045.1 Bacteriovoracales bacterium | reverse complement strand
CAGTTGCCAAATCCTTGTCCTGCTCGATGATTCCATTGAGCAAAGTCTTGATTTGCTTGGTGCCTTCGATCTGCATTTTCTGACGAAGGAGGATTCTGTTTTTCTTGGTTTTCAAAAGTGCCAAAGCATCTTCTGTGAACTCAGGCGCGATCAATACTTCGAAGAATAGGCTATGCATTTCCTGAGCTGCTGCCAAATCTACCGTCTGATTGGTCACCAATACACCGCCAAAAGCGGAAGTAGTATCTGCTTCAAAAGATTTGAGGTAAGCCTCTTTAACTGTTGGAGCTATTGCTACGCCGCAAGCATTGGTATGTTTCAGGATAGCAAAAGCAGTTTGTCCCGGGAACTCAGCGATCAGCGCAACAGCCGCATCTACATCCACGAGGTTATTATAGGACAATTCCTTCCCGTTCAACTGGTCAAAAAGGTCTTCCATGTTACCATAGAAACGAGCCGCCTGATGTGGGTTTTCACCGTATCTGAGTGCTTTTGCTTTGGTTTCAGAAACCTTCAGCGCCGGGATGTTCTCAGTTCGGTTGAAATAGTTGAAAATATGAGTATCGTAATTGGAAGAAACCTGGAAAGCCTGAGCAGCGAAATAATGTCTGTCAGCGATGGTAGTTCCTCCGTCTTGCTCAGTAAGTTTAGCTTCCAATTCGGCATATTGAGCTTTGGAAGCAATAATAGTAACGTCTTTGAAATTCTTTGCGGCAGCGCGGATCAGGGAAATTCCACCGATATCGATTTTCTCAATCACCTCTGCTTCTGCTGCTCCGGAAGCAACTGTTTCCTCAAACGGATACAAATCCACGATCACCAAATCAATCGCAGGAATTTTAAATTCTGCAGCCTGAGCCACATCCTGATCATTTTCTCTTCTGTAAAGAATGCCACCGAAAACAGTTGGGTGAAGGGTTTTTACTCTTCCTCCGAAGATGGAAGGGTAGCCTGTAAGTTCTTCCACAGGGATTACAGCTGCACCTTGCTCTTCGATAAACTGCTGAGTACCACCGGTAGAGTAGATTTTTACCCCGTGCTTTTTCAGCAAAGCGATGATAGGTTCAAGATTGTCTTTATAATAGACAGAGATGAGGGCAGATTCTATTTTTTTGATTGCCATTTGGGAATGGATTTGGATGAAATCTTAAGAAGGTGCAAAGGTAGGAAAAATGCTTGGAAAGGCAGGGTGAAAATCTGATTCTTGGTTTACCAGGAGCTATTTCAATTTTCCGGGTGATCACATTTGGACAGAAAAGTGTCGCCCTTCACCGATAAAAAATCTTTTAGTAACAATTGGACTTGGCCTGAGCTTCACCAACCCACTTCTAACTCTCAGTTTCGTTCGGGCTGGAAGTGCTATGTCCAATCCACAAAAAAGCCCATCCAAAACAAGTCTGCCTGCCTGGCAGGGAAAGGCTCACAAACTGAGGAAAATAAAACTTTTTGAAGAGAACAGGGACTTAGCCGCTTATTTTTAAAAGTCCTTCCGAAACAAAAATAATCCACAAATCCGAAGTCCCGCAGGCGCTCGAGTTTTTCCTGGTAAGCGGTTTCTTCCATGACCTGGTAAGAGTCAACGACCATCTTGAAAAGGAATGAATAAGCGTTTTCTACTCCGAGATCAGAGTAAAGCCGCCGGATCATTTCCTTCAGTTCCTGGACCAGTGAGAAGTCTTCCGGATATTCAATCAGAAGCTGCATGTCTTCCGTCAGGAAGTAATTGTTTCCGTCCGGATACATCGGATCTTCTGTGTCGAAGGTCGAAACGGTAAATTGATTTTTAAGGGTGAGCAGGAAATCCTCACTCTTCACGTATTCAAGAATGATCTCATCGTCCGGACATCGGGAGTAGATCTCCAGCCAGTGGATGGCCTCGGCCGGGTCGAGAATATCCTTAGACCAGAGATCGATATCTCTTAAGGCCTGGCGCTGCTCCGCCGAGAGCTTGGGAAGAATGAGAGCGACCTGATCAGCAGCGGTATTCTGGAGAGAAACATACAAGGGCTGAATCGGAATCATGGAGAGATCTTCTCCGCGATCGACGAGCTTTTCGATATCTTCGAATTTCTTGTAGGCCTCGCACTCATAAAGTAGCTGGCTTAAAAGGTCTTTTTTAATCTCAGAGTCTGTCATAATGGCCGGAGTTTACACTTTTTACGCTCTCTTTGACCAGAAAAGATACTCTGCAGCACAGTTGTGCCATGATAATATTTCGTATGGCCACGCACCCGATGATCTTAACTGCTATCCCCTCGCTCTCAGAACTTAAAGCTGGTTATCCGGCGCTTAAGGCCCTGTTCTTTGATATGGACGGGACTCTTCTCGACTCCGAAAAGTATCACACCCAGGCGTTCCTGAAGATCGGAAAGGATTACGGGATCGTTCCCCCGCATTCGCCCGAAGTGATTCATGGTCTTCTGGTTGGCAGGGCCGATCACCTGGTCTTTGAAGTCGTGAAGCACTGGAAGGGTTTCCCCCCGGAATGGACGGCGCGGGATTTTGTGGATGAAAAAAATAAGAATCTTCTGGGCATCCTGAAAAGTATCCCGCAGGAGAAGTTTTTACCCGAAAAAGTGGTCGGGCTCCTGAAAGAGGCCATGGCCGAGAGTTTGACGATTGCCCTTGTTACCTCAAGTGAGAAAGTTGTGACGGAGGAACTGCTCTCGATGGGAAGTATCCGCAAATTCTTTTCTCTGGTCATTACCCGCGACGATTGTCCCTCTCACAAACCTGATCCCTGGCCCTACAAGAAAGCACTCGAGCTCACTGGTCACTCTCCGCATGAAGTGTTGATCTTTGAAGATTCTGAAGTAGGGATCGCAGCTGCCATGGGTTCAGGCGCGCATGTCATGCGGGCCGACTGGCATCCTAAGGCTTAATAACAAAAATCTGCCAGTGTCTTCCGGTTGAGTCGTCATTCACGAGCTGAATGAGTTCCGGTTTAGGTTTAAATTCAGCATCGATCTCATTCGACACATAAAATCTTTCACCCACGACATTCACCAGATTCCACAGGCCCTGGTGCTCTTCCATGTCGATCATGAATTTCAGAAAAAGAAGTGGTACCGGACCTTCAGAAGTTCCGAGCTTGTCATAAGTCATCATCTCAATCAGCGCATCTCTTTTCATGAAGGTCTTCAGCCGCTTTGAGAGATTGTTCATCATATTAAGAGTGAACACGTAATCGTACTTGAGCTTCAGCATGTCGACTTCCATGCGGGAAAGATTTCCCTGCGCGCGAAGTTCCGCCGCCTGGAGGAAAGCACTCTTCTGCGGAGTACGGATTTCTACAATTGAAGGCGTTTTGGGTTCTTCTTTTTTCTTCGTTGCTACCGGCTCGGCTTTCGTCACCTTCACCGGCTCCTCTTTTTTCTTCGGCTCAGTTTTCTGAACTTCCGGAGTCGTGACAACCAGAGGCTGGTCTTCCACATAAAGATCGGTCAGGCCCTTTTCTTCAAACTCCTTACCGGCGCCGAAGAAGAAAGTTCTTCCCTGGAGAAAACGCTCTTTGTGCTCTGAACGAAGCTGACTCAGAAGAGGTGGAAAGAGATTTTTAAGTCCCGGATAGGAAACTTCCCGGTGAGAAAGGACTTCGCTGAAGCGACGAAGGCATCCCATCGCCTCACCTTTCTGGTTGAAGGTATTGATGATGTTCGACTGGCCCAGAAGAAAGTACGCATCTCTCTGGGCGGACATGCCCATGATTTCATCTTCTTCATGACAAATCAGATCCATGATCTCTTCATTCTGACGACAGGCCTTGCTGAAAGTTTCTTCCAGCCGGTCTTCACCACAGGCAGTGCCACAGATGTCATGCACGCGGTATTGGGAATACCACTCAAGGTCCCCTTTCCGGAACGAGGTCATGAAGGCCTTGCGATCCAGAAGCGGCGGAAGTTTTTCTGTGTACCTTGGCTTAAAGCGAATGATCCGATCAATGAACTTTTTCATGTCCTGGGACTTTGGCCGGCAGGTTTTGGCCCACGCCAGTACGTCGAAGTCGCAGGTCTTTTTCATGCGCAGTTGATCCGCCATGAGATTCATGTGCCAGCGCGCCTCGAGGAGATAGCTCAGGGTAATAAGCCGGTACGAGTATCTTATTTCATCGAAGTTCTTACCCAGGTCCTCATTGGAACACATCGAGCCGCCAGGAAGTTCCGATTTCAAGAAGTAAGAATAATCTTTTTCTTCACGGAAGATGTACGACTGAAAATACTCCTGAAGAAATTTCTCGTCGGAGAATTGAATCCGACCCAGATAGGGATCCTGAAAGATTAAAGGCTGCCATCTTTCTGAGTATTCAGGCAGCGCTTTTTCGCCGAGGTAACCCTCGACAAAAAAGCGATCCGTTTTCGCACCGGCATTGTATGACCAGGCAGAGACGGCTATCAGGAGACTAAAAAGAGTGTGAACCATGGAATATAAGTAATTATAAGGAGAGCTACGACCATGAGGAAGAGAAAAGGTATGCTCACGCGATAAAGTTCGATTACCGGGCGGTTAAAGCGGAAGGAGCTGATGAAGAGGTTAATCCCCACCGGAGGCGTGATATACCCGATCTCCAGATTGGTGAGAAAGACGATCGCCAGATGGAGAGGATTCACACCAAATTGCTCGGCAATCGGGAGAATGAGCGGCACTACCACCACGATCGCACTGAAGATGTCCATGAGGCATCCCACAATGAGAAGAAAGATATTGAGAACAAGAAGAAACACCCACTTATTGGTGATGAGGGTTCTCATCGCCTCGAGGATTTTCATCGGAATTTCTTCATCCACCAGATAGTTCGTAAGTCCCAGGGCACAGCAAAGGATGAGAAGAATTGCCCCCACCAGTGTCAGACTCTCGGTGATGACTCGTGGAAGGTCTTTTGTCGGAGAAATATCTTTTGTCACAAAACAGTTAATGATCAGAACATAAAAGGCAGAAAGGGCCGAGGCTTCTGTCGCGGTAACAAATCCCCCGTAGATCCCCCCCAGGACGAAAACCGGAAGCGGCAGTTCAAAGCGCGCTTCCCACATGGCAGACTGAAACTCTTTCCAGGAAAATGCTCTTCTCCTTTCAGTGCTTTTTCTTGCCTGGAAGACAGAATAGGCTCCGAGGATAACCATGAGAATAATCCCCGGGATAAGTCCCGCCAGGAAGAGATCATCAATATCAACCTTGGCGATAATCCCATAAAGGATGATGGGAAGACTTGGCGGGAATAAAAGCCCGAGTGACCCGCAGGTCGTGATAAGCCCCAAAGAAAATTTTTCTGAATATCCTTCCTGAATAAGGATCGGATAAAGAAGTCCACCCAGAGCGATGATCGTGACCCCGCTGGCGCCGGTAAAAGCGGTAAAGAAAGCGCAGACAAATAAACAGACAATGGCCACGCCGCCCGGAAGCCAACCGAGCATCGACTGAGATAAACGAAGAAGTCTGACGGGTGCCTTGGATTCGGCGAGGACATATCCGGCGAAGGTAAAAAGAGGAATCGTAAGAATAGTCGGGGCCGAAGCGAGACGATAGATTTCCACCGAAACCGCGGAAAGCTCGATCCCTGCGAAGTAAAAGGCAGAAAGAGCGAATGCCGCCATCACGGCAAAAATCGGAGCTCCGAAGAGAGCCATGATCAGGATAGTGCTATACGTGAGAACGGCCACGAGGGTCTCCCTTAAGAATGCCAAGGATGAGCTGGTTAAGGAATCTGAGCGTAATGAGGCCCAAACCAAACGGGATAATCGCGACTAAGACGGAAGAATGAAATCCCAGAAGTGCCGGAGAGCCATACTCTTTTTCCGAGAGATAAAAATCATAGGATGACTTCAAAAGCGCCAGGACAACGATAAAGCAAAAAAGAGAAATAATATTTTTGTGAAGCCAGTGAATAATGACTGAGTTCGTTTTTTCCAGGAGCTTGGTTAAAAGATCAACTCTGATATGAACATCTTTACTGGTGGCCAGTGATCCCCCGAGGAAAGCTGAGAGAAAAACCAGATGCCGGGTAAGAGGTTCAAGCCACATGAAGCTGATCCCGCTCCAGCGAAGGACTATTGACGAGACAGCAAGACCCAGAATCGTCAGGAGACAAGTGATAAGTCCCCAGCGGCTTAATTTCTCCAGGACATCGTCAAAGCGTTGAACGAATTTCACTTCTTAACCTCTTTATCGAATTCCTGGATCATCTGTGCAGAGATGACTCTTCCGCTGATGAGCTTTTGCACCACAGCTCCACGGAGAGCGGAAGCTTTCTTGTAATCTTCAGGGGGAAATGAAACAAATTCCACGCCGCTCTTTTTCATCTGCGCGCGTGCCGCCTCGTTTTCCACCAGCGATTTTTCGTTGGCCTCTTTCACGTATTTCGCCGAAATTTCCTTGATCTTTTTCTGGTGATCAGGAGAAATCTTTGACCAGACCTTGTCTGATATGAGAAGCGCGCCGATAGAAAACGTCGTCGGAAAATCCACGAGGTATTTA
>JAKFFP010000181.1:0-32133 GCA_036675045.1 Bacteriovoracales bacterium | reverse complement strand
TCTGGTAAGACCCACGAGCTCCGGATAATTCTGAACTTTTTCCACCCGGATCCCGAAAACCTGAGCAGCGAAGTCAGTCGCGCCATTGTTCTGGGCATCCTGTGAGTATTGGAGAACGATCACGTCCTTTTTCAGGATCGCGATCTTCATTCCCATCGTCGATTGACCGGAAGCTGCTTCAGAGACCAGCACGGTGATTACGGGCTCGCCATTTTCTACACGGGCAAAAAGAGGGATCGCGGTATTGATGGTGCTCGCCATTTCTTTCAGGGCAAATTCAAAAACGATATCCGCATCTTCCAGGTCATCCTTAGAAAGTTCGTATTGAGCTTTCTTGATCAGATCCAGGATATGCGCCTCATCTACATCGAGAGTTTTGAGAGTTGTGCGAAGCTGGAAAATGCCCTTCGCTTCATTGAGATGTTTCTGGTTGAACTGATAATTCTGAGAGAACTCCAGAATTTTTTGCTCGAGAAGCTGGATCTTATTTTGTTGCGTCGACATGATCTGCCGGAGTTCATTGTAGGCCTCGCGGCTCACATGTGACGAAGGCTCGGCAGGTGCTTTGGGGGCTTCTGGTGCCTCGGCATATCTCTGAACCGGAGGTTCAGCATATTTGCCGCGTGAATTATCAATTTGCTGCTGAGGCTGAGCTTGTCTGGGTTGAGCCACTGGCCGCGCCGGACGAACAACTCTTTCTTCCGTCGAGTCTGACATAAAATCGTTATCTTCTTCACCGAGAAAATCATCCAGGCTGTTTTTGAGAAGCTTGCTGGTCTTTGAAGTGACGTCAGAAAGTCTTTCACTGCCCTGGGCGATGGTATTCACAACTTTATTAAGGCCAAGACTTCCGTATCCGCCGCCATTCTGGGAGGGAGAATTGTTATAATTCTGGATGGTTTTTTGAACATTCTTTGCGGGCTGCTGATAAAGCGCCTCTTTTTGTTCATCGTTCAGCACTTTATCCACCTTCGCTTTTTTCTCAAAGCTCCGTTCCGAGATGGCCGCTGTGATTTCAATGCGCTTTTTTTTGAACGCACCTTTCAGGCCATTATTGGTGATGGTCTTAAGAATAATCGCATCGGGACCAAGCTCGACCTTAACTGCCTTGAGGGCTTCTTCCAACGTGTCAGCTTCGAACTTCTTAACGAACATTCTTTACAACCTCACGGTACCGAGAGATCGGATGTTAATATCTGGACTAAGTTCATTATGGCTCACCACAACCATGTTGGGAATGAATTTTTCAGTCAGCTTTTTGAAGTGACGACGGATAACCGGCGAACACAGCACGACCATTTTTTCACCCTGAGCTGTCGCTTCTTCGATCTTCTCATTGAGAGAAGCGAGGATATTTTGTGTGACTTTCGGATCCAGGTTCAGCTGCGAACCGTGATCAGTGTGGATGATTGCGCGGGCAACTGCTTCTTCCAGAGCTCGATCAAGTGTGAAGAGCGGAACATCGCCCTGACCACCCTTAATTCTTTCCGTAATAGTCCGGTAGAGAGCTTGTCTGGCATATTCAGTCAGCGCCTCAGGATCTTTCGAAGACGATCCGAACTCAGCGAGAGTTTCCAGGATGGTACGAAGGTCACGCACAGATACACCTTCGCGGAGAAGGTTCTGGAGTACCTTGAGTACGGTTCCGAGAGTCATGATTTCCGGGACGAGATCGGAAACGATCTTAGGATTTTCTTCTTTAAAGGTCTCGAGAACTTTCACGAGTTCCTGGCGACCGAAGAGCTCAGAAAGGTTCGTCTTCAGGACTTCCGTCAGGTGAGTTGCAACGATGGTTGAAAGATCCACCACCGTGTACCCGTTGTATTGAGCTTCATCTTTTCTGTCGTCAGTGATCCAGATCGCCGGTAGACCGAAGACCGGCTCTTTGGTCGGCTGGCCATCCATCTGCTCGATCACTGTCCCCGGATCCATCGCCATGAGATGATCCGGCTGGAGTTCGCCCTTGGCAATTTCAACACCCTTGAGCTTGATTGAGTATCCACCGGGCTTCAGTTCAAGGTTATCCTTGATACGGACTGAAGGAATAATAACTCCCCAGTCGATTGCAAACTGCTTTCTGATATGTGAAATACGCTCGAGAAGATCTCCGTTCTGTTCGGCATCGACGATAGAAACAATTCCATAACCGACTTCGAGCTGAACGAGTTCCACCGGAAGGAGAGATTCGAGAGTTTCCGTTTTCGATTTTGTTTCCTGAACTGCTGATTTTGCCTCTGCAGCTTTTGCGTTCTCTTTGTTCTTCTCCATCTTGAATCCGGCAAAGGCAATGAGAGCTCCGATAATAAAGAATGGGAGTGTCGGAAAGCCCGGGATAAAACCGAAGAGAGTGATCGCCGCTGCGGTGATATAGAAAGCTTTCGGGTGAGCAGAGAATTCAGCACCCACCTGTGCACCAAGGGCATTCGAATTTGAGTTACGGGTTGTGATGAGACCGGCAGCTGTTGAGATAATGAGTGCCGGAATCTGGGCGATCAGACCATCCCCGACTGTGAGAAGGGTAAAGACTCTCGCGGCATCAGAGAAAGTCATATCATTCTGAGCAACACCGACGATGATACCGCCGATGATGTTGATGACAGTGATGAGAATACCTGCAATGGCATCACCGCGAACGAACTTCGAAGCACCGTCCATCGACCCGTAGAAGTCCGCTTCCTGAGCAACTTCAGCACGACGTCTTTTCGCCTCAGTTTCGTTGATAAGGCCGGCGTTCAAATCGGCGTCAATCGCCATCTGCTTACCTGGCATGGCATCGAGAGTGAATCGTGCGCTTACTTCAGCTACGCGACCAGCACCCTTGGTGATTACGATAAAGTTAATGACGACGAGGATGGTGAAAATAATCAAACCAACCGCGTAGTTACCACCTACCACGAACTCACCGAAAGCTTCGATGATATGTCCGGCAGCGGCAGTTCCATCGGAAGCACCATTAAGAAGGATATTTCTGGTCGAGGCCACGTTAAGTGACAGTCGAAGAAGTGTGGTTACGAGAAGGATTGACGGAAAGGTCGAGAAATCCAGCGGCTTTCTTGCGTAAACCGACATGAGAAGAATGGCGATAGAAATAGCAATCGAAAGTGCGAGAAAGAGATCAAGGACCATCGGATTGACCGGAACGACCATCACGCCGAGAATCAGCATGAGTCCCAGTGCAATTGCTAAATCCGAATTTTGAGAAAAGATTTTTAACTTTTCAAAAAACTTGTCCATGGATAACCTCGCTCTTCCTGAGCTTTAAAAACTATTTAAGGGCCTTCTGTCTTTTCTTGAGCTTGTAAACAAACGCAAGAATTTCAGCGACCGCTTTATACAAATTTCTCGGAACTCCGTGACCCACCTTCACTGTCTTGTAAAGAGTACGGGCCAGCATGATATTCTCCACAATGGGAATGTCATTTTCCTTCGCAATCTCTCTGATCCGAAGCGCTAAATGATCGGCACCTTTTGCCACCACTGCCGGGGCGATCATGCCATCCCCGTCATACTTCAATGCTACACTAATATGGGTCGGATTTGTGACGATAACGTCGGCTTTTTTCACGTCATTCATCATCCGCTTCGTCGCCATCTGGCGCTGGATCTGGCGGATCTTGTTTTTAACTTCCGGATTACCGTCTTTCTCCTTCGCTTCCTCTCTGGCTTCCTGTTTGGTCATCATCATTTTCTTACGATAAGACCACTTCTCCCAGGCGAAGTCCGCCAGAGCAATTACTCCGAGGCCCAACAGAATGGAAAATCCAAGCTTCGCCATCAGGTACTTGCCGAAGATCATCGATTGAGCGGCGTCCGCATGAAGAAAGCCGAGGAACGAGCCAATGTTATCTCTCATGACGGTGAAGGTGATGACGATCACCACAGTAAATTTAAATACGCCCTTAACTGCTTCTACCAGGGCCTTCTTGGAGAAGAGCTTACCGAATCCCTTGATCGGATCCAGGCGGTTGATATCGGCGGTGAGAATTTCAGGCGAGTAAAGAAAACCGACCTGTATGAATTGCGAGAAAATACCCAGGCAAAGCGAAGCTCCGAAAACAGGAGCAACACATTTCACCAGTGCCCAGGCGGTCTGTCGGAAAATCTCCGTGAATTTTTCTTTTTCGTAGGCGAGCTTCCAGTCGATCTTGTAAACGTATTCGATGTACTGAGTGAAGACTTCGTAGATAAACATTCCGCAGAGGATGAATGTGAGGAGAGATCCGGCAAGGAGCAATACGGAAGAGAGCTCTTTTGATTGAGCTACATCACCCTTTTTACGGGCCTCATCTATGCGGTACTGGGACGGCTCTTCCGTCTTTTCTGCATCGTTGTCGTTTTCGTCTGCCACCACCTACTCCTTAGGTGCTCGTGATAAACTGGAACCATTCGCCCAGCTTCTCAACGTACAGGTCAAAACTTACCTGGAAAAACTCCTCTGCTATTCCTAAGAAGAGAAGAAGTCCCAGTCCGATGTTCACAACAAAGCTCACCATGAGAACATTCATCTGCGGAACAGTTCTTGCGACAATTCCGAAAACAAGGTTCATGAGTAAGTTTGCAAAGATCAGTGGCCCTGCCAGAAGGACAGAAGCACTGAACGCTGACTTAAAGAATAACACGAAATATTCAGGTGTTTTCAGAAGTTTATCAGCGGTTAAGAAATTGACAGAAAAAAACGACTGAAACACTCCCTTGAACATAGGAAGGAGCGCTCCCGAGGAGAGAACCAGAATAATCATGGTCCACTCGATCAGCCTTTCAAACGGACCTACCTGCTGCCCCTGAGTGGGGTCAAAATAACTGACACTGGCAAAGCCAATCTGCTGGGTCAGTATGCTACCAGTAGCTACGAAGAGGCTCATGATACATTTCACCAAAAATCCGATAATTAAACCTGCCGTTGTATGGAACATGATGAGGATCCAGATATTATCCGGGCCCACCTGTCTGATTTCTGCAAGGAGTGTGCCTTGTAGAGCAGGAAAAAAGGCGAAGGAGATCATAAAACTGGATAATATTTTCACGATCCCCGGCACGGAGACGTTATCGAAAATGGGAAGCTGGAAGAGAACGGCGGTCCAACGGGCGAAGGACAGCCAAAAGGCCAGAAACGTAAGTTCGTCCCCGAGGGTAAGGTTCATCTACGGATGAGTTCGGGGATCGAGGTGAAGAGATCGTGAGTGTAACTCACCATCGTTTCCATCATCCACGGACTGAAAATTACGAGAGCGGCGATGATCACAAGGATTTTCGGAATAAATGAAAGCGTCTGCTCGTTGATCTGAGTGACGGCCTGGAAAATCGAAACGAGAATACCGACCACCAGAGCGCCAATCAGCATGGGTGCTGAAAGCATCAGGGCTACTTTGATGGCCTGATTCACCACTTCAATGGCAAATTCGTTTTCCACTTTTTATTCCCCCGGTCCCTAAGTATTGAACGAGCGAAGTATCGCGCCCGTTACAAGTTGCCATCCGTCCACCAGGACGAAGAGCAGAAGTTTAAAAGGCATAGATACCAGCATCGGAGGAAGCATCATCATACCCATCGCCATGAGAACCGAGGCTACCACCATGTCGAGCACGATGAATGGGATATAAAGAAGAAATCCGATCTGGAACGCAGTCTTGAGCTCAGAAATAATAAATGCCGGAATGAGATAGTGCGTGGGAACGGCCTTGATATCTGAAGGAGCCGCTTCACCTGTCACATCGTAAAACAGTCCGATGTCGTTTTTTCTAACGTGTTTCTCCATGAAACCACGAAGATCGGTTTCAAGGTTCTTGATGGCCACGGTCCCATCGATTTGTTTTGCCTGATAAGGTTTGAAAGTATTTTCGTAAATCGCCTTCCCCGTCGGCATCATCACAAAAATCGAAAGAAACATCGCAAACCCGATGAGTAACTGGTTCGGGGGCATGTTTTGAGTACCGAGCGCTTGCCTCATGAAAGAGAGAACCACCACAATCCGCGTGAACGAGGTACAGAGGATGATGATCGCCGGCGCGAGGGTGAGAACAGTAAAGAGAAGGAGAATTTCGATCGTATCGACAAGGTTGGTACCCTGGCCGAAATTAACCGCAACACCCGGAAGATTCGCCGACTGAGCGAGGGCACTTCCTGACGTAAGAAACGCAAGCAGGGCGATGATGAACTGTGAACCGCGGGTCATGCCGAGCCTTTTTAATTAGTTAAACTCAATTGGCTTGAGTTTACGTGCTTTCTTTTTAAGCTCTTCAGAAAACTTCACTACATCCGTCGCTTTAGCAATCCTGGAAAGCGGAGTTTCCTCCGTCACCGGAGTTGACTCCATGATATTTTCTTTGATCGTCACTTTCGTTTCTTCTGTCTGCTCAGCCATCAGCATGTTGAGATCGAAGTTGGTACCAGTTACTGCCTTCTCGCCTTCCTTGATGATGCCGGTTGTATCTTTCATTTCCGCGAGGAACTGAAGACCTGATTCAGAATTGGCGACCAGGAAAAGCTGTTTATGGGCCTTGACGATCATGAGTGATTTTTTTGGTGAGACATATGTCGTAGAAATAACTTCGATCATCTTTCCATTATTCAGGAAACCAAGTTTCCCCTTGTTGAAAACACCTTTCTTGAGAACCTGAACCACTCCGTAAAATAGTCCCAGCACCAGGGCGAGAAAGAGAGTGAACTTCGCCGCGTATCCGGCGAATGAGAAGGTATCCGTTCCCGGAGCTTTAGGAACAGTCGTTTCAGCGCGTGCAGGAGCCGCGGCACCGGTTTTCACTTCATCTTTTACTGCTGCTGCAGCTGCTGATGGAGTGTCCTTGTTCTCGTTCATGAGTTTATTGAGATAGTCCTCATTGAGTTCTTCTTTCTTAACGGTGCCGACTTTTGAAGTTCCCATTTCACGAACCGGTTCAGCTTTAGGAGTGGGAGCATCTGCTTTCGCTTCCATTACAGCTTTCTCATCTCTCGCTACCGCAGGTTTAACCGCGATTTTAACGACCTTCTGCACGGAGGTCTTCATCGCCTGAGCAACCGCTGTACCGCGCGGAAAGAGAACTTCGATGTTGGAGTTTTTCCAGCCCAGATCAACCGCCGAAGCGTTGATGGCGTAGGGAAGAGTGGCGCGGACGATCGCCTTACCGTTCAGGACGTTTGCAGAGAGGATAGCGCCGCGGACATTCTTAGTAATCGCGTTGAAGGGAACTGCGTTAGTGAGTGTGATCTCGATTGTGTTACCGAAAACTTTCACGTCGGGGAGTTCGTTTGAGCGTCCGTCGATTTCCACATTCACAAACCCATTCGGGCCATCTGTGCGGAGATCAAGATTTGTCACTTTGACACCAGCGAAGGCACCAAAAGTAACCAGAGCCATGACGACGGAAACAACAAACTTACTGTACATACGATATTCCTTCCTGGTTTATCGAGATAACTAACTTAAAATTCAGGACTACTTCAGTGATTCAATTCTTTCAAGCGGGCTGATGATATCTGTTAAGCGGATCCCGAATTTCTCGTTCACCACAACGACCTCCCCTCTTGCAACGAGCTTGCCATTAACGAGAACCTCAAGTGGTTCACCGGCGAGCTTATCGAGTTCAAGCACTGAACCCTGACCGAGCTGAAGAAGATCTTTGATGATCACTTTCGCACGACCAAGTTCAACACTGACTTTCAGCGGGATATCGAGGATGAAATCGAGATTCTGGATTTTCAGTTTATTTAAGGCATCATCACCGGCCTTAAACTGGTCCGCGAGTTCGCGAATGGCATCTTTGTTATTTTCAGACATTTCTGGATTGGCCATGGTGATATTCCTTTATGTGATTCTTTTAGTAATTTGAACAGCGCGGTTGCCTTTATAGACACCAATCAGGCACTTCATCTTCTTCGCGTCTTCGATCTCAAGGTCAAGCTCGCCAGACACTTCCTGCGAAAGCGGGATGATGTCTCCGACCTGCAGACCAACGAGATCGCCGATTGTCATGTCAGTTTCCCCGAGTTTCACGACTGCTGTCGCTTCAGCATGCTGGACATGCTCCTGCATAGAGCGGGTCCAGAGAGTATCGACAACATCGTTGTCTGCCTGGAAAGATGACGAAAGTTTCTGCTTAATTGGTTCAATAGTTGAATACGGAATAACAACCATGATCGTTCCCGAGGCGGATTCAAACTCCACTTCGAAAGTCGTCGTGATAATGACATCTGATGGAGGAACAACACCCACGAACTGCGGATTGATTTCCGTACGTGAATACTGAGCATCGATTCTGTGAACCGGTGCCCATGCTTCTTCAAGATCGTTGATTGCCATATCCATCACGCGTCTCATGAATGAGAGCTCGATGGATGTGAATTCCTTCCCTTCAATCTTCGTGAATGGACGGTCAGTACCGCCGAAGTATGAATCGATGATCGCGTAAGCGAGCTTTGATTCGAATACGATCAGCGCCGGGCCGCGGAGCTCGTTGAAGCGCATGATACACATGCACGATGGAATCGGCAGTGTGTTCACGAATTCCCCGAACTTCAGGAGATCGGTCGAGATCATGGAGATCGTCGAGATTTTTCTCAAAGAGTTGGAAAGAGATACGCGGAATTGACGGATGAAGCGCTCGTAGATGATCTCAAGGATCGGCATTCTTCCGCGGATAACCCGGTCCTGGTTCGTAAGATCATAAGGCTGGATGTTGGCATCCGATTCCTCGACCTCTCCAAAACCTTCGCTGGATTCCGCAGACGTATCGCCGTCGTCGTTTACGGCGTTTAAGAGTGCGTCTACTTCGTCTTGGCTCAATACCTGGGCCATGGTTACCCCTCCTGGGATTTCAAACTACGGCATCCTGCCTTAGTTGATCTGGAAGCTGATGTAGTAAATATCCTCAACCTTGCCATCAACAAGGAATGAGTTAATGGAAGATTTGATCTCTTCCTTTAAAAAACTTTTTCCTTCTTTCTTAAGAAGGTCTTCTGCTCTTTTCGTATTCAGGATGCTGATGATCGTGTCACGGATCTGCGGCTTTCTTGCCTCAAACTCCGGAGCTTTCGCATCGTCGCTCATTTTGAGAACGGCATCGAGACGAACATACCGGCGAGGACCATCACCACTGGCGAGGTTAACGGTGAAACTATCGAGGGTAAGAAGATTTTCTTTCTTCACGACTTCAGTCGTTTTCTGTTCGCCTGCTGCTTCCGTGTCTACAACAACTGTTCCGTCCTGCTGCTCTTTAAGTAAACGAGTGAGGTCGGGACGACTCGCTTCCATCTGCATGAAGCGATACTGGAAATAAGCAATCGCACTAATCGCAACGATGTTCACAACCATGAGTAATGTAAGGAGAGGATTTTTTCCGGAGGCCGGACCAGATGCCGCTGCTGAATTGTTGTCTGCCATGACATAACCTTTTAGGGTTCCCTCGTCCTGAGGGATATCTGTCAAAATTATAACTTTGAGGGACGTTTGAAGCAAGGAAGGCCCTAGGGGCAGGGTATTTTTTGCCGTGTTTAGGGCCCGAAGAGTAAACCGGCTGACATCGGCAATTTCTGCCTGTTCTCTTTATAAACAAAAAAAGCCCGGATAACCGGGCTTTTTTGTTGGAGATATCTTCTTTTATTAGAGAGTGATCTTTCCGCGCTTCTTCAGCTCTTCGATCAGGCCATCGAAATGAGATGTCGGATAAGCACCCTTCACTGGAATACCGTTAAGCAGGAATCCCGGAGTACCCTGGAAGCCGAACTTAGCTGCTTCTGCCATATCAGCATCGATCCGTGACTGAACGGCTTCAGACTTAACATCTTTGGCCAGCTTGTTCATGTCTACGCCGAGCTTCTTGGCTTCTGCCTTGAGGAAAGCTTCACCGTTCTGGAGCTTGCGCTGGTTCGTATAGATTGCATCGTGAAACTTCCATGCTTTCTCAGGAGACTGAAGACGGATTGCTTCGTAGTACTGAGCAGCTGGCATCGCTTGCGGGTGGAAAGAAAGTGGAAGGTGTTTGTAAACAAAACGAATCTTGCCTTCATATTTCTTCATAAGTTCCATGACGGTCTGGAAGCCGCGTGAACAGAAGGGACATTCAAAATCGGAGTACTCAATAAGAGTGATAGGTGCATCCTTATTTCCACGGAAGCTTTCGTCAGGACGGATTTCCGCCTGAAGAGGATTATTGAAAGCGCCTTCAAGCTGCTTCTTCTCTTCATCTTCGCGTCTCTTCCCTTCGCCTTCCTGGGCAGACTTCACAGCTTCATTGAGAGCTTCAATGTATTTTGCCGGATTCGCCTTGATGCTTTCTGTGACGATATCCGGATTTTCTTTCAAAAGCTTTTTGAGGTCTTCTTTTGAAGTTGTACAAGAGACGGCCATAACCAGCGCGCCGATGATGAATGCAAATCTTTTCATGCGAATCCTTTCTCAGATGTAAAAGCGTTAATGAGGACTATGGTAAGGCTTGGGCCAATGGATTTCAACCTTTCGGCTTGTCCTTAATCAAATTATTCTCAAGGTAGTCGAGGTATTTATTAAGCTTACGCGTGTAGTCCCGGATGTATGCATATCCCACAAGGTGAACCCGACTGAAGTAGTTACCCTTCATGAAGGAACGCATGGTGGAAAAGATTCCGAAAGCAGCTCCGGAAACCATTCCGTATAGATGCAGACCAAGAAGAATATAAAAAAATGTTGTCAGGGTTATAGTCATCAGGACGAGCTCATCCAGAACAAATAATTGGTTCGAAAAGAATTTTCTTACTGCGGTCGTGTCCTTAAGTGTTCCGATCGCCAGGTCAGTCATATTGTGAAAGACCAAAGAAGAATTTTCAATGATGAAGACAGAGCTGCAGATAGAAATAATGATCAGGAGTATTCCAAAATGAAGAAGAAAAATCCAGTCCAGGAGTGGCTTGTGAATCCTTGAATACTGAGGAGGGATACTGTTACTGGTGATTTCCCCTTTCTTTCTGGATTCGCGAAGGAATTCGAAGAAAAACTCCGAGAATCTTGTCAGGAGTTTATAGTTGGAAAACTCATCGATCTTATAAGGGGCATTGGGATTATCCATTACCTCTTCACAGTACTCGCCGATGACCCGGAATGGTCTCAGGATAAGCCAGCCCACGTAAGTGCCGATAAAAAACAAAAAGATGTGAAAGCTGAAGAGTACGGGAGCATTTTCAAAAGCTTCCTGAGCAATGTAATCAAAGAAAAGCCTTTCATCCTGTAAGGGAAATCCCTGAGCTTCGAAGAAAGCATAGTTAAGACGAAAGACCTGAAACAGGAAATAGTAAATGAACAAAGATATCGCGAGGGAAATCCCCGAAACCTTGAGGCCCACAAACATGATGAAGCGCGTGTCCTCATTTCTGAACATGCGCCGAAATTCCTGAGGCCGGAATAAAGAAAGAAAGGGTTTCATGTATTTAATCTTAAGCCAAAATCATAAACCTTTGTAACTAGGCAGAATGGGACCTGATCCGATCATTAATCCTGACCAAAGAGATCGCTCTCAATATTTTTCCTAAAGTTCCAGGTCGTGTTCTTCCGATAGGAGGTTGAATCGTCCTTAGACGAAGGAGTTTTTCATGAAATCGGTGTCGACCATAATGATCCTTATCCTGCTTGCCGTGATGGCATCGTGCGGGAAGGACAATAAGTCTGGCAAAGGACGAAATGGCTATTTCGGCTTTAACCAACTCGGGACAAACGGGTATTACAATGGAACTTCCATTTCCTACAATGGATTGTCACTCCAGCAGGTAATCCGGGAGAACCCATGTGTTGGTGGCGGTGGAATGTACGGGAATCAGCGCTTTCGGATTACATCGCAGGCACCGGTGAATACAGTCATTCCTAACGGAGACGTGTATGTCGGTGTGACTTCATATGGTGACGTTGCTGCCATCGGCGGAACAGCTCAGGGACCGATCTTTGAAGCTTATCTTTGTCCAAGACAGGGAATGCCTCAACAGGTTGTTCCTCAGGGGATCCAGTTATTCCCATACACGAATTGTGGATTCAAACAAATGAACGCAACAGTTCCTGCGGGCGACGGAACACTGATCCGTTTCCGCATGATGGACTTCCTGTCCTCGACCGGTGCTAAGTTCTCTTACTGTCGTTAATAAAAAAATAGATTTAAAATAAGAAGGGCTCCGTCAGGGGCCCTTTTACATTATGGGGCTATCGTTTATCCAGATAGGCCTGAACGCCCGCTGCGATCGCGCGAGCTAAATCCTTCAGATACTTTTCCTGATTGATGGCGCGGAGTTCTTCCGGATTGGAAACAAATCCTGCTTCAATGAGAAGACCAGGTCTCTTGGAAAGTGCCAGCACATAAAACAGCCCCGGCTTGATACCGCGGTCTATAACTTTGTACTGCTTCACCACGGGTTTGATTTTCTCGTGGACTTTCGCCGCCAGTTCCCGCGAATGTGAAACCGTCTGCTGCACAACCAGGTCAACGAGAATCTGGTTCACAATCAGCTCCTCACCCTTGAGATTCAGGTTCTCCGCGCGTTCGACCTTGCTGGCCGCAACGTTTGAGTTGTTATCCAGATAATAAAGCTCAAAGCCGTGACCTTTTGGATTCGGTGACGAGTTGAAATGCACAGATAAGAAAAGATCGGCCTTCACCATGTCAGCGAGATCTGCACGTTCCTGAAGACTCACTCCCCGATCAAGGCTGCGCGTGAGATAAGTGGTGGTGGTTTTCGAAAGCTCATCCCTCACTTTCTTTGCCAGACGGAGCGAGAGATCTTTTTCATAGACCCGACGGGTTTTTTTAGCATCCAGGTAACCGACCGCACCCGATTCTTCACCGCCGTGACCGGGATCAATGAGAACGACTTTGGCATGGGATGAAATTGAAAAAAGCAGGAAGATGAGAAGAAACTTCATGTCAGTAAACTTTCTTCATCCGGTGACGTGGAAAATAAAAAGAAAGAATCTGCTGGTAATCGTATCCACGTTTAGCCAGTTCAAGAGCGCCGAGCTGGCAAAGACCGACACCATGGCCGTAACCCTGGCCTTCAACTGTAATCTGTCCGCCCTTCTGGTTCATCACAAAATAATTGGAAGGAAGAACTTCTCTTCCGGCGAGGTTTCTCAGATAAGACTTCTTCACGATGTGAAGCCGGTCGCCGGCATAAAACCGGATTTCCGAATTCTGAAGGGAATCCGGCATGAGCCTGAGACCTGATGAAGCGTGAAGCTCTTCCGAGTAATAGCGACGAAGAACTTTATCCACCATACTGTTGAGCTTTCCATTCGGAATCTTCTGTCGCCAGTCTTTCATTCCGGTCTTCTGACAGAAAGTGCAATTCACTGAGCGATACCCTTCTTCCACTCCCCCCCAGACCTGATCCGGACGAAGCGTCTTACCGCCGCACTTGGAATGGAAAAAGGCCGGTGCCACTTTTCCGGAAGGACCGACGAGAATCTCGCCTTCGGTTTCCCGTGAAGCGCGAAGTGTTTTTTCAGTGACATCAAAGAATGACCCGGAAACCTGATCTTTCTCAGAGGATTCGAGGTGATAAAGTTTTTTTACATCTACTACACCCCGGGATTTCAGAACCCGGTCATAGGCATATGTTCTTGCGGCCACGGCCTGTGCCTTGAGGGCCTCAATCGGCCATGTCCCGTTCATTTCTTTTGAAAGAAGAGAGCGAAGATAGGCTTCCATAGGAATGTTATTTACGAGGTCACATGATTCGTTTCCCGGCGTCGTCAGGAGCTGGAGCTCGCCCTGGTACTTATTTTTGCCCCAGGAAATAAGACCCGTCGGTGACTTAAGCGAGGCCACGAGAAGGGGATTTTTTGGAAGCCGATGAGAAGCTCTTCCCGGGGCGCAGTTAAAAGAAACCTGCTTTCTTCCCAGGTAAGTCTGGGAGCGCTTCTGGATGTGCATGATTTTTTGAAGATCGGTGCCTTCAAGGACGACGTGCTTTAATGATTTGGCGATCAGGACCTTAACCGACGGAATAGCGGCTTGAGACGCAGTTGCCCAACATAATGAGATAAGAAAACATCCTGTCTTTCGCATCTATTCCCGAATCCCTGGAAATGAGAAGTTGACCCAAAAACATCTTACCTTGAAATACCGGGGTTTATGGAATTTTTTTCAGGTGCTTCATGATTTTTTGCATGTCCGCCCAAGCTGTCTTTTTCATGTTCTGATTCGACTCGAGAACGGAAGGATGGAACAGAGGCACGATCTGAAGCGAGCCATGGTTTTCCACCTTGCGCTCGTGAAACTGGCCGTGAATGAGGGAAAGCCGATCATTTGACTTAAGTATCCTCTGCGAAGCTTTCGCTCCCAAAGTGATCACCAGCTCCGGCTTAAGATAAAGAGCAATGCGGACAACTTCCGCCGAAAGATCGGTGTTTTCATCTTTCTCAACCGGATAAACCATGACCTCGGTCGGCTCCATTTTCATGGCCATGATCATGCGCTCAAAAAACTCCGCCGTTTTCTGCGGGAATCCGGTCAGGAGTTCATCGATAAATCCGCTTTTGAGTTCACCCTGAAATTCACTCCAGGGACGGATGTTTTCGGTGACGAACATGATCCTGATATTCCCGGGAACCTTTTCTCTGAAGAGCACATCGAGAGTCTCTTTTTCGAGGGAAAGACCCTGCAGAAGATCACTGAGGTCCGCGGGAGATTTCACTTCATCCCAGACGGGATCAGCTTTTACATGGATCTCTCCGCGATCAAACTTGATCACCGGTGCTTTCGTTTCTTCGATCTTTTCCTTGGCGAAACGTTCGAGGGACTCAATCACCTGACGTTTTTCGGTAAAGCCCCGTGTCGTTTCTTTTTCATGCTTAACGGAATCTGTGACAAGGAAAGAATCTCCCACCAGGGCCTGGGCAAAGGTCCCGGGAACCGGGGGGGTTCGGAGATTCAATAATTTCCGCTTAAATAATTCATCCATTACCGGCATTTTTAGCACAGAAGGGAGCTTATTTCCTAGCCGTTATTTCTCTTAAATTAAGATTCGTGCCTGCCCGATAAGACATGTAACGGACAGGAGAAAACAATGTCAGACATCGATTTTAAGTTCGAAAATTTTGAAGAGTACTTTGGCGGAGCTGATCAGGTCAAAAAGACGATGGATGAATGCAAGGTCTGCGGATCGAAGCTCCTTCTCTCTCATATGCCTGATTACAAAAATCTCCTCGTTCAGGAAACTGCCCGGTGTATGGATTGCGGCTGCGGAAATCGCCGAGTCATTCATATCCTCAACTAAATTATCCCGGGAGAGAATGAGTAACATCACTTCTCTCCCTTTTTCTTTCTCTCACAAACTCAGACATCCTGATGCAAATGATCCCAGAGTGCTTTCGCCTGAGCATTCTTTAATCCGAAATAGTTCACGAGATCCGGAACGGTAAAATCTCTCAGCTCTTCCTGTGACATTGAAAGTTGCGTAAGGACTTTCTTCTTCCCTTCTTCGCCCAGGCCTTTTACTTCATCAAGCCAGGTGGAAAGAATGCGTTTTGATTCCGCTTTATGATGGAGCTTCCTTGAGAACCGGTGGGCCTCATCTCTCATGCTGACGATGATTTTAAAAAGCGGCGGACACTTCGTGAGGATATAGGGATTACTTCTTCCGGGAATAATAAGACGTTCTTCCGATCTCACGACTTCAGTCGCGCGGAGATCACCACTGGTGAGGTCTTTTGACTTGGCAATTCCCACCACCGGAAGCTCGACATTCATCTCACGAAGGACCGCACACACAGTATTCACCTGGGCAATTCCTCCGTCGATGACGAGAACATCCGGCAACTCTCCGTTATCAAGCCGGCGCGAAATCACTTCTCTCATCATCGCAAAGTCATTGTTCCCTTCCGGAAGGGTCTGGAGATGGTAATAACGATATCTTTTCTTATTCGCCTTCCCCTCCTCAAACACGATCTGCGACGCCGTCGGTGACTGGCCCTGCCAGATCGCGACGTCGTAACATTCAAGGATCCGCGGGCGTTCTTTGAGATTCAGAAGATCCTTCAGCTTATGTAAACCCATATAGACGGAATCGGCATTGGCAATGCGGATCCGCTGGGTCTCTTCCGCGTGCTTCCGGCACATCTCAATCAGCGGATAGTATTTTTTGTTAAGTCCCAGGACCTTCATCTCACCAAAAGTCAGAAGTGCCGGTCGAACGTCTTCAAGTTTATCTTCCTCGAAGTCGAGAACCAGAATATCCGGGTTCATCTCTTCAGGATCAGAATAGTACTGAACAATCTTCTGGAGGATTTCGTCCTCGAGCTCTTCAATGAGTTCAGACTTCACAAAGTTAAAATTCTTCTGACCAAGTAACAATCCCGCGCGGATCATGTAGATGGAAATATCCACTTCATCGCGACCATTCCAGTATGACCAGACATCGATGTTCTTGTCCGACGAGAGATTTTCGACCTTCTGGTCATGGCTCTTTTCAAGAAATTCTTCCAGCAGGCCCACATTGTCGCGCATGATTCCGGCCATTTCATATTCTTCGTTTTCCGCATAAACCATCATCCGCTCATGAAGTTTCTGAACAGTTCTCCGGGCCTTGATCGGCCCCTGAAAAAATCCGATAGCGTTCCCGATATCCACTTCATATTCTTCTTTGGACCTGAGACCTACACATGGTGCCGAACACTGCTTCATCTGATGAAGAAGGCAGGGAGTTTTCCGGGAATTGAATTCAGAAAGGCTGCAGTCACGGAGCCCAAAAGACTTCGTGAGAATCCGCATGATCATCGAGATATTTGAGCCCGTGGGATAAGGGCCCATGAGCTCTTTTCCCTTCCCTTTTTTGGGACGTCTCACATACTCGAGACGCGGAAATTCCTCATTCCAGTTCACCTGAACATAGGGATAGGATTTGTCGTCGCGCAGACGGAAGTTGTATTTCGGGGTTTGTTCTTTGATCAGATTATTTTCAAGGACAAAGGACTCGGCATCGGAGCGGGTCACTATGAAATCGAAATCGGCCACATGCGCGACCATGAACTCAGTTTTCAGGCCTTTAACGGATTGATTGAAGTAGGTGACGACCCGGGACTTCAGCTTCTTGGCCTTGCCGACGTAAATCACCCGACCATTCTTGTCCTTCATGAGGTAACAGCCGGGGGCCTGCGGGAGAGAATTGGCCTTTTCGAGGAGCTCTTCGGTCTTCTTCATAGGGGTTATCTTTGACTGAGTGTGCTCAGTTTGGCATAATGGATAGGCTCAATTCTATTCGAAGCCGACCGTCTTATGTTCGCTTCCTACTATAAACGAAAAGGAAAACTATGTCTCAGTTAACGGTTGGCAAGGATGTGCTCTCGTATTGCACAAAATGTAAACTGAACCTTGGCCATACCATCGTCGCAATGAAAGATACAAAACACATTGCGAAGGTCAAATGTAATACTTGTAGTTCCATTCATGCGTTTAAAGACGCTTCTGTTTCTTCGAAGCAGAACAAAACCCGTAAGAAAGCTTCTGGACTCAGCCCTTCTAAAATCATTTCTGTTTCTGATCTCTGGATGGAAAAAATGTCTTCTACGAAGAAGAAATCCACTCCCTATGCTATGGATCAGAAATTTGTTCAGGGTGATATCCTTGACCATGTGAAGTTCGGTCCGGGGATCGTGGAAAAAGTGGTCGATGACAAAATCGAAGTCATTTTCCGCCATGAGATCAAGACTCTCGTTCATAACAAAAAATAATCTTCTCTCTATTCAGGGAGTTAACGCTCCCTGAATAATCTTTTTCTCAAGTTGTAATCCCACTCACAAATTTGGTAACGTCCGGAAAAATCCAACGGAGTTTACCATGAAAAATTTCATCGCTTTGGTTCTTGTGCTTTCTTCTTTCTCTGCGTTTTCCTCGAATGCCGGAGTACTCGAGGCCATGAAATCCATGTTCCGCAGTGGCACTTATTTTGGAATCTCTCCGGCCAATGACGATGTTTGCACAGTACGCTTTCAATACTTCCAGGAATTCGCCGTTATCACGGCCACTTCTCAGGAATTAACCGTCTCCCGAGTTGTGCCAGCTAACAGCAATTACCGCTTTCAGGCCGGAAGAAGGGAACTTCTCTCTTCTGACAACAAGAGCACTTTCAGAAGTCTCGCGGTGGATGAGATCCAGACTTACACGGTGACTGCGGAGATCAACGAGTACGGTGAAGAAGTTCCCGTTGAATGCACGATCCCACTTGAGTAAAAAATTGACTGCATGACATGCTGTCATCAGAAAAGAGAAGGGCCGCATAAGCGGCCCTTCTTGTTTTAAGTCTGTTTGTTTTTTCTAGTAGAATCCGCCGCCAATCTGGCCACCGAACTGGAAGTTACCACCGAGCATTCCGCCCATGTTCATCGGATTGTAAGCAGCGGCTCCGTAGCCACCCATGCCGCCCATTCCGCCTGCTGCCATCTGGCCCATGTTATATGAGAGTCCGCGCTGCTGTAACATGGCATCGTAGTTTGAAGTCTGCTGTGAGAGATAACCAGTGTTACCACCCCATCCGCCGGCTCCACCAAAGTATCCACCATTTCCACCTGGATACATTCCACCAGTGCCCACACCTGATCCCCAACCGCCAACTCCACCTGGGAATCCGCCTGGGTAACCCATACCACCTGGATAACCGCCGCTCATACCCATACCGCCGGCCGGATACATCCCGCCTGCCATACCGATACCGCCAGCAATATAACCGCCAGAAGCAAGTCCTGACATTCCACCAGCTGGATACATTCCGCCGGCCATCATTCCACCGTTCATCATTCCGCCTGCCGGGTACATTCCACCAGCTGGGTACATGCCACCAGCCATCATTCCACCGGCCATCATTCCGCCTGCTGGATACATACCACCGGCCATCATTCCACCGTTATACATTCCGCCAGCTATACCACCGGCAAGAGAGATACCTTGAGCAAATCCACCGCCGGCCGGATACATTCCGCCAGCTGGATACATTCCACCGGCCATTCCGCCCTGGAATCCACCCATTACTCCGCCCATCATTCCACCCATACCACCGTATGGATTATATCCGCCGTAAGGGCCCATCATACCGCCGATGAATCCTGGAGAATAACCAGCACCCATCATACCGCCCCACTGGCCGCCCATTCCGCCGAACTGATTTAACTGATAACCATTACAGTTCATCTGCGCTTGCTGTTGCGGAGTAAGAATCGGAGCTTCGTTAGCTGCGAGATATTGATAAAAATTGTTCTGACCAATCTGACACTGTTCAAAACCTACCGCAGCTGCCCCCGCCCATGCTTCAGCAGATCTGATCTGCGCGCGTGAGTTGAAGTAACCAACACCAAGTGCCGCCAGCGGAGGAGCAATTGCACCTGCGATTTCCGCGATACCTGAAAGAGTAGACTGTCGACGAGAACCAGGTCCGCAGTCCACGCAGTCAATGTCGTAGCGTGAAGTCACTCGACCTTCGACACCACCACAGTTACCGTTCACTGAACAATTAAAGCGTGCATGGTTTCTGATCCAGAGATCACAAGCTTCCTGGTCAGATCTTCTTGTTGACTGACAGATTTGTGGAAGACCCTGAGTGCCGCCGTTTCCGCTGACACTGCCAGAGATAATGACTCCGCCGTTACCGCCGACAGTTGTGCTGCCTGTAGAGATAACAACTCCGCCATTTCCACCGACATTAGTACTGCCGCTTGAAACAACCTGGCCATTTACGATCACTGATCCCGAAGGACAAACTGTTCCGTTATGACTGAAAGTCGCGCCGTCGATACCAACACGACGACACTGAATAACACCTGTACCAATGCGAACGCCGTTGATGTTTACACCAACAGATCCTGAGCCGGCCATGTCTCTCCAGTTTGCGTTTGGATATTGACCACGAAGACATCTGATACATGAAGCGCGCTCGCCACCCTCTTTCTTAGGTCCGAGGATTCCGAGGAATCCGCGACGTGGCTTACAAGCATTCCAGCAACGGTCGCCGGGGAAAATATTAAGTGGTGAAGTAAGCTCGTCGCAAACGATGGCATATCCGCCGCCGTTAGCTCCGCTCTGAGTGCCTGCTGTTGTGGCACCAGATTGCGTGCCCGCTGTTGTGGCACCGGATTGCGTGCCCGCTGTTGTTGCCCCAGATTGTGTACCCGCTGTTGTGGCACCAGACTGCGTACCTGATTGGTTGCGGCCCGGTTCAAATTCACCGTCAATTTGTGATTTAGGTACGCAGATTTCTTTTGCGACCTCGACGTTTGCCTCAGGACCAGGAGCTCCCGCGGGGATTTCATAGCGATCTGAGGTTGTTTTTCGGCATGTGACCTGCCGGCAGTAATTATCGCCTTTAACGACCATGTCTGCCATGGTGTAGGCCCCACCCTTTGAGCGGCAGAAGGAGACTGCTTCATCAACGAAGGTGTCCGCCATTGCGCCTGCTAGAGGGATTAAAAGGCCAAGGACCACAGGGAAAAACTTTTTCATATTCCTACCCAATTTTTGTACTCCCTACCCGGGGAGAATTTCTCACTTAAATACTATCACTTGATGAAACGGGAGCTATCTCTCGGCAAAATTCGCCGGGCATGACTCCATCTCTTCAGTCTAATATCGGTAGACTGGCGCAAAGACTTTAGGTGAATCGGTGACTAGAAAGACCAGAAAAGATGCTGTAATCTCAAGCCGTTATGGAAATCTTCTCGGAACACATTCTCGGCTGGCTGGTGGTCCTCATCTTACTAGGTGCTGGTTTTTACACCATGAAGATTATTGGAGAAGAAAAGTCGTCTTTTAAGGATGAGGCTTATCAGGTCACTTTCGGGAACCTCCTGCTCACGATCCCCAACTGGTGGACCATCGTTCAACAATCCGATCACGAGATCCGCTTTGAACGAACCGATACCCGTTACGACTGGTACGCGATCCTTGCCTTTTTCCCCGACCATGAGGGGAAAGACCTCCCGAAGCTTCTCGAAGAAAAACTCAATCTCGAAGAAATGGAATTTGATGAGGACGTAGTTTTTGAAACGGACTCGCGTGTTCTCTTCCGCGATTCAAAGGTTCAGGAACACTTTCAAGAGGTGATACGGGTCGAAGGTAAAGGCACTCAAAAGGTTGTGGATCGCTTCTATTACGACATCTATCTTATGCGCGCACAAAATGAGGCAGGTTACTTTCTCTTCGAATCCAGGTCATCTGTGTTAAATGGAGGAGTTGAAGGGCCATACTTTGAAGAGGGCCTCTCCGAACTGGAGCTGAGATAAAATTTATCTCAATTCACCAGGAGACAATGTATGCCTCTGATTGCACTTCTTCTGCTTTCTTCTTTTTCTTTTGCCGCTGATTTCTGGCTCAGCTCTTCCGTCAAGGAAACTGATGACGGAAAAGAAATCATCATAAAAATCGACCGTCCGGTTTCGTCCAGCGAAGAACGCCTGCAGATTTACGAATACCTCGAAGTACTCGCCTACGAGAGTTGTGGCGGCAAGAATCTTTATCCCGAGCTTCAGCTTCAGGAAGCGTTTCCCTCGCAGGAATCATTTACCAGTGTCCGCAGAGTTTTCCGTTGCGGAAAGCTCATTAAGCAGAATGCGCTCTGGTTCCGGAATTTCGTGAAAGGGTCGTGTAAAAAAGAAAACCTTTTCCCGGCGATGGAAAAGGTTTGTCTTAAATTTAAAGGTAAATGAATTCTTAGTTACGCTTAGGAGCGAAGCCGCGGATCTTGTCGATCACGAAATCGATCAGCTCTTCATCAGAGCTATACACATCTTCCACCAGCTCATTTGAGAGAAGGAAATTCTTCACCCGAATAGCAATGTTGTGGAGTGACTCCATAAGATAGAGTCCACCGATGTTCTCACCATTAAATGATTTAATGATTTCTTTGCGGGCGTGATTGAACATTTCAGTTTCAGTGATATCACCTGGAATATCTTCGCCGAACTTCTCTTCCACTTCTTCAATCGCCTGTTCCTTGATGTTCTCATCAGTCGCAAAGCTCACGCCAAATTCAGTGGCCATGGCCTCGATCAGATCAGCACGCGAATCAGCGGCGAAGTCGATCATCTCTGCTTGTTTCAGATGGTTGATCGTGTATGTAGAGAGCGCTTTAAGCGTTTCGAAATCTGTCTTCATCAAAACTTCCTTAAATAGGTATTTCCCTTACAGGATAACTAAAAAGTCCATTGCCCACAAGTTAAAGCGTTGATTTATTTTACTTTCTGGCGAGTTTTTTTGTGATTTTCGAGGAGATTGCCTTCATCGCCGAACGTTCACCCATGAGAACAAGGAACGTGGCATAAAGAATCCCTACAGAACTGATCTGTGCTGTGAGAGTGACACATTTCGTGATGAATGGTTGAGAGAAAAATTCCGGTTTTAGAAATGTTTCTACCAGGATTCCTGTGGCGATGGTCGCCGCTAAGACTTTGAATATCCTGCGAGAGAAGAAAAATCCCCAGCTGAGTGCTAAATCTTTCTTTAATATCCAGCTCTGGAAGACCGCGTTCACGAGCACTGAAAGAGTGGTTCCGAGAGCGAGGATCTTGAAGCCATAGAGGGGCGTCAGTAATAAACAAAAAGCGATGTTGAAGCCGATGGAAAAGAGCGATCCGAGCACCGGAATCTTCTGACGGTCCAGCGCATAGAAAGTCGGCACCAAAATCTTATACAGCCCATATGCGGGAAGTCCCAGGGCATACATCCTGAGGGCCTCGGCCGTCATGAGAGTCGATTCCCGGCTGAATCTCCCCCGCTCAAAGATCACATTCACGATCTCATCCGAGAGACAGTACAGGACCACCAGGGCGGGCATGACCGTCAGGAAGGACAGATAATAGCTCTGCTGAAGCTGGGCCTTGGCACCCACGATATCTTTTTTCTTCCAGGCCTCGGAAAAATGAACCAGGTTCGAATTTCCGATGGAGACTGAAAGAATTCCCACCGGCAGCTGGAAAAGACGAAAGCTGTAATTGAGCCACGAGGTTGCGCCCACCAGCGTTCCGGTCGCCAGGATGGTAGAGACCAGAAGATTTACCTGAGTTGCGGCAAATCCAATAAGACCGGGGCCCATGAGTTTAAGGATCTTCTGTGCCCGGACAGTCCAGAAAGCCTTGGGCCACATCGGGCCGTATCCTTTTTTTAAGATGAGCGGGATCTGGACTGCTGCCTGCATGAATCCGCCCAGCATGGCGCCGATCCCCAGCGAGTAAATCGGATGATACCCCATCTTGTGAATCACACCCGAGAGCGTGAGCATCGCAAGAATACTCATCACATTGTAGGAAGCCGGGGCCAGGGCCGGAAGAAAAAACACCTTGAGTGAATTAAGGGCGCCCATGAACAAGGCCGCCAGAGAAACGAAGGTCAGAAACGGCGCCATGATACGCGTGAGGTTCACGCAGAGCTGGAATTTTTCCGGATCTTCTTTAAACGCCGGAGCAAAGACACTGATGAGTTCCGGAGCAAAGATCATGATGCCGGCGCAGATCACACCGGTGACAGCGGCCAGTAACCAGAAGAGCGCCCACATGAGCTCTCTTCCTTTCGTAGCATCTTCCTGATTGGCCTCCACGAAGGTCGGAACAAAGGCCGAGGAGAACGCACCTTCAGCAAAAAGATCGCGAAGCAGATTCGGAATCCGGTACGCAACCAAAAAGGCGTCCGTTACCCCGGAAGCTCCGAAATACGCGGCCATCACCTGTTCCCTCACGAGTCCGAGAATTCGCGAGAAAAAAGTAGCAATGGCCATCTTGAGTGAAGAACGAATAATCGACATAAGAAACATCTTCGCTCAAATCTCGAAACAATTCACTCAGAAATTGGAATCCTTTCGCCCCCACCCGCAGGGGCAAGTCCACGAGAGGACGAGAGCATCCGACAAAGTATCTTTTTGTCACCTATCTCTTCTTACTTTCCCTCTAAAAAAGGTGAGTTGATGTTAGTGCAAACTTGCATACAATCGTAGGGGCACGATGGAATGATGTGTGTAAGCAGGACGCGGGAAGGACGATCCCCTCCACTTCTTCAGGACGAAGATTAGGGACACCTTCAAAACACACACACGGATTTTTTCCCAGGACGGGAAGAGATCGAGAGACAAGGAGGGATCCATGAAACTCGCCATCGCGGTCGAATCAAAACAACATCCCAAAAACCAGAACGACTACCGGGTCTGGTACCTCGAGATTGATGACAATGGACATGTCGTCAGTGTCGGAGTGAAGAGCAAGCAGGAGCTCGTTGAAGATCTCTTTGAATGCTACCGGAGAACTGGAAAGTCCAACTGGCGAGCCTTCCAGAAGGGTGCGGAGAAATCCACACCGGTTGAAGTTTTCGACTTTGTTTCGATGAACATGCATGAGAACACGCATTTCGGAAACCTTCCGACCCTGAGCGAGTTCCAGAACGTGCTCAATACCCTTCAAAGTCGCCTTGAATTAAGATCGATCGCCTAGAAACTCTTTTCTCCTCCCAGGAACAAGTGAATTCTAGGCCTTTCCGGGGAAGGGTGTAATGCCCTTCCCTGTTTTTTGTTTAGATTTTCCTGTCTAAAATCCCCAAAATTTCCAAAATCGGCCGTTCTATTTGCCCCTACGGTTTAGTATAGTCACTTGTACCGCTTAACATTTAGAAATTTTTTCCGAGGAAAGGTCATATGCAGACTTTGGCGATCATTGGTGCTCAATGGGGTGACGAGGGTAAGGGTAAAATCACGGATCTTCTCGCTGAAAAATGCGATCTGGTTGTGAGATACCAGGGCGGTCACAACGCCGGACATACGATCTGGGTAAATGGAGTGAAGACTGTTCTTCACGTGATTCCTTCCGGTGTTCTTCACTCTCACTGCACATCCGTTATCGGTCATGGTGTTGTTCTTGAGCCTGAAAATTTCCTGAAAGAGCTCGATAAGATTAAAAACATCACGAAAGTGACTCCCGATAATCTCAAGCTCTCTTCCACTGCGACCGTTATCACGAGTTACCACAAGCTTCTGGATGCTGCCCGCGAGACCCAGGGTCCGGAAAAAATCGGAACTACCGGCAAAGGAATTGGACCCGCGTACGAAGATAAAGTTTCCCGTCGTGCGGTCAAAGTGAAAGACCTCCTGGATAAAGACACGCTCGTTCGTCGCCTCTCCAATGGTTACGCGGAAAAAGCAATTCTCTTCAAGAATCTTTATCAGATCGACTTTCCGACAATTGAACAGGAAGTTGAGCGCCTCTATGCTTATGGTCTTCAGATGAAAGATTACGTCAGCGATACTTTCAGCCTCATCGATAAAAAGCTCTCGGAAGGGAAACGCATTCTTTATGAAGGTGCCCAGGGGATCCTGCTTGATATCGATTACGGAACTTATCCCTACGTAACATCTTCTTCGACAGCGGCTTCGGGAATTTTCACCGGTGCCGGAGTGCCGGGAAGAAAACTCGAGGAAGTCATTGGTGTTGCGAAGGCCTACACCACCCGCGTGGGTGAAGGTCCGTTCCCGACCGAAATGTTTGATGATCTTGGTGCCCATATCCAGACCAAGGGAAATGAATTCGGAGCAACTACCGGACGCAAGCGTCGTTGCGGCTGGCTTGATATTCCCCTTCTCCGCTACTCGGTGAAATGTTCACAACTCACCAGTATCGCTCTCACAAAACTCGATATCCTTTCTGATCTTCCGACTCTCAAAATCTGCTATGCCTACGAAGTAAATGGGAAGACAGTGGATTGCGCTTATCCGGGAATCAATCTCTTCGACGCCAAACCTCTCTACAAAGAGTTTAAACCTTTCAAAGATACGTTTGACGGTGACAAGGCTTCTCCGGAACTCGAAGCGTACATGAGTTTCCTGCAGGATGCGCTCGGAATTCCGGTGAAGATTTATGCCTATGGGCCTGATCGCAGCCAGATTGTTTTCAGAGACAATTTCCTCAAGTAAAAGCAGTTTTTACCCACTAGGATGTAGCGGAGAAATCTTCATAATTGTGTCACCACATGACACAGAGATTTCTCCTTCTTTTCACCTTCTTTTGTTTCAATGCTTTCGCCAGTGACTGCGCGACCGTAAATTTGATTACAGAAGCCAATTCTCCGTTTCAAAAAATTCCGGTTTATAACCAGGGTGCTCTCAACATCTGCTACGCTTACTCTGCGGCCCAGATCCTCGACTGGTATCAGATAAAAAATGGCGCCACCAAAAGAAACGTTCATCCGGCGTGGGCCGCACTCCAGTACGCACTCGTGAGAAACAGGAAGAAAATCGAGATCGGACATCCGAAAGAAACGATGGAAAGTATGCGGAAATCTCTTAACTGCGACTACGATGCGGTGGAAGCGGCACTGAAGAGCATCGGTAAACCAGAGGACTCCGGAGTGAAAACACTTCTCGCGATTGAGCGCGGAACTTATCGCTCACCCGCGGGTCTTACTCCCGTAGAAACTCTGAGAGAAGCTCTCGAAAAGCATTGCGCTCCGGAGAAGAGAACCTTCGTGTTGGTGCCGGAAGTGGAAAGACTCAATTATCAGACTCTGAATACTGATGCTGACTACGAAAAATTTCTCGGTGAAAAACTCACAACCACACCTTCTCCTGTTTCCATCGCCTACTGCGCGAACGTCTGGAAGAATCCTCGATTTGACGGTATCGAGGTCAATCTCCTGGGCCAGCGGGATGTCGTCCGGAAAAACTGCCAGTACCACGAGTCACTGGTGGTAGGTCAGAAGAAGCTCGGCAATTCCTGCCATTTCCTGGTTCGCAATACCTGGGGAACCAAGTGGACTTCTCACAATAAAAACTACGCCTGCGTCTGCCGTGATCAAGTGACGGGCGAATTTCTGGATAATTGTCGCCCTGACACCCACAGTAACGAGCGCTATGCAGTTGAAGGTTGCTGGATCCGATCTGCCGATCTCACCCGGAACATCGGCCAGCTCACTTACGTGAAATAACTGCCTCTTTCATGTCATCAATTCCCATTGGATAATTGAGGAGATGAAGATATTCCTTCTTTCATTCTTTTTCTCTTCCGCTGTTTTCGCCCTTTGCGAGACCTACACCAAATATGGTGAACCTCTTTCTATTTGCTGGAATAAAGAATTCAAGGCCCTTCTTTCAGAAAAATGTCAGGAACCATGTGAGGCCACAAATTTTCTTAAGAAGAAAAACTCCCGCCCTTCAAAGATCGACCGCAGTGGAGGGAAGAATCCTGCTACTCAGTTTTGCAAGGCCTTCGAGCTGAATGTCTTTGTGCTGAAAGATCCGCGCGGAGGTGAACAGAGTTTTTGCGGCTTTCCTGATGGATCGCTCATTGATTCGAATGCATTTTCCAGGTCACTCAAATGAAGCTCTTTCTCGTCTTATATTTTCTTTCTGCCTTCGCCCGTGCCCAGGACTGCGGGACAATCAATTATCTCACGCAGGAGAATTCCCCTTTCGAGAAAATTCCCGTTGCTGACCAGGATGGTGTCGGGATCTGCTATGCTTACACGGCGTCTCAGCTTCTTAACTATCACATCCTGAAGACGAATCAGGCCACCGAACCCGTCATGCACCCGGTATGGGTGGCACTCAAGTCGAGCCGCAGGATTCTCACCTCGGGCAATGAGCTTAGTGCTATTAACGCTGTGAACAATGCTGGTAACTGCAATTACGATCGGGTCGAGGGCGCACTCAATCTCTTCAGTAATAATTCGAACCTCAGTGGTTCGCCATTGGTATCGTTCTTGGAGACCTATGCCAGGAGTCTTGAGCGACAAGCGAGAGGAAGACAAGCTAATCAATCAATGATTGAGACTGCTCAGAACGAGGCGATGAATGATGCCGATTCTAACTGTTCCGAGGAAGTAATATGGGAGCGTCTCCTGCCGCAACTTTCAACAGTCAGTGAAACTTCGGTCCAGCTTTTTACTCGTCTGCTGCAGGACTCGTGCTCACCTCAGAGCTTGAATCGATTTCAGACTCCAAGAGCAGTCGACATTTATCCGTTCGAAACCCACGCCCATGCCAGAAGCACAATGAACACGCAGATCAGCAAGGGGCCATTCATTTTCGGTTATTGTTCCGAGACCTGGACCAATCCGAATTACAATGGATACGCCCAGACCGATCGGAAATTTAAAGCAGTCGATGCCAACTGTGGGATGCACTCTTCGATGATGGTCGGCAGAAAACAGATCGGTCCGCATTGTTACATGCTCGTGCGAAACAGCTGGGGAATCGGCTGGGGTGACTGGAACGCCAATCAAAAATGCATCTGTCGCCACAAGGTCACCCGCGAATGGGTGGATGAATGCACCTTTGATGAGCACGGGACCGGCGATTACACTGTAGAGGCCTGTTATATCGGGCAGAATCAGATGTCCCGGAACGTCCAGAACATCACCACCATCTACCGGTAACGCACACTCATCTTGGGGCGCTGATATTCCATTACGACGGATATGCTCTGTCGGCCCGATTTCGCCCAATAAGTTAGTAAAAAATCTAGGTTTAGGGCCTAAGAAAATCCCAATTTCTTACAAATTTGTGTTTGACAAAAAACTTCAGAAACAATAATTTGTAGTCCTTCGTTTGAAAGTGGTCTCGTAGCTCAGTTGGTTAGAGCACCTCCCTTTTAAGGAGGGGGTCCTGTGTTCAAGTCACAGCGAGATCACCATTCAACGAAAATATTCAGAGCGAATTCCCGGTAATGCTCCCATCGTCTAGCCCGGTCTAGGACATCGCCTTTTCACGGCGGTAACAGGGGTTCGAATCCCCTTGGGAGTACCAATCAAAATAAAAAAAAGCCTCGCGTATGCGGGGCTTTTTTATTTCAACAACTTCTCAAATTTAAAGATATTCCGAGGTCTTCGAAGTAAGTTTGATCGCCAAGGATATTTTATGAAACCATGTTTGCTTCTTATGATTTTTTCCTTCGCAGTTTGTAGCATGAGTGGTGATGCCTATCTCTGCAATCCACAACAATAACAATTTTTCTTAATAATTTTACGGCGCCGGCGAAGCCTTGCGTTATTGCCGGTGCCTTCAATTTCATGATTTATTTCACTCATGAAAAAACTCATCATCCTCATCGCTTTTACTTTTTCTTTCTCAGCTCTGGCCTGTAAGCCCGCTCGCCCGATGACCGGCGATCTTCTTCTTCTTTCCGGCGTCACTAACCGGCTTGCCACTCACGAGTACTCAAACTTCCAGCTCGTTCGCATCCAAAAGCAGGAGCATGACTTTCGCGTGACTCTGAAGTCGACGCAAGTTGGTCAGTGCTTTGATGTCATCCTGGCGCCGAAAGTTGCTGCTGATTGCAGCGCTACTGCCGACATCATCACGTACCAGAATGCAGACTGCGAGTGATCGTCTACAAAATCAGCGAGAAATGCTTTACCAAAGAGAAGGTCGCGGAAAACGCTCTCTATGTTATTCATGTGGAATACGATGGTTTTAAAAAACTTGAAGGGAAATTAGTTACACTCTGGAATCTCATCGATGGCAAACGTTCAGAGGAAGATCTTATTCTCAAGTTTTCGGATGTGATCGGCGAAGCACCGGAAGAAATTAAAACAGATGTCGAAGATATCTTAAGCACACTTCTTGAACAGGAACTCATCGTTGCGACCTGATCTACTTATATTCAATAAGCTTCATCAATGTGAGCTGCTCTAGAACCTTTTCCAGATCCTTCCCTTTATTGATTTTTCTGTCCCATTTCTTCAGGACAGAGAAGACCTCTTCAGTGGTGTTCTTCCCATTAATGAGCACCCAGCATAAGGCAAACATTCCCTTCAGTTTGAAATATTTCTCTTTTGCCTGGATAAATACATTCATTTCATCGTCCAGAAATAGTACTCTCGATTTAACTCCCCGCCTTCTGGACACAACATATTTCTTTTTCATAATTTATGCTCAAAGATGAAATTATTCTCAATCCGGCGAACGCACTTTTCCTACAGAAAAGAATCAATCGCTGGTTCCAAAAAAAGTTTAAAACGACGCCCACGATCTTTTCCACTCTGGCAGACGTGACGTGGGACTGTCAGGACTCTTCGGATGTCGTCTTGTTGGGAGACGCCCTTTTTATCCTGAAACAGGCCCGCTACTGGGCACCTAAGAAATCTTATCGCATCTGGCTTTTAAGTCACCAGTACAAAGAATTACTGGGGAAAGAGCTGGATATTGATCCGGCGTTTTTCGGTGTCATTCCACGCTATGAACTGGTCTCCAGGGCCCGGGATGTAAAACCAATTAACTGGAAGAAGCCGGTGGATCTGATTTTCGCCGGAAGACCGCTGCCCTCGAAAAATCTTGAGGCGGTGATTCTTCTTACTGAGGCCCTTCAGAAATTGAAACTTCCCTGCAGTCTTCACATCACGGGCCCCTTTAAGGGCGAAACGTTTTTCTCCCTCGCCAGATATATGGAGCTCATTGAATCGATTCATTGGACCTATTCTCCTCCGGTTGTGCATGGCAACTTAGGAAAAAATTGGACGAAGCATCCCTGGAAAAACCCAATCTATATCAGCCTTTCGCAGACAAACTCAGAAGACTTCTCGGTCAGTCTCGCCGAGGCGGAGGAGGCGCGTTTCCCCCTTCTTTTGAGTGAGTGGCTGGTGCATAAGGAGATTATCCACCCGGAACTTCATCTCCTGCCGATAAAAAGGCGTAATCATTTCGACAATATGGCAGGGGAGTTGATAGGAAGAAAGCACCATGTTGCTGGTGAATTTATTGATTTAAATCAAGCAGTTCTCCCCTATAATGTATCGAGAGGGTTTCTCAGGAAACTTGCGGCGAAAATGACTCTCGCCGGTGATGACTTTAGTATCCTTGATCGTAGAGGTTCGGATGAAAGAGAAGAAAGAGAAAAAAGAAAAGAAGGAAAAAAAAGACGATAAGAAAGAGACCAAATTTGAATTTGGTAAGCTCGGTACTATTGAAATTCTAGGCTTCGACGAATCCTCCGTTAATTACACTCTTCCCATTTACGCGTGCACCACGGCCTACACCGGATCTTCACAGGGTGATACGACCTTTTGTGATACGACCGCTGGCCCGACTTCCTGGCACGACGGCGCCAGTATTTATTATGTGTGCCCCTGAAATATGGACAGCCAGCCTCCGTATTTCATTTTCCGCCGTCCTATAAGTTCCTGGCGTGAGCTCGAAGAAATCCCGGTCTTCAATGAATTAAAAGATCTCAGGCAACATCTCATCCGCTCGGGTCGTACGACTCCTTTCAAGGATCGCTCGGTCTTAAGCCTGGGCCAGGTGGCAGAAAAAGATTCCTTCACTTCGGAAGAAGAAGTGCTGGTCAGAAATTTTTCACCTACCGGTGCCGAGGTATCGAAATGGAACCGTGAACGGCCCTCTCCGAGATTCCACCTGAACCCCACTTTCACAAAAACGGGCAATATCGTCTCTTACATTGGATTCAAATTTGGTCAGGTGGTCGACGGAAAAAGAACGACGATGGAGTTATCACCTGATCTGATTAAGCTTCTGCAACAGACGAAAACTCCATTAAAAAGAGAAAAACTCGACCTTCTCCTGCAAACACCCTTAAAAGATCCACAGCAGCGTTTGGCACTGATCAATTTTTTAATTTCAAAAGAAATCCTCGTTCCCGAGAATGTTTCCGGCATCCACCACCAGGATGAAATATCAGATGGGAACTTTCAGCTCATTGACAGCGATTTCCGTCCTCAGCTTTCGAAAGAAAGATACCAGGAGATGCTGAAACACATTCAGTTGATTGAAGAGTCTTTTTCCCGGAAGACCACCGCCCATTCTCCGATCGCTCATGCTCTTAGTTCCTTTGCCGAAGTTTTTCTGCGGAAGCTGGGTCAGAAAACAGTACCTTTAAAGGATGTCATCGGGTCTCCCAATGGTATCCCACTTAACATCGATCCGGATTTCGGGATGCAGGCATTTTCCAAGCTCGAGCACTTTCTGTCTCAGAAACTGATCAATCATCCGCCTGAGAAAGGAAAGCGCTGGCAGATTTCTCTTTCGCCGGGCGACTGGGATGAATTGACACTCATCGATCGAACATTCCGCTCTATGAGTGTCGCTCCAGGCACGGGCCAGAATCATCCCGACTTACTTCTTTTTTGTTCGCTGGAAAAAGAAAAGACCTACATAAAATATCTGCATCGGGCGCCCTCTTCGTCCTTCTTCACACGCTTTGCGGTGAACTGGAAAAGT
>JAKFFP010000107.1:0-6551 GCA_036675045.1 Bacteriovoracales bacterium | reverse complement strand
GAAAGCCGTTGCGCCGACTGCTCGCACAGGTGCAGGTGAATGTCGGCCTTCACGCCGGGAAAAACTCCTGAGCTTCGGGAAGAGCAGGCAAAGAAAGTAAGGACCGACAAAGAAAGAGAAGCATCCTGGGGCCATGACGGCTGCTGGGTTTCTCACCCGTATTTTATCGACATTGCGATGAATGCCTTCAAAAAGGATAACCAGCTCGATGTCACCCTTGATGACTTCGATAAGTACAGTGATGTCCTTCCGCGAGGTGAAGGACCGTATACCATGAACGGACTTCGTACAAACATCCGTGTCGGTATCGCTTACATGGAAGGCTGGATGAGAGACATCGGATGCGTTTCTTTTGACAATCTGATGGAAGATCTGGCAACGCTCGAAATTTCCCGCGCACAAGTGTGGCAATGGCTTCATCATGGAATCACACTCGATTCAGGCGAAGAAGTCACCCCCGAGTTGGTGAATCATATTTTCGACGAAGAAATGAACAGGATGATGAAGGAGTTTCCCGACATCGAATGGAAGGAAGCTGCTCAGGCCGCCCGGCATCTTTTCTTAAAAAAGAAACTTCAGGAATTTTTGACCACGACGACTGAAAGCGTGGCCCATACAAAAGGAATTGAAAAATGGAATTCTTCGAACGAGAGGCTAGAGAACTTCAGCATTCCTGGGAAAGTGACTCCCGGTGGGACGGGATCAAGCGCGACTATAGTTCGCTAGAAGTCGTTCGCTTAAGAGGTACGGTAAAGATTGAACACTCTCTCGCACGAATGGGTGCAGAGCGATTATGGAATCTTCTGCACGATGAAGAATATGTAGCGGCCCTCGGTGCCCTCACTGGTAACCAGGCAGTCCAGCAGGTGAGAGCGGGCCTCAAGGCGATTTATCTTTCCGGCTGGCAGGTTGCGGCCGATGCAAACATTTCGGGACACATGTATCCGGATCAGAGCTTGTATCCGGCGAACTCCGTCCCTGAAGTCGTGAAGCGTATTAACCGGGCCCTCATGAGATCCGACCAGATCGAGTGCGCGGAAGGAAAAGTTTCCAGACACTGGATGGCACCGATTATCGCAGACGCGGAAGCCGGCTTCGGCGGGCCCCTGAATTCCTTCGAGCTCATGAAGATGATGATTGAAGCGGGTGCTGCAGGGGTGCATTTTGAAGACCAGCTGGCATCAGAAAAAAAATGCGGACACCTGGGTGGTAAAGTCCTGGTGCCCACTTCACATTTCATCCGGACACTCACGGCGGCGAGACTCGCGGCTGACGTCATGGATGTTCCGACACTTGTCGTGGCAAGAACTGACGCCAACGGGGCCCAGCTCCTGACTTCAGATGTAGATGATCGCGACAGGGAATTTGTGACCGGAGAAAGAACACCGGAAGGTTTTTACCGGATCAGAGAAGGAATTGAGACCGCAATTGTCCGAGGTCTTGCTTACGCTCCCTATGCTGATCTTATCTGGTGTGAGACTTCAAAACCCGATATGAAGGAAGCCAGACGCTTTGCTGAGGCGATCAGAAGTGAGTTCCCGGATAAACTTCTCGCTTACAATTGCTCGCCGTCTTTTAACTGGAAAAGAAATTTAAGTGATTCAGAAATTGCGACTTTCCAGAGAGAGCTTGCTGCCATGGGGTATAAATTCCAGTTTGTGACACTCGCCGGATTCCATGCCTTGAATCACAGCATGTATGAACTTGCTCTGGATTATAAGAATCGTGGGATGAGTGCTTATTCCGAGCTTCAGGAGCGGGAATTTGCTTCAGAAAAATCGGGCTACACTGCCACCAAGCACCAGCGTGAGGTGGGCACCGGGTATTTTGACCTCGTCAGTACCACGGTGAGTTGTGGCCTTTCCTCAACTCTCGCGTATCACGGTTCAACGGAAAACGAACAATTCATTCACCAGTAATTATCCACGGGGAATTGGCCAGCTTTGCGGCCGATTCCCCGCCTTCTGTTTTTCTCAGGTTTAGTGGCCTTTTCCTTGCAAGATTCTTTATATGAAGAATCCGCTTCGAAAAATCACAATGCTCGGAAAAGTCACTCAGTTCAAAATCCGCATCAAAGATTATTCTCTGGTCGCTAATACTCTGGAAGAGTTTGTCCTTCGCCAGGAGAAATTTATTGATCGCGTTTCCTGGAAAAGTAATCTTCCTCCGAGACTCATCAAAACACTTATCCATGAATCAACTACGATCATGACCTTCGCCACCTTACTCGGGTTTGATATCGCGGGCCTCAAGGGTGCCGCCATTGGTGCTGCTGTCGGTGGAGTTGTTGTGATAGGGAATGTTACTTTCCGGGTTATCTTTATCCGGAAGCTTCATGGAATCGATCTGGAAATTGTCGAGATTTAAGAAGAGGGCAATGTTGCCATTGCCCTCGGTAAGAAATTAAGCGCCGGTGGTGCCGCTTGTGCCGGAGGTACCCGAAGTGCCGCTTGTGCCGGTTGTTCCAGTTGTGCCGGATGTGCCGGTTGTTCCAGTTGTGCCGGATGTACCGGTAGTACCTGTTGTGCCGGTGTCTTCTGATTCTTCAGAAGGAACTTCCACGAGAACACCACACGCAATCGGAAGAGAACGCGCTGGCGATGCTCCGTGAGAGCCGGCAACTGTAGAATCCAGAGATTCAGTCGTTCCGTGAATTTCCACCACTCGTCCGGCCAGACGAAGCGTCTCACCTGGAGCGAGTTTCGCAAATTCTGAATCCTGCTCTTCTTCAACGATTGTTCCGGTTGTTCCTGTCGTACCACTGGTGCCGGTTGTTCCGGTCGTTCCTGTTGTACCACTAGTGCCGGATGTACCAGTTGTTCCGGCCGTATCTTCTTCCGGTTGTGGAGTACTATTTGTGAGATCAGCTACCATCGTTGACCAGGAAGTTGATTCTCTATAGCGGTAAGAGCGTCCTACCGGATAAACACCGCCAGCATCCTGTGAGCGAAGGTCACTATCAAGCGGAATGAGCGCCTTGCCTGTAACCGCTTCGGCTTCCACCGCATCGACGATAGAATCCGCGCCGGCATTGGCAGCTGTCGGACATGCAGTACCGGTATGGATATGTTGCATGTGAACCGTAGAAGGTGCACCGGCCATGCTGACTTCAACGTTAAACTGATCGGCGTCACGTGAGACAGTTGCAGTTCCTGTTGCTCCACTACCATTAAGAGGAGTAAGGACAGCACGATATGTTACGTTTTCTGACTCCAGTTCCGGCCCGCCGCCGCGGCTGCTGTTGTCATCATCATCGTCGTTTCCGCAGGCAGCTACAAACGTCAGCATTCCCACGCTCAGTACATAAGGCATCATTTTTTCCAGCCTTGATTTTTTCTTCATGCTCATTTCCTAGACTCCTTGTTTAAAGTGCAACTGCACCAAATTGAAAGTCAGAATTAGAGCAATTCACACGCCAATTAAGGGTGCTTGATTTTTGACGGCTTAACTCCGGGAGAAAAAATCGAATGGGGAAATAAGGCCCGAACGAGGTCGGGCCTTCTCTGAATTATTGTGCTTTTCCGTATTTGTTAAGGATCATTTCCATCGCTGTGCCATTAGAGAATTGAAGCTTGTATCCAATGACTCTCTTATTGTTCAGAAGCGGAAGCGCAGAAATTTTCTTGTCAGCGGTGTAGACAAAAACATTCGCGATATCAGGAAGGCCCACAAGAAGGCTTACCAGAAATTTTTTCTTGAGATTAATTTCAACGCGGTTAATGGCGAGTGGCTCACCGTTAAAAAGAATCGAGTCAGAAAAAGTCTGCACCTTTTTAACTTTATAACCGGAAGTGAGTTCTCCCTTGCCCTGAGCAAGATCCGAGAACAAGCGTGCCTTTGCTATGAAGTCAGCGATCGTTTCATTCTGCGAAGTCACCTGTGTCGTGAGACCTTCGATTTTTTTGAGCTCAGTCGCATCTGTTATCGGTTTCTGGTCAATACCATAGATACCGAGGATATTTCCGGAGGTGGTATCGAGAACATACCAATACGGTGTTGTGATCGTTTCATCTTCCGAGGCCATGAGGAGAGCGGTTTGACCATTGGAAAGTTTTGTTTCGCGGATAAAACTAAAACCCTGATCGTTATGTTCTTCCATGCCCATCTCATCAGCAAAGCGCTTTGAGATTGTCTGGTTTATCTTAAAGCCGAGGTATGAATCAGTGACCTCGCTTTTTGAAAGAAAAGATGTGTCTGTGATAGTGACTTCTTTACCCGGAAGAACAATTTCCCAGAGTGTGCGGACGGTAGACATCTTTTCAGATGCCACGACCGTAGGAATTCTTTTCATCATCTCTGACTTGAAACTATGGATTGTTGCAAATGGATTCTGGGCAATCGCTCTCACGGCATCGACGACATGGCGGTCAAATTCTTCCTTATCCTGGGCCTCGTTGCGCGATTGCCAAAGGAGCATGCTGATACGCTCACCCAGATCATGTGATTCGAGCTTAGGTGCGTAGGATTTCACCTGGCCCTGGCTGTTCACCAGACTTGAAGCATCTCTCAAGGCTTTGCCTCGCAACATGATAAGTCCGACTTTCGGGTTATTCAGATGAAGATGGGCAATATAGTCTGCGAAGCCTTCGTTGAGGCCCGAGATTTCGTAGTTGATTGAATTCGGAAAGAGATGATGGAAAAAGTAGTGAGAAGCTTCGTGGGCAATGACCGATGGATCAAAACCCGAACGGTTGATTTTTCCCTTAAGGGCATTAAAAAGGAAATTATTACTGGCCGGGAGAAAGGAGAGAGTTACATCCGCCGGGTTGAAGAAAGCATTGTTTTTCATTTTGCTTCCGGCCGTCGGATCCTTGATCGACCTGTTTGTCATCACCCGCAAAAATTTTGTCGGACGGAAATTGAATCTCTCATCCAGGAAGTTAAAATAACGCTTGAGCCAGAAATAGACGTTCGCCTGCTCGAGAGAGTTCTTATCACCGGCCTCAACAAAGCCATCTTTGATCTTGATCAGGTCTTTATTCTTACAGTCCTGATAGCAGACCGCGAGGAGTTCTTCCTGAAGAAAACTTCTGGGAAAAACCTGGGAATAAGCGAGTCGCGGATTGTCGATTGAGGTGCGGTTGATCAGTGCATTCGGAACTGAGTCTCCCTTCACGTCTTTCCATAATGTTTCCACCGCCGCTTGGTCGTAGCCATCGACGTGAGGGAACTCTATCGCCGCCAGTGCTGTTGCCGACAGAAAGAGGGAACTTAAAACTAAGGAGTTCATGAGTTGTTTTTTCATGTGCTGATTATTCCAAAAAGAAGGGCGGGATTCAGCACACTTGAAGGAAATACCGGGAGTGTAGAAAGATTAGACAGTTCCTCTTAGAACTATTAACTCCCTTAAACCACACAATTCTTCCTTCATCATTCCAACGCTGTTCATGTCCTCAGAGTAGGAGAGATGGAACGCTGGCCACCGGATCGACCTGGCAGCCAGCTTTTGAAACTAGTGGGTGGTTGAACCGTCACCGGATTCGGTAGCATTCATGCGCGTTTCAATTGCCTTGATCCCGGCCAGAGAGATCGCCAGAGCTGCCGTTTCCGCGACCGCCGCTCCTGAATTCTGGAAATTACCTTCACCGATGAATTTCATGAAATCGGCCGGGGACTTGAATCCCTCTTCCGGGCCGCAGAGTGCAAACCACTGATTACCTTCGATAGGAATGAGGCTGATTTTCATTTTCTCGGCCACGTCAAAAGCCGCGCCGGTTGATTTTGAATATTCTCGCAAGGGGCGCTCACCTGCAGGAGTTACTTCCGTCGGAATTTTCCTCTTGATAACGACATCGTGTCCGAAAATGTGTTTGGCTATCAGGGTATCTAATTCGCGTCCTGGTCTCATTACTCCGCCTTTGTGAAAGTGCAGGTTTCTGCACCCATTTTAACTTCCATGGTGTTTACGTCGACGAACGAAGCCTCCAGGGCCGTCGACCACTCTGAGCAACCGACCCATCCCGGTAAGCAGGTTCTTTCTTCTGCAACCATTTTCCCGCCGCGAACCTTGTCCTGGGTCATGATCCTTTGCATACCGCGGGTAGTGCGGACCTTCGTCCACATGTTGTCCATATTGATCGAACGTGACTTGAATGTGCTGGTGGTATTATTCGCGAGACGAACAACAAAATAATCCATTCTGTCTGAGCGCTCGATCTTCACTGTCGCTGTTTCATAAAGACAGTTACCAACCGCCATGTATGAGCCGGCAAGTTTCGCGGCTGGTTCAACAACTACTGCGTGAGCGGCCAGGGACAATATGGCAACAGCACAAGCGATCAGAGTCTTCATAGACGTCTCCTCAGGAATTTTAATGGGCGGGGTATAGCACAGAAGGGGACGGGACACCGGTGCGGAAGTAAAAATTATATTGTCCGCAGGGAACTGAGGATTTTGTCACTTTATGAATTCGCAGGGATATATCGTTTTGGTTCATGGATGAAACAGTGACTCGAACTCATGGAAGAAGGCGCGGTCTGAATAGGGATCAATGTAACCAGATCACTGAGCTTACTGATGATCTCTCATAGATTATCCGTGGCGTTTCTTTG
>JAKFFP010000286.1:0-6562 GCA_036675045.1 Bacteriovoracales bacterium | reverse complement strand
GTTGAGCATGTTTGTATTCTGGGTGACAGCGGCCCGGAAATTCACCACTTCCCGGCGGAACTGATCAACGTCACGGGTAAGTTCTCTTCTTTCTCTTTCATTCTGCTGGCGCTCTTCCATCGCGCGGTTCATTTCATTATTCAAGCGCTGAAGCGTTCTTCCGGTTTCGGCTTCCTCGCGCATCTCTCGCTCGAGCCTGCTTCTAGATACCTGGGCTTCCTGGCCGGCCTGATTACGGGCAGCTTCGATCGAACGAAGGCGATTTGCCTGGTCCGAATAATCGTGATTGAGCTGAGACAGGATATTATCAAGTCGTCTCAGGTCCTCAATCACCTGGCTGAGGAGTGTTTCGATCTGGGCGATCTGTTGATTGAGAGAAGACACTTCCGCGCGTTTGGCGGCAATGATCTGAGAGAGCTCATAGTTCCTGGAAGGAATGGCCACCTGGTCATTCTCCATCTGCGAGATGGTTTTTTCTATCTCTTCTTTTTGCGAGGAAAGTCTCTGGTACTCAGCAGTTTTCTGCTGGAGAACACTATCGAGGTTCTGATAGATCTGAAGATATCTGGTGTGATTGATTTCATCCGGCAGACTCTGGGCCAGCGCTGTTCCGGAAGAAATAAGAGTAGAGAGAAGAGCAATTTTCAAAGTAAACGACTTCGGGTCCATGGGACACTCCTGTGGTAATAAAAATTGCTTTATATTAGCTTTCGACTGAAATGAGCGGGGTCCGCAAGAAAGAGTTACCTGCCGTTGTCTAAAGATTAGACGGCCCTGAAATCAGAGAAGAAGTTTAAGCAGAGCTGAGGTCAGTCTTTTATGATTGAGACTCTTGTGAGGGATGTTGACCACGGTCTCTCCATGATCAGCGGCCATGAGTTTCACAAAATCGGCTCCGGGAAGCTTTGAGCCTTCGAAAGGAACCATCCCATCACTAAGATCATAGGGTCCGTTAAAAAGACTGGGTCCGATGCATCTGCCCCAGGCCGTTTCCAGGCATCCGGTCCGGATGAGAGAAACACTGGGAGCAAATACGCTCCTGAATCCGTTTGCGACACCTCCAACGGTAATAATTCGGATCTTCGAGGTGAGTTCCATGATGGAGCTCTGGTTACGGGTCACAAAATCTTTGCGCTCTTCCAGGGAAAGGTATTTCACGACTTCCGGGCTGGTGTTGACCAGCGGGAAAATTCTTTCCAGTCGCGGATGTCTTCGGACCACCGTCGCAACAGGGGCCCCCAGAAATGGTGACTGCATGAAAATGATTCCCCTGATCCGGGGCCAATGTTCATTTTTTTCGAGAAGGTAATCCAGAAGCGCCATGCCTCCCAGTGAATGGGAGAAAAAGATCACAGGCCTTGATGTTGTCCGGAGAACTTCTTCAATTTCATTCTTCGTTTCCTTCACTGACTTCGAGGATGCCTTCAGTCTTCTGACCGGGAATCCGCGATCTTTAAGATGGCGCAGATGAGTTCCGAAATAATCCCTGGTGAACAAGGAAAGATCAATCCTGCTTCTTGGATCTGAGGAGATGAATGTTTCCGACATTATTCCCGGGATCAGAATTATCTCGTGAGTTTTGAGAACATCCATTTCTTCCTGAGAAAAACCATCTTCCTGATAAAGCTCCCGGAAATCGTCTGTAATCTCGCGGGCGAAGATCGGAGAGGACAGGAGAACCATAAGCAGAATGATTTTCATGCTCTGGATTTAACAAGCGGGTGATCGACTGTCTAATATCTCGGCATCTTATAATGTCTTTCAGACTCTAAATGCCTGAAAAGCTGAAGCCTCCGGATGGCATTCCGATTGCTTTCCATCTGTCATGGCCTTCCTTTGCCTTTTGCGGACATTCATCCTGGTTCTTCCTCTTTTATCATTCCCTGTTTCAGGAAAAGAGCTTTCTGTTGTCCGCCAACCCAATGGATTTCCCCGTTGCGTGGAAAATATCAACGGCCACAATCTTTTTTTCAAATGGTCACGAAAACCTCTCACCCGGATAATTTATTACGCCTACTCGAGAGTTCATTGTTCGAACTGGAAAAAGAGAATCAATGTTAACTGGAAAACTCTCGATGAAGAAACAAAGTCTCACTTATCCGACGAGCTTCGATTTGAGCTCGAGCAAATTGCTAAAAAGTCCAATGAGCTAAGGGAAGAAAGAACCGTTTCGGAGTTCATCGATAAAAGAAACATCACTGTCTTCACGCGGGCGCTTAACCGTGAACTTACTCCCCGCTTCGGTGCCATATTTGCCACGGAAGTTTTCAAGGAACTGATTGAGAGAAATCCTGAGAACACTGAGTTCCGGAAATTTGTCCTGAAGGAATTGAGAAGAAATGATTCCCCGTCAAAACCACTGACTATGTGGAAGGATAAAATCAAGCTTGTTGTGAGCTTCGGTCTGGGCTGGTCAGCTGACTATGGCAAGGCCGCCCCCTACTACATCCGGGATTTTCTCTCCGACATTGAGTCCATGGGTCTAGAAGTTGTTTATCTGGACAAGAATCCCTTCGGCATGGTGAAATCAAATGCTGAAAAAATGGCACCCCAGATTGAAGATGAGTTGAGAAAAGATAAATCGGTTATCTTACTTTCCCTGTGCAAGGGCACTCCGGAGCTTCTGTCTGCTCTGAAAGACATCGATCCCGCTCTCAAGTCAAAGATAGTCGGTCATGTGAATCTTTCAGGAATGCTGACGGGGACATTTTTCGCCGACATCGCAGGCAGCGTGATCCTGCCGAAGCTTCTTTCGCCTTTTATGAAAGTCATTCCATTGAACGAGGTGCGTACTGTTGGCAAAATGGCCGATGCCACTTCCTACATGAAGTCCACAATCATTGCCGAAACTCTGAGTGAGGTTAGAGAAGCCACTCGTCATGACATGCTCACGGTGAATGTAACTGGTGCACCATTAAGCGATCGCGTTTTGAAGAACGGTTCACCCATGTCACCGGTCCTTAAATACAATTATTGGCAGAAATTCCTCGTTAGCGCCAACGACGGATTCATCGAGCTTCCTCACACACTGGTCCCGGAAGAGCTTGCTCCCCATCAGGTCACCCTGGTTCTGGATGCCTCTCATATGCTTTCGGACGGCTTCCTCGAGGAGTTCGCACTAGCCGAGCGGGAGACCCGCAGGAAGATCTATCAGAGTATTCTCCGCTTCATTCTTAAGGCCGATTAAATATTTGGATGTCGATCCTCAGTGCGCACAGCGAAATGTGAGGAAATTCCCGTTTCTTCCTGTTGATAGAATCTTTTCGGTGCGCTCAAATGATTGTCATGAAATTGATGATCTTTTTAGGCTTGTTTATTCCGTTTACCTCATTTGCTCTTCCTGAACGTTATACCGAACTTCTCGATTACGTACAGGAAGCCCCGGATCAGGGCGATACAAAAACCTGCTTATATGTTGCGAGCACGGGTGCGATGGAACTCATCGCGAATAAAAAAAATGATGTAAAGACCCCCCAGCCGTTCGGGAAATATGATCTCGCTGAATCCTTTCTCATCCAGGCCCCGAAATATGAAACCGCCGGAAAATCTTTCTGGGAAATTCCGATCCTGAAATTTAATCGCGGTTTCGGTATCCACATCTCGGACTGGCCTTTTGAGCCCTGGAACGGGACAGATACCAGTGATACTGCCTGGAACCCAAGGGCATGGCAGGATCTTCCCCGAGTGGAACTCCCTAAAGTCGAAACTGAAAGACTCTTCATCTTCGGCAACCGCTGGTCCACGAATGTCCTGAAACCGTCTCACATCGACATGATCAAAGTAGCACTCGTAACGAACCGGTCACCAGTCCTCATCAATTACAATGACACCGGTTATTGGCACGTGATCCTGATCGTGGGCTATGATAATACTCTTCCGGGCACATGCTACCAGATCACCCCTGAAGAATGCGGAGATAAAAAGGGTTCCTTCTATGTTCGCGACTCATTCGGACTTCCGATTGAACTCCGGGATTTTGACTGGTTCCGGGTCAAGGCGAACGCCGCCTTCGTTGTAAGGGAGAAAAAATGAAATTCCTCTTAGCTTTACTCCTCACAACCTCAGCCTTCGGATCCATTCTCGAGATCGCCGAATATGATCAGATGACTCTGGCCCACTTTCTGAACAAACTTCCTTCCGAAGTCGCACACAAAAGTATCGAGCATTTTCCGGGTGGCGAAAAAGTCATCGTCGTCTTTCCGAAAGTATCAGATGTCCTTCGGATGAAATGTGAAAGTGAATTTTTCAACCCGGCACCTGTCCCTTCGAGCAGCAAGTGCACTTTGGAAATTGATATCAATAATCAGTTGATCGAAAAGAATTACGATGAAGTCCGCCTGAAAGATGAGAATGCAGACAATGCCAAAGCACTATTTTCTATCATGACTTATGGGAAGGAAACGAAGAGTTTCCGCTCGGGCGTGTGGGAAGAAGGCACTGACTTCAATGGCCGGCGGACAAATATTTTTACCTATCTCTTTGAATGCTCGCGAACTTCCTGCCTTTTTCGCTTCTCAGAGAAAATGGTCAAATAGTCTCAGAACTGACAGGACATATTAATAGAGCGGAAGTTTTCCCACCACCCCGCGCGCTTTTTCAGCGAGTATGAGCGGATGATATTCTTCTTATCAATCGAGAGAATCATCTCGCCTGATCCCTGGCCTTCGAAAGCATTTCCGGAACACTTCACTGAAAGCGTTTTCGAGCCGTCGGCGTTCTTAGTGACCTGGGATTTATAGCCTTCGATCTTTCCACAAGTCCGGATATCAACTTCGATATCCTTTCCCTTCACACTGATCGATTGCTCTTCACCAGCGAGACTTCCGCGCTCGATAATATGGAAAAAGATAATGCTGTCGGTACTTTCGTAATTGAAATCGGCGGCCTTGAGATAACAATCTCCCGACTTCGGTAAAAGCGGACTATGAGAATAATCATTCCCTGGAGGAACGATCCTGAAATCCCGGATAAGAACTCCGGCAATAGAGGGAAGAGAAATGAACACAGCGATGATAAGAATGGCAATTTTCATAGGCCGCATCCTATGGTTTGCAATCCCCTCTTTCAAGTCCCTCTGAAGAAAGTGCCCGTTTCAGGAAGAAGCTTCCCCCGTCGTCGTGAATCCAGCAACTTCCCTTCTGAATCCTGAGGGACACTCTCTGAATCTCATACGGGATTGAATTGCTTTCGGCTTCCAGGATCAAATGGATGTGATTGTGTTGGAGAGAGACGACTGAGACGTATGATAAATACGTCGCAGGGAGAAATGAGGAAAGCGACGATGAAGGTTCCCCTTTTCAAGCGCCGAGCAAAAAAAAAGGCCACCCGAAGGTGGCCCTATGAAACTAATTAGTTTGCGACTTCTAGTCCTGCTTCGCCATCGAGAACCTTGAGGGCACGTGCCTTCATGAATTCTTCCGGCTTAGTGAGGTTCAGGGCCACGCGGAGAACTTCTTCAGCTTCCGACACTGCTCTGATCTCGATTCCGTCTTTGATCTCGTCAGGGATCTTCACGATATCTTTCTTGTTCTTCTCAGGGATGATCACAGTTGTGATACCGGCCTGTTTAGCAGCAAGAATCTTCTCTTTCAGACCACCGATCGGGAGTACACGTCCACGAAGGGAGATTTCACCGGTCATTGCGACATCCTGACGAACCGGAATACCGGCGATCGCAGAAGTGAGCGCAGTTGCCATCGTGATACCGGCTGAAGGACCGTCTTTCGGAGTCGCTCCATCTGGTACGTGGATGTGAATATCGTTCTTCGCATACCACTCATGATCAACACCGAGGCGGTTTGAGATCGATCTTACGTACGAGAGAGCAGCAGAAGCAGATTCTCTCATGACGTCTTTAAGATTCCCGGTAACCTGGATCTTTCCGTTACCTGGCACAGTTACAACTTCGATGTGAAGGAGTTCGCCACCGACCGAAGTCCAGGCAAGACCATTCACGAGACCGATTTGCGGCTGCTCTTCGATGGCAGAGCGATCGAATTTCACAGGACCGAGATATTTCTCGAGGTTCTTCTCAGTTACGGTGAATTTGCGGCCTTCCTTGATGTCTTCAGTCACTACTTCAGTCGCTGTCTTACGAGCGATGGTGTTCATGAGACGCTCAAGTTCACGCACTCCTGCTTCTTTCGTGAATCCACGAACGATCTGCATGAGAACTTTATCAGTCACAGTTACTGGATAATTTTTAAGACCGTGCGATTCCCATGATTTCGGAAGAAGATACTTCTTCGCGATCTGCATTTTCTCGTCTGGTGTGTAACCAGCGATGTGGATGATTTCCATACGGTCGCGAAGAGGACCAGGGATTTGTCCGAGGTCGTTCGCTGTCATGATAAACATAACTTTAGAAAGATCGTATTCAGTCTCGATGTAATGGTCACCGAAAGTCTTATTCTGACCCGGATCGAGTACTTCGAGCATCGCTGCACCTGGGTCACCACGGAAATCAGAACTCATCTTATCGATCTCATCGAGAAGGATAACTGGGTTTGATGTTCCCGCTTTTTTAAGAGCGTGGATGATCTTCCCTGGCATAGCTCCGACG
>JAKFFP010000069.1:0-32250 GCA_036675045.1 Bacteriovoracales bacterium | reverse complement strand
AAAGTGGTACAGAAGCAGCTCGAATGGTTCCCGTTTGATAAGCAAATCTTCCGCACCTCCGGTGACTGCACCAATTGCGTTGTCCAGCCTCAGAAGTCCCCCCTCGAAATCCTGAGTTCCATGTGGGGGAGAGTTTGTGATCAAGCTGGGCTCAATCTCAACAATTCTCCACTTCATGTTTCTGCCATTGATCCTGCTGAATGCGCAAGGATGGTCGATCAGTTATGGACACCGTCGCTGGATGTTTCAAAAGAAAAACTTCTCGCTTTCTGCCCGAAGAAAGCAGCTGAAACCGGAAGGATAACCGGAGAGTGGGACACGACCACCAATGCGAATGCCGAAGCACTGTTTAACCAGCGCTGTATCATGTGCCACTCGCGTCCGATGGAATTTGAAAAAAACATCACGGTTCTTGTCAGCACAAAGCCCGATGATTATGTCACCGGAGAATCATACAAGGTGAAATCGACACTCCCGAAAATCAACCTCAATGAAAACAGTGTGAAGGACCTTCGACGCATCAGACATGCTGTTGGAAATGGATCAATGCCGAAAGGTTCCGCTTTCACCATTCAGCAGCAGAACATGGTGACGCAATTCCTCGATAGGAAACTTCTCGATCACCCCAGTGGATCGAATGATGAAGAGTCCCAGTGGACTCCGAGAATCAATCGCTACACCCGGGAGCATCTGGCGGCCAAGATGGAAGAAGAACTTTCTCAGTATGAGAATCAACCTGAGTCAGTGAAAGATTCCGTTCGCCGGATGGTGAACTGCACTTACGGAAATATCGGTTGCGATAAATATGTGGTGGAGTTTGAGGCCCTGTTGGAAAATCTTCCGTCGGCAGAAAGAGAGGAACAGGTCATGATATACAAATGTTCCGTGCTGGCGGGGATTACTCCCCAGCAATGCAATGACTGGTATGAAAAATAGAAAAAAAAAGGGCCGCTTTCGCGGCCCTTCTCTTTTTGGACTTATTACTTAACTTTCCAGTAGTACTCAATCACGAGACGCTTTTCGAAAGCGAATGGGATGTCCTCAGCGAGTGGCTTAGAAACCATTTTCGCTTTTTCTTTCTCAGCCGTTGCTTCCTTAGTAAGGAAAGCTGGAACTGAAGAGATTCTTGGACGCTGCTTGGCCTGGAGGTAGTTACCAGAACGAGCACCAGTATCAGTGATTTCGATCACGTCATTTGGCTTCACCTGGAAACCAGGAACGTTAACTGTCTTTCCGTTAACTTTGATGTGCTTGTGCGAAACCATCTGACGAGCAGCTGGAATCGAAGGGGCCCAGTTAAGACGGAATACAACGTTATCAAGACGAGATTCAAGAGAGATGATCATGGTATCAACCCATGATGCTGTCTTAATCTTCTTAGAGTTCTTAACGTAGTTACGGAGTTGAGACTCACGCAGACCGTAGTTGAACATCACCTTTTGTTTTTCAATCAAACGGACGGTGTAATCCGAAAGCTTCTTGCGGGCCATCCCGTGTTGACCTGGACCATAAGGTTTTCTTTCAAGAGCACCGGCCTTGCCGAGTCCTGGAAGTTCAACACCCAGGCGGCGTTGAATTTTGAAGCGCGAGCGCCCCATGTCGATTTTTGCCATGAAATTCTCCTTCAGGCTGTAGCAGGAAACAAATTTTTAAAAGACTTCACCTAAGGAGCCTGCGTCCTCGCTTAGATTAAGTTTTCCGTGAAACGGTCTGATAGTTATAGGGGAGGTAAGCCTCCTTGGCAAGCAAAGTCAGCTATTTAATGCGTGGCTTCGCCGCCGCCGTCGAAGCGAAGCGTTATGATCAGCGGGGCTTTGATTTGAGAGGGAGTTTTATGATATGGAAATCCTATGGAAAAACACAGTATAGCGAAGTATCTCCCTCTGGTTCTCGTAGTTATTGCCCTGGTACTGGGAGTTTCATACTTCCACGAAAGCGGCAAAATGACTGAAGTGCGCGACGAAATTCAAAGTGGAATGGCGGCAGCTCAGCACAAGTCTGAGATCCCGCTCTAGTTTACTTTAACCGGCAATTGATTTCGACCGTCTCTTCCACTGCCTCTTCTGTATCCCGCGCTTCAGACAGTGCTACGTCTGAATAAACAAGCTTTCCGGTAACATTCTTCTTCTTTCCTTCAATAACTTGTTCGAGCTCATAAAGCGGAATGGAAATTTCGTAGCTGTTATCACATTCGTTCGAAAGACCCATCGACATCACTCCGTCCCGAATTTCATAACCCATGAGGCCAGTATCCACAATGGTAGCTTCCGGATGAGTTGTATTGAGATCAACGAGAGAAAACGAACGGACGTTTTCTGAGGTTGCTTTTGAAGTGCACTTAATCGTATCCGGCATGCGGGTTTTTGCAAAAGAGACTGAAGAAATAAGCATAAGGACGAAGAAGTATTTCATAGGGGATCCTTGTTTTTTTCTTCTATAGCATGAACCAATTGGGAAATTCCCTTACCCTGTAAACTTGGCCTCCCCTTTTCCATTTTGCCAACTTTGTGAGGCATTTTTTTATGCGTTTATCTGGCCAATCCCCTGGAAACAAAGGGCTCTTCTGCTTTGAAGTCATATTGCCATTAATCTTCTCACATCAGACCGGATCTTCATTCGGTTAAGGGGCAAAAAATGGATTCTAAAAAGTTACTGAAAATTTTTATGATCTTGATTACCTTCGGGACCGTGAAAAACGTAGAGGCCCAGGAGAGATCGATCCCGGTGAATTTGATTATCCTCCAGGAAAGTAACGGCCAGGGCAACGAAGTCTGGGCGAAGAACAATGTGTACGCTCAGGCGGTCATCGACGGAATCAACAATGCTCATTACAAGTCGGGTGCTATCCAGTTAAAGCTGGGAAGTAAGAAGATTGTTAAAGACTCCCGTCTCTATCACTCGCCGATGTCCTCAGGCTCGAATACTCTGATCAAAAAGTATGATGGTCAGGGGAAAAAAGGATCGATCCTGGTTGTGATTGCCCGCGAAGAAAAAGTGGACGTGAGTGGTCGCGCGGAAAGACAGGGCACCGATCATTCTCCGGTTTTCATCATGAGAACTGTCCTACATAACCCGGATCCCGCTAAATCCGATTATGTCGCGGGACCAAACTCAATCCGGGTTTCGGCGGGATTATTCGTTCACGAGATGGCACACATGATGAACCTGAATCACCAGGATCGCTCGAACAGGGCCATCCATACTGAAAACTACACTAAGGTGGCGGCAGGAAAACAGATCTGGGAAGGTTATTTGAAAAAGCTCGCGAGTTATAATCCTCTGACGAGTACGGTATCTCCCGCGCCTCCCGTGTCTCCCGTAACTCCTGTCACTCCACCATCCAGGGGCGGAATTCGTGGCGGCGGTGGTGGATCAAGGATTGAATGGAAACTGCCGAATCTGCAGTAATAAAAAAAGGCTCCTTCCGGAGCCTTTTTTTATTACTTACCTTGAAGTTTCGGCATGAGATTCGCCATTTCAATGGCGGCCATACCAGCGTCCCAGCCTTTATTGCCGGCCTTGGTGCCGGCGCGCTCGATCGCCTGCTCAATCGTGTCCGTCGTGAGAACTCCGAAAATAACCGGCACACCGGTCTTCATAGAAGCGTGAGAGATACCCTTGGCTGTCTCATTACAAACGTAATCATAGTGAGAAGTCGAACCACGAATAACTGCGCCGAGGCAGATCACGGCATCGTATTTTTTTGATTCGGCCAGAGTCAGGGCCGCGAGGGGAATTTCAAAGGCGCCAGGAACCCAGATCTCGTCGATGTTCGTCGGATTGATGTCATGTCTGGTAAGGGCATCGATAGCACCTCCCAGAAGCTTTGAAGTAATGAACTCATTGAACCTCGCTGTGACAATGGCCACTTTGAGTTTCGATGCTGAGAGATGACCTTCGATTTTCATATCAACCTACTGTTTAGAGAATTCCTGCGTGAGTAAATGCCCCAGTTTCATTTTTTTAGTAAAGAGGTACTGCGCATTCCGATGATGGGCGTCCATCTCCAGCGGGAATCGTTCGATGTTTTTCACGTTGAGCTTTTTAAGGCCCTCAATTTTTTTCGGGTTATTCGTCATCAGGCGAAGGGACTGCACATTGAAGTATTTAAGGACCTGAGCGGCCATGGTGTAGTCGCGGGAGTCCACCGGGAAGCCCAGGTAAAGATTCGCTTCCGCCGTATCCATGCCCTTATCCTGGAGCTGGTACGCTCTTACTTTATTAAAAAGACCGATGCCTCTGCCTTCCTGACGAAGGTAAATGACCATCCCGTTATTTTCTTCCTCGATGAGTTTCATCGAACGGTCGAGCTGATCGCCACAGTCGCATCTGGCCGAACCGAAGAGGTCACCGGTAAAGCATTCCGAATGGACGCGAACGAGTGGAGAGCCTGAAAGATCCCCTTTCACGATGGCGATGTGTTCCTGCTTGAGTAATTCTGAGCGGAAGACATACATCTGGAAATCCCCGAACTTAGTCGGAAGAGGAACCGCTTCCACGTGAGAAATGAGATTCTCATTGTTCCGGCGGTATTCAATGAGATCCGCAATTGAGATCATTTTCAGATTATGTTTTGTCGCGATCTCACAGAGCTCCGGCATGCGTGCCATGGTTCCGTCCGGATTCATGATCTCGCAGATAACTCCAACGGGAGAAAAGCCGGATAACCGGGAAAGGTCCACAGAAGCTTCCGTATGGCCGGCGCGTTCGAGAACGCCGCCGTCTTTTGCAATAAGAGGAAAGATATGTCCCGGGCGAACAAAGTCATGCGGCACTGTCGTTGGCTCTGTCATGAGCTTGATCGAGTATGAGCGGTCTGAGGAAGAAATACCGGTTGAGATTTTTTCACGCGCATCGATGGTAACGGTAAATGCTGTTCCCAGGGACGCCGTATTTGTCTGAACCTGAAGTGGAAGGTCGAGTTTTTTAGCAATGGCGGTAGATACCGGCGTGCAGATAAGTCCGCGCCCGATGGTTGCCATGAAATTGATCGCTTCAGGTGTCACCATTTCGGCGGCCATGACAAAGTCGCCTTCGTTTTCACGGTCCTCATCATCCACGACAATAATCATCCTGCCCGCGCGGAGTTCGGCGAGTGCAGATTCAATAGAGTCCAGTGGGCGAAGATCAGTCTTCATATTTTGCATTAAAAAAATTCCGTGCCCATTCTTCCTTCTTGGTTTTATCTTGATCAAAGCGAAGGAAGTTCTCGATATATTTGGCGACCATATCTACCTCGATATTAAGGAAGTCACCAATCTTTTTGCCCGAGAGTGAAGTCTTTTCCAGGGTGTGGGGGATGATAGCGACCGTGAGGTCGCTGGCCCCCAACCGAGCTATGGTCAGGCTAATACCATCGAGAGCAATGGATCCCTCAGAAATCATGTATTTACGTAAATTCTCCGGGAATTCCACCTGGATCTCCCAGTTTTCCCCGGTCTTCTCAATGTTCTTTATTTTCCCGAGGGCATTCACATGTCCCTGAACCATATGGCCTCCCATCCGGTCCATCGGACGAAGCGAGAGCTCGAGATTTACCTTATCGCCCTGTTTGAGATATCCAATTGAAGTCTTCTCGAGTGTCATGTGGATCGCCTGAACGCGGAAGGTGTTTCCGGAAATTTTTGTGGCGGTTAAGCACACCCCATTGGTCGCAACAGAATCATCGATCTTGATTTCCTTGATGAGATTCGGGGCTTCGATCACGAATTCTTTTCCTTCAGTGTTTGAAGACATCGATTTGATAACACCTACTTCCTGAATGAGACCGGTAAACATTATGAGATCCTCCCGGTGAGGAAAATATCCTCGCCGAACATTCTGGTTTTTACATTTCTAAGCAGGGGGCGATGATTCAGGTTTTTGAGTCCGAAGTTCCCTATGTTGTCCGGGCCTTCACCCAGAAAAGACGGATTCAGAAAGAGAGAAACTCTCTGGATGAAATTTTCTTTCAGCATTTCTCCGGCGAGATTGGGCCCGCCTTCACAGAGAATATTGATGATCTTCCGTTCATAGAGATTTTCCATCGCTTCGCGAAGCGACTGTACCCGGATGACTTGACGTGAAGGCAGATCGACGGCGCACTCACTTTTCGTGAACACCAGAGTCTTTTCTTTCAATTCATCAGTGAAAAGATTTTTATCGGATGGAAGATTTCCGGAACCAGTGAAAACAATTCTCCAGGGCTGCTCACCCTGATAGTCAGGAAGTCTCACATTAAGTTTCGGATTATCTTTCCGGAGAGTTCCGGCACCGATCAGCACGGCCTGGTGCTGAGAACGCATGAGGTGAACTTCGGCCCTCGCTTCCTCACCGGTAATCCATCGGGACTCACCGCTATTCATGGCAATTTTCCCGTCAAGGGTAGAGGCCATTTTCAAATGAACGAAGGGAAGTTTTTTTCTCTGAGCATGGAAAAAAACTTCATTGAGTTCCTCACCAATGTCTTCGTGGATGCCGTAAATAACTTCGATCCCGGCCTCGCGAAGAAGAGACATACCATTTCCATCAACGCTGGGATTGGGATCACGATTAGCTATCACAACTTTACTGACTCCCTCCTGAATGAGCCTCTGAGCGCAGGGAGGAGTCCGCTTGTTTGTGTGACAGCAGGGTTCGAGGTTCACATAGACCGTTGAACCCTTGATTGATTCTTTGGCATGGTTGATGGCATCGAGCTCAGCATGAGCTTCACCGGATTTACGATGGTATCCTTCAGCAATGACTTTCCCGTCTTTCACGATCACGCAACCCACCATGGGATTGGGCCAGGTCGAACCATGACCCATGCGGGCGAGCTCCATAGCGCGAAGGATGAATCCGCTCATGCTTCCTCCAGGTCCTGGAAGACCATGGCGGCGGGATCTTTTTTTATCTCTTCAGTATAGAGTTCCAGGGAATAAGCGGGAGTGACGCCCATCCATTCCTTAATCGTCGTGTGATTTATATTCATGTTGAGCCACTTCATGATGCACGACTGGCGAAGGGACTTCGCGGTCATGTCTGACTTCAATTCTTTCCGGATATCTTCGAAGAAAAGCTCAATCCCCCGGGGAGAGAGCCCACCCGAAAGGATGCGGTAAGGGTTGGCATTGAAGAGAAGTTCTTCGATCTCGAGATCCTGGTTCCGGAGCATCGCCTGATAAGCTTCTTTGTAAGCGAGAAAATCATTTTTAAAAATTTCAGGCAGGGGAATGGAATAAGGATCACGCTTCGGATGATCCACCAGAACACGATAGCCATTTTTATCCTTCAGCACATTCCCCAGAGAGATTTTTGCCATGTCGGAAACCTTGAGGCCTGCCCCGAAAATCAGATGAAACACAATGAGGTTTCTCTGATTCACGAGTTTTGCGATTCCTTCAGTGGCAGCAATCCTCTTATTAAGAACCTGGTAAGCCTTGATGACTTCCGGAAAAGGAGTGGGCGTGGGGTTATCGAGAACTTTGGGTGAGACCGCCATTTTTTTCAGCGGATTTTCCGGGAATAGATTCTGGCCCAGAAGAAAATCAAAAAAAAGCCTGAGTGCCTGAACCCGACGTCGCACGGAATTTGATGATCCGTATTTATTCCCGAGATACTGAGAATATTCATTCACCTGAGTCGTTGTGAATGATTTTAATTTCAGATTCTTTTGCTTATCGATCAGGAAAACATTGAAGCACTGGAGGTCGGCCTTATAATTTTTCACGGTGTTGAAGCTTTTCCCCTGACGTTCAAGAAGCTTCAAAAACTCCTGCTGCTTATCGATCAAATTCCAATCCATAAATGTGTCCTCGTGGGTGCGTATATTACGAAAATTCCTTTTCTATGTACAGGAAAACGAATACCTTAAGGGCACCGCGGAGGCAGAATGATTACGGTTTCTAACTTATCCAAATCTTATGGAGGCCAGGTCCTCTATCAAAATGGCTCTTTCTTTATTGGCCCGGGCGAAAAAGTGGGTCTGGTAGGCCCCAATGGCGCCGGGAAAACATCTCTTTTCCGCCTGATCACAGGTGAAGAGCGAGCTGATACGGGCTCAATTGATTACGCGAAATCTCTTCGCATCTGTTATTTCTCCCAGAAAGTGGGAGAGATGAAAGGCCGCTCGGCACTCGAAGAAGTTATTCACGGTAATGAGCGCCTGGGGTTTCTCAAAACTGAGATTGGAAAAATCGAGAAGGCCCTCGAGGAAGGTGAGTACTCCGATGAGATGCTGGAAAAGCTCGGCGATTATCAAACGGAATTTGAAAAGCTCGGTGGCTACGATATCGAGCATCAGGCAGCTGCGGTTCTCACAGGTCTTGGGATTCTTCCCGATGAACACCAGCGTCCGGTAGAGGCATTCTCCGGCGGATGGAAGATGCGTATCGCTCTTGCGAAAGTTCTCGCTCAACGACCAGAGTTCATTCTGATGGATGAGCCCACTAACTATCTTGATGTCGAAAGTATCATCTGGCTCGAAGACTGGCTCAAGGCCTTTAAAGGCTCGGTCCTCATGACCAGCCACGATCGCGAATTCATGAATGGTCTCGTGAAAAAAATCGTTGAGGTAAATCACAAAGCGATTACTGTTTACTCCGGAAACTACGATTACTATGAAAAAGAGCGCGAGATCCGTCGCGAGCAGCTCGTTGCCTCATCTGAAAGACAAGAGGCGATGCTGAAAAAAGAAGAAGAGTTCATCGCAAAATTTGCGGCCCGTGCCTCACACGCGGCACAGGTCCAGTCGCGCGTGAAAAAACTCGATAAGATTGACCGCATCGAAGTCATGCCTGAAGATCAGGCGATTAATTTTGAATTCCCGAATCCTCCGCGCTCCGGAAACGATGTCGTGAAAATTGAAAGTCTCGGCAAAGTCTGGAAAAGCGATGAAGGAAAAGAAAAAAGAGTTTTTTCGAACGTCACCGGACTCGTTAAGCGCCTAGAGCGCGTGGCGGTTGTCGGTGTAAACGGTGCCGGTAAATCAACTCTCTTAAAATGTATCGCGAGCCTGACGGACCCGACGGAAGGAAAAGTGGAGCTCGGCTCAAACGTCACTGTCGGTTATTTTAGTCAGTATTCGATGGATGTCTTAAATCCCCAGAACACCGCTTTTGAAGAAGTCCGGAATCGCGTGAAGGACAAATCTGACGGCTACATGAGAAACCTTCTCGCTGCCTTTCTTTTCCGCGGAGATGATGTCGATAAAAAAGTCTCTGTCCTGTCCGGTGGAGAGAAATCGCGTCTCATTCTTGCGACTATCCTTACGAACCCTTGTAATCTCCTGATCCTCGATGAACCTACCAACCATCTGGATATCCGCTCCCGGGAAGTTCTGATTGAGGCCCTGAAAAAATATGAGGGAACCATCCTCATTGTCTCCCACGATCGTCACTTCCTGAAGCAGCTCACGACGAGAGTTGCTGAAGTTGATAAAGGGGGAGTAAGATTTTACCCAGGGACCTACACGGAATATCTAACGACGACCGGAGCACATTAATGGCCAATTTGATTAAGCTAGCACCTGACCAGGTTCTTCTGCGCGAAGGAGAGCATTCCCATTCCATGTTCTGGGTGCAGAATGGTCAGCTGGTTGTGACAAAGAAGCGTGGCGGGGAAGATGTTCTCCTGGGCCACGTTTACAGTGGTGAGCTTGTAGGGGAAATTTCTTTCCTGGATAATGAGGCGAGAAGTGCGACGGTGAAGGCGGTTTCAGAGTGTGAGCTGATCGAGATTCCGCAGGAAACCCTGGACAAGATTTTCGGTGTGCAGCCGAAATGGCTTGAGACTTTAGTGAAAACACTGGCCGAGCGTCTCCGCAAGGCCAATGCCCGGATTAAAGTTTAAGGAAAATTCCCCGGGACTCACTGAGATAATCAGTTGAGATTATCTCCCAGATTCATAATGTTGCGCGCCAAGTCAGTGTAAAACTTCCACGATGATTGCCACAGTGAGTGAAATCCCTTAAAAGGGTCCATTCTAATTTTTTGCCCGGAATTCTCTCGAGGGACCGGGATAGACGACCTTAAAGGTGATGTATGTCACGACCTCGCATTCATGATGCTCTTTCTGAGCTTTTTGCGCAGAAAGATGCTGAAAAACTCTCACTTCTTTTCCAGCATGCTTCGTATGCAGAATTCCTCTCCCGCCATGGGATTGGTGAGCTCAATAATGAGTTTGTTCAGGCGTTCATTCACAAGTCCTTTTCTCACGAATATGAAGTCGCGCACCAGGAGCAGCTTGAGTTTTTGGGGGACGCGGTTCTCCAGCTCATTCTGACCGAAGAACTTTATAAACGATTTCCTCATGAGAATGAAGGAAGGCTCTCGAAACTCAGAAGCTCGATGGTGAATGAAAGTTCCCTCGCGACACTGGCGCGGGGATTGGAACTCAATGAATTAATCCTCGTCGGGAAGGGTGAATTTAAGAAGAATCTTTTTGATCAGGAAACAGTTCTGGCCGACACATTTGAGGCCATGCTCGCTGTCATTTACCGGAAGCAGGGACTTGAATTTACCCGGAATCTGCTCTTTCGCTGGATAGATATGTTCTTGCCGGGAGTATTTGAAAATGATCTCCAAAACTTCGACTGGAAGTCAAAACTTCAGGAAGCCACTCTCGGAAAATACAAGAGCCTGCCTAAGTATACCTCACAGGAAAAAGGACAGGAGTTTCTGATCGAGCTCTGGATAGAAGGAAAAAAGATCACCGAAGGAATTTTTCCGAATAAGAAAGCGGGCGAAAAAGAATTAGCTGAATCAGTTTTAAAGAACGGCCTCATTTAGGAGTAGATATGCTTTTTGAAAATCAACACCCTCTGAACAAATCAATTATGATTGCAGTTTTAGGGAAACCGAATGTCGGGAAATCGTCATTCATTAACCATCTTCTGGGATTCGATCTTTCGATCGTCAGTAATCTTCCCCAGACAACGAGAAACCAGTTTCACTGCGCGTTCACCATCGACCGCACAGAAGTTGTTCTCGTCGACACTCCGGGTGTACACGGTTCAAACATGGAGCTGAATAAGCGCATGAATGGCCAGGCGCAGATGGGATCAGAAGGAGTTGATATTAACTTCGTCCTGCTCGATCTCACAAAGCACATCATGGGGGAGTTCAAGGACTTCCTGAAGAACTTCGAGCACGAACTCACCCGCACATGGATCATCTTCACCAAAGCGGATCTGGTGGATGAATCGAAATTTGATTTTCCTAAGATCTTGGAAGACCTCAAGGCGATGTGTCCGGCGATTGAAAAATACTTTGTGATCAGCTCCCAAAGTGGTCATAACATCCACACTCTTACGGGTGCTATCCAGGATGCCGCCCAATCGGCAATGCACCTTTATCCGGGTGGGGACGCTTCGAACATGAGCGAGCGTTTTTTTGCGGTTGAGTATATTCGCGAGCAGGCGTTTAAACTTCTGAAGGAAGAACTTCCTTATGAGATCGCCGTCGTCATTGAAGAGTATAAAGATATCCGGAAGCCAGAAGGGGAAACTCCTGAGGCCCACATCTCGGCATCGATCCTGGTGAACCGCCCGTCGCAGAGAGCGATCGTGGTGGGTTCCAAGGGTAGTGTCATCAAGGAAATCGGTATGGCCGCCAGAAAAAAAATCGAGGCCATGACCGGAGGAAAAGTTCACCTTAACCTTCACGTGAAAGTCTCCCCGAAATGGATGACGAACAATTTTGTCCTCGATGAAATCGGACTCCCGCGTACACAAAAAAGTGCCCGCGTGTGGAGGGCCAAGAAATGAGTACAAGATCAATGGTGGTTTCCATCATCGGAAGACCCAACGTAGGGAAAAGTACTATTTTCAACCGCCTCATGCGGAAACAGTACCTTGCGATGACTCACGATCAACCAGGTGTAACCCGCGATCGTCACTATGGAATGATGGTGATGGAAGAAGAGCGGGAAGGTGAAACGAAGAAGGAAGAAGTGATCCTGGTTGATACCGGCGGTTTTTATCCGGAAAAGATCGATATCGATCCCAAGGCCAAGAAGAACAACATTGATCCCTTCTTCAATATCATGGCCGACCATGCGAAGCTCGCTATCGACGAGTCAGACCTGGTTCTTTTTGTCGTCGATGTCCGCGAAGGACTTTTGCCGTTTGATGAAATGATCATGAGCTACATCCGCTCGACCAGAAAACCCGTCTGGCTTCTCATGAATAAATTCGATACTGAGAAGCAGGAAGGCGATCAATACGACTTCTATAACTTCGGATTGGAAGAAGATGAAATGCTCCGAATGTCAGCGGAACACAATCGTGGTTTTTATGACCTGCGCGAGAAAATCTTTAACAAGGCGATTGCTTTCCGTGCTTCGGAAAAGGCCAAAGAAGAAGCTGAGTATCTTCAGCGCGGTGTTCGTCCCCGTCACGACGTCGTGGCATCTGTTGCGATCATCGGCGCGCCTAATGCGGGAAAATCCACACTTCTCAACTGTCTCGTTGGAGCCCAGAGAGCTCTGGTTTCTGAGATCGCGGGAACAACGGTTGATCCGATTGAAGGTTATATTGATCTTTACTTCGGGCCTGATGTTGAAATGCTGAGTTCTCAGGACAATAAGTTCAGGAAGGACACCGAGGAGATCTTTGAGGAAATGAAGACCCTCGCTCAGGAAGGTAAGATTGTCGATCATACCCTCGAGGATGAAGATGACCTTACTGAGGAAGAGAAAAAGGTTTATGTAGAATTTGGCCAGGAATCAGAACACGCCTTCGAAGAAGACGATGAAAGTGTCATGAACTCAAAGGAATTTGAGTTCGATGCAACAGATGTTGAAGAAGATTACTTCAATGAAAAAAATATCATGAAGGAAATTGAGCAGGGATGGAATGCTCCGGCCGCTGAACCTGTCGCTGATATTGAACATGTAGCGCACGTGAACCGGTGGCGCTCTGTGAAGCTGGTAGACACTGCAGGAATCAGAAAATCCAAGCTGGTAGAAGGTTTCATCGAAACTCAGAGTGTGTATCGTTCTCTTCGATCGATCTCGGAGTCAGATATCGTGCTCTTCATGGTGGACTCAACATTGGGAATTACTCACCAGGACAGACGCCTTCTGGATATTGCTCTTGAGAAAGGGAAGTCGCTCATTATCTGTCTCAATAAGATTGATCTCCTTCGCGAAACTTTCGGTGACGTGAAAAAGAAAAAAGAGTGGCTACTGGATCTTCAGGATTCCATTCCGTGGCTGGGTTTTTGCCAGCTGATCACGATCTCGGCGCAGAAAAACCGTAACATCAATTACCTGCGGGAGGCCCTGAAGCGAACGGTGGTGACCCGCAATCGTAAAATTCCAACTTCACAGCTTAATCGCTGCCTTACAACCCTGACTGATACGAAGCCGGTGCTCGTTAAGCGTACCAATGGCGTGAGATTCAAGGTGAAGTACGCTTCGATGCTAAAGTCTTCGCCTCCGACATTCCTACTTTTCAGTAACAAGTCGCAGGGGATTCCTGAAAACTATAAGCGCTATCTGATTAATGGGCTCCGCAAGGAATTCAATCTGACGAATACGCCGGTGCATCTTATTTTCAGGACCTCGACGGATATCGAAAGAAGAATGAAGAAGATCGAGAAGAAAAACGCGGGATCAGGAAAGAGCACTACCAGGTGAAGTTGTAGGAGATGACGATCGAATAGACATTCCCGGTGAGATCGTCAAACCCGTACGTGGATAAAGGAGCGTTCGGGTTAGGCGTTCCGTCTGGAAGAAGTGGTTCGGTTTTTCGGTAGTCCTGTGTGTATTTGTCGAAAAAATTCACGACGTGATAAAGGAGTTCCACTCCCACGTAGGACTTCTTGAGCTCCACCGGAAATTCCAGTCCGGCACCGACACCAGAGCCGATACCTCCACCCTTTTGTTTTTCAAATTCCGGGCGATCGATGAATTTATTGGTCTGATACCAGTACTCCAGGCGACCAATGAAATAAGGATTGGAGTAGGTAATGGCCGTTCCCAGATCTGTCGTGTCGACATAGTACTTGTAACCCACAAACACGCGGGTCATGTCGGATTGAACGGCACCGACCTTCTTATCCTGAAATTTATTGGTAGCTGTATCAAGAACCATCGTGTGCTTGGAGTATTCGATACCAATCTGGATCACCTGCTGGAAATCCATGAAGTAATTTGTGGAAAGGTGGAAGGTCGGATGATTGTCATCGTAAGCGTTCCCACGATTACCGGTGAAAGTCGTGAATCCGGCCCCGAGGTTTACAGAAAAGAACCTCCCGTAACGATAGAAACGCTCATCTTCTAAAACCTGAGAAGCCTCGAGATCTTCATTGAAATCAGAAAAGATATCGCTACCGGGATTTAACTCATCTTCGAGTTCCTCTGAAATCTGCTCCGTGGACTGTGCCATGGCCCCGAGAGGGAAGAGCACGAGAAAAATAAGAAAGATATTTGCCATCATACTCTAGAGGTAAAAGTGAACAGCGGCCTTGAGGAAATTGTCCCCCAAAGTCTGAAAGCTGCTCCCTCCCTCAGGGTCGGTGTTTCTGGCGGAGATCCCGAACTCAAAGCTAAAACCGATGCTCTCGATGCCGGAAAAATGAAACTCAGTCCCCATCGTTCCATCAATCTGATAGCCACTTTTTGTTTTATCTTTGACGGGATCGACATAGTTCTGGGTGGCCAGAAGCCCCGCCAGATAGAAATTGAGCTGTGGTTCGTCAAAAATGATGCGGTAGAATCTAATCCCTGCGCCGTATAGGGTATTATCCTCATCCGACTTAAAACCAACCAATCCCCCTAGGGCGAAGGTCTTTGACTGCTGAATTTTGAGCGAGATCGCCGGCAGATCATTGGCCAGCTGGTTCGAAAATCCCACACCCATCCGGCCGCGAAGATCGGTTGCCAGGAGAAGTGTCGGGCAAAGGGCCAGAATGAGGATGAATAATTGCTTCATTCTTTAAGTCTAGGGAATCTTTTGATCTTTGACAACGCTTCCTCACGCGTTTTAAACTTCTTTGGAATCAAGAACGCTAAAAGGAATTTCTCATGAGTGATGCTACTCAGTCTCCCACACTTCAACAGACTCTGGACCGCACGGATCTCGGGCACTTTCTTTACGAAAACCGCAAAATGTTTTTCGGAGCACTTATCGCTGCCGTCGTCTGCGTTCTTGCTTTCGTTGGCTGGAAACAGGCACAGGAATCTTCAGCGATTGAAAGATCGGTGAAAGTTTTCGAATTCCAGTCTAAGACCTGGGAAGATGCGAAGGCCGGAAAGATCACTCCGAAAGAACTCACTGATAAATATGCTTCTCTTCCGGAAGATGTGAAGTCATCTCCCGTCATGATCCCGGTAGCACTTGAAATCGGAAAATTTCTCTACGAAAAGGGGTCTTTCGCGGAAGCGGATGAGGTTCTTTCCAAAGTGGATGTTTCTGAAAATGCTCTCGGAAAATTTTTCGTGGGAATGCAGAGATATGTAATTCTTGAAAAACTTGGGAAAACTGATGAGGCGATTTCCACGCTTGAAGCAGTGGTTAAGCTTGAAGAGAACTTCATGAAGCCAGTCGCCGCTGTAGAGCTTGGACGTCTTTATCTTGCTAAAGGCGAGAAAGGAAAGGCCCAGACTCAATTTGATTATGTCGTAACAACTTTCCCGAACGATGAGCACGCAAAGCTTGCGAAGCTTTATCTCGCACAGATGTCTAAATGAAATTTTTCTTCCTCTTTCTTCTCCTTTTGGGCTGCTCGAAGTTAAAACTCGAATCCCCCGAAAGAGAAAAACAATTTTTCCGGGTTTCCTGGGCCAAGAATCTTGACCCCGCCTATGAATCCGGAAATCTCCCCATCGGTCTTGGGGCTTCACGGATTTTCCAGGACATGGTTTTCATGGGGAGTACCGCCGGAGTCATGTATGCGTATGACCTCGAATCGGGAAGAGTACTCTGGTCTCAGGACGAGAAAACCCCGCTGGGTGGACCGGTGGAATTTTTTAAAGACCATGTCGCCTATGGTGGCATGAGCGGAAGACTTTTTGTCCGTCACTATCTTTCTGGAAAACTCAAATACGCCATCGACCTGGGTGCTCCGGTTGAGAGCGCCCCCTTTTATTTCAATGAAAGACTCTTTGTTTACCTGCGCGGGCATCAGTTGGTTCATCTGGATGCAGAAACCGGAAAAATTCTCTGGGTGTATAAGCGCGCAGTTCCGGTCACCACAACTCTTCAGCGAACGACGAGACCTCTGGTCCTCGGTAACAAGGTCATCGTTGGTTTCGCGGATGGTTTTTTAGGTGCACTTTCGCTTCAGGAAGGCCTTCTTCTGTGGGAAACAAAGCTCGTCGATACCTCCAAGTTTGTGGATGTGGATCTTAATCCGGTTCAGGCCGGTGGGATGATTATTTCCGGATCTCCGTCCGGGAAGCTTCAGGCGGTTAACCCTGATAGTGGTGCCATTTCCCGTACCTTTCCGGTGAGTGTGATGGCCCATCCGTATTTAAAGGGTGAGCAGCTGATCCTCGGGACAAATGATGGTGAAGTGATGATTATGGGGCTCGGGGGCGATATCCTGAAATCCGCTAAGATCTCAGATCAGCCGGTGAGTGCTGTTACCTGGTGGAAGGACCATATTGTGGCCGCAAGCTTCGATGGTGAGCTCCGGGCGGTGGACCCCCTGACGATGAAAGTGGTTGATTCTTTTGCCCTGGGGAATGACATTTCTGCGGTATTTTCAGACCTGACGCATACCCCTGAATATTTATCGCTCTATACCTCGAGAAACCGCCTGTATCTTTTTCAATAAACAGGCGCGATCTTAAAAAAGATGTCAATTTAAGTCCGGCTTTGCCTAATATGAATGGCGCTTGGTAGCATGTCCTTTACTTAGGCGCTACGTTCGCCATTTCTTTCGAAGGAATGATTATGAAAAAGATCCTTTTACCATTTCTTTTCTCCCTTTCTTTTGGGGCCATGGCAGACATCAGAATTGAAGAAGAAGTTTATATTCCTTCTCAGGATCCTTCAGTCGTTAAAGAGTTAATCGATACCGGTTCAGTCATCGTCGACCACGTGAGCTCGGAAGGTTTTGAGCTTTATGGATCGAAGGGTTTGACTCAGTACCTCGATCAGAACCAGATCCTTTATTTCAGTACTAAGACTTTTAAGAATAAAATGCTCGCGGATTATCCGTCCCATGCGCAGATGACGGCGAAGCTTCAGGCGGCAGTGGCGAAGCTTCCCGGCCGGATGAAAATGTTCTCCATCGGTAAGTCGATCAAAGGGAAGGATCTCTGGGTCGTGAAGATTTCAGACAATGTTGAGACCGATGAAACCGAGCCGGAGTTCAAATACATCTCCAGCATGCACGGAGATGAGATCACCGGCCGCGAGCTCACAACATTCATGATCGAAGAGATTGCCGAGAAGTATGGCAAGGACAGGACGATTACTGAGCTCGTCGACAATACAGAAATTTTCATCATGCCTTCTATGAATCCGGATGGATCGGAAATGCGCCAGCGCGGAAACGCCAATGGCGTGGATCTTAACCGTAACTATCCGGACTGGACGGTCAATGCGGCCAATACCTCTGCCCGTGCCCAGCTCGAAAATAAGCACGTCATGGCCTGGCAGGCGACAAGGCAGTTTGCTCTTTCGGCCAACTTCCATGGCGGATCAGTTTGTGTGAACTATCCATGGGACGCAACTTACGACAGACATCCGCTGGATAAATTTATCCAGGAACTTTCCCATGTTTACGCTGAACTCAATCCCGAAATGAGAAATTCATCTGAGTTTGAGGGCGGAATCACAAACGGTGCTGACTGGTACGTCGTGAAAGGCGGAATGCAGGACTGGTCTGTGTTTTATCACAATGACCTACAGGTCACGATCGAGCTCTCAGGAACCAAGTGGCCGAACTATTCAGAAATTCCTGGTTACTGGAAAAGTAATCGCGACTCAATGTACGCGTACATGAAAGAAGTCCATCGCGGGGCCGGCTTTAAGCTCGCCGGCACAAATATCAACGGGACGGTGGCGATTACGCAGGTGAGTCCGGTGATGAAAGATCTCGGAAGCTTTGCTTTCAAAAATTCTGAGTTCTACAAAGTTCTTCCGGAAGGCGAGTATGAATATACTGTGACTGAGAAGAGCGGATCGACAAAAAAGATCATTGTTCGTGTTGAATCAGACCGGGTCCGCGCTAACGGAAATTACGCCACTCTTAGATAAGCTTTAAAATCGTTTCAGATTCCAGCGGGGTGACCGGCAAAATCGAAAGCCGGTTACCTTTTTGCAGAAGCCTCATATCTTTTAATCCTGGCACCTTCTTCAGTTCTTCCAGTGGCAGGAAGCGCTTCAGGTCTTTCTCGAATTTCACATCCACCAGAAACCAGCGGGGAGCGGCCTTTGTTGCTTTCGGATCAAAATACTCGGACTTTTTCTCGAACTGAGTCGGATCCGGATAGGGGTCAGAGGCGACCGTGGCAAGTCCTGCGATTCCCGGGATGTCGCAACTTGAGTGATAAAAGAAAATCAGATCTCCTGGCCTCATCTCGTCCCGCATGAAGTTTCGCGCCTGATAATTCCGGACACCACTCCAGGGTTCACTCTTTTTCTTTTTCAGGTCTTCAAAGGAGAAGACATCGGGTTCGGTTTTCATGAGCCAGAATTTCTTTGTCATATGCCTATATTGGACAAGAGAACACGGTTAATCAAGTTCCCTTTCTCTTCTCCGAAAAGGAGGATGAGGTGCCCTATGAAGTATTCCGTACTTGTTCTTCCGTTTATTTTTATTTCCTGCTCACACATGCAGGAGCAAAAGAAGATTGTGGCCTTTCCTTATGCAGAAGAGCTGGTGGAAAGAGTCCAGAAAGTTTCAGGAAGATCCCCCGCATCTACGGAACTCAGTGTGGATGAAGAAAAATCTCCCCGGAGAACTTATTTCGTCACACTTTATCATCAGTACCTCACGTTTTCGCGCTACCTCGGAAAAGAAAATAACATCAACTCTTGTCCTCAGTTTCATCACGATAAGCTTGAAACGGAGGCGATCAATGTCCCGGTAGTATCTTTGTATAAGAATGCTTCCGCGGTGGGATCAGGGAAAGCGTACTTCCCGGAAGTTGTTTTCCGCGGGAAATTTTCCCTGGAAGACTACCACGCTGACATTGGAAGTGAACTTGCCGTTCTCTGTGAAATGGGAGTGAGTGATAACTTTTATAAATTCGATAACCTCATCACTCACTATGCGGATAAAATTTCTTTCCATAAGAACACCAGGGCCATGGCTTCTGTTCTGAAGATTCCGGTCTTTGCTAATTTCTATCTTCTGAAGATGATGGACACGGAGAAAAGACAGAACTTTTCTCACCCGGAAGAGAAACGCTTTATTGAACTTACTAAGACTCACTGGTTCCCGGAGTATATCCGGGAAGCCGGAAAAAGACGGAACAGCTTCATGAATAATAAGCTGGTAACGAGGTAATTATGAAATTTCCCATCTTACTGCTGGCACTCATTTCAGTTTCCTGCGGAAAAATTTCAAACTCAGGGATTTCCGGTGTCGGAGGAGTCCGTGAGCTGGCACCTCTGGCGATCTCAACTTCAGATGCCGTGACTTTTGACCGCATCTGCTCAGCACTTACCGCCAAAGATACAAAACTTAAGTCTTCACTTCCTAACTCTCTGGTTTTCGATGTCGTGGAAAAAAATTGTGACGGGGACACGGTAACTTTTAATTCCCAGCAGGTTCGGGTGGAGGCTTCGAGTTCAGGCTTTCAGTTCCGCCGTCAAGATACCAACGGTCTTTTTCTTTTCCCACAGGTGGAAACTTCCAATGCCGGTTTCATGAAAGAGATCTGCGAAGGTAGCTCATCAATGCCTGCTACCCGTGGTACTGCGGAAGCAATCTGGGTTTCCACCGGTGGCTTTACCGGCACTGATTGTCCAAACGCCTCAGGAGAGCTGTGTCTTGTGGTGGAATACGGAACGAAACAGGGAACAACGAACACGTATCTCATTCACACCGTTGAGTACGTAAGATTCAATCTCAATAGCACCAGCGGAAAATACGGTTACTATACTCATCGCAAGGCCCTCGCGACAAATAACTGCGATCAAGGTGAAAATACCGAATCAGAAGCTAAGCTGAGATAAAATCCTTTACGGTTCCTTCCAATTATTGAAACAATCTGGGTACATCAATTGCCCGGAGGTTTCATGAAATCTGCACTTCTCATGCTCGTCCTCATCTTTTCTTTTGCTGGGTGCTTTCAGGCGCCGGAGGAAACAGCTGCCGAGGAAGCTCGTCCCGGTGATGAGCGTTCTTTCAACCCTATTACCGTTGAGCAGAATTCAGATCTTAAACTGAATATCCTGAATGTGTGTGCTGCCCTGGAAGAGAAGGAGCATAATCTGGAAAGCTATATGGGTGAGGACCTCCCGGTCACCTACCAGGAAGCGGATTGTTCCGGAAAACTCGGGAAGCCCGTCGCGATGACCGCAGCCGTGGTCAGAGAAGGTGGACAGTTCTTTTTTCAGAATGCCGCCCGGAATTTCCCGGCCGCTGAAATCGAAACTCTAAGAACAGGCCTCATGAAGGATATCTGCGCCAATCTGATTGGCCTTCGGAATCCGCTGGCTACAGGCGTCGGTTCCCAGACCATCGTCGAGTTCAATCAGGTTGAGACAAGTTTCTGCCGGAATGACAGTCAGAACGTGTGCCTGCAGATCATGCGGGGAAGACTTACTGCTGATGGTAGTAAATATAAGGTGAGTGAGAATACGCTTATCAGTTTCCGCACGGCCCGCGGCGGAAGAACCGGTTTTTATAATTATAAAAACGTAAAAAGCTTCGGCACTTGCGGCGAAGGCAAATACATCACGAAGATCCTGACTTTCATCAATTAAGAATTACAGCCGGCGTGCATCCGTACGACAACCGGCTTTTTAAGATCTTCATCCCATACTGATTTACAAAACGTGACCCCGAATTCTTTCGGGGTCTTTTTATTTTTTTCAATCGGACAGGTAACGTACTCTCGTTTATCTTCCCAGTCTGACAAACGCGTCAGATCGACATCGACAATTTTCCAGTCACCGTTACTTTCAACTCTCAGAACAAAGAAAAATCCTTCTTCTTCCCGAATGATATGAAGGGCCTTATCACGGATAAAAAGCGGCTGATCATCAATCGGAAGGAAATAGTCCACGGGCCCCGTGGGACTAAAGACAGTTACCGGCTGAGGAATGAGTAGCTGGCCCACTGGTACTTCTATCTGCGCCTGGTCTCTCCACACGATCGCCTTGGTACCGGTCATGGATTTCAGGAATGAGATCCCGCGCAGGACGCGGTCTTCTTCCTTTTTGGGATTGTGCTCTTTACAAGGGGAATTGAAAAAGAGTGGCCGAAAACCCTGCTGAGACTTCCGGTAAGTATAGAACTCCGTTGGAATACCGAAGCGGGAGCGGAATTCCTCTACTTCCTGGACTTTTTTTTCCTGAGACAAATTCTGGTTTTCTGCGAGCCTTTTGACGAGACCTTTCCAGTTCTTCATCTGATGGCCCATAACCACATCACATTCTGAATTTGCCGGGCAGCCCTTGTTCTGGTGCTCGAAATCTTCGAGAGATTTTGGCTCTTCAATCACTTTTATTTCAGGCCGGGCCCCAGAAACGACGGGGATAAGGAAAAGGAGAAAGAAATAGTGAAGTCTCATGAATGGTCCTACGTTTCCAAAGGGCTTCTTTTATTATAGACTCAAATGAATTCGTTAAATCAGGAGGAATCATGAAAAAGCTCAAAAAGTCGCGTCCAGCTAAGAAAGCAAAGAAGAATAAGAAAAGTGGCCTTAAGCTCAAGCGTCTGGCTCGTAAGAAGAAGCTTCTTAAGGGTCATCAGAAGTAATCAATCTCAGAAATTGATCGATAGTAAGGGGTCGCTTTGGCGGCCCTTTCTTTTTTGTGCAGCGCTAGATATTGTGTTTCGCCAAATTTTTGACAATGAAAAACACAAGATCTTGTGTTTTGGGTTTGACGGGTCGTGGATTTGACAGCGATGATGGATGTATAAGACTTTTTAAAAGAAGACTTTAATTCCTGCACACACACTATAAAGGCCCCGAATGGGGCCTTTTCATTTTCACTTCTTCTTCTGCGTATCCCGGAAAGCTTTCTTGTGTTCGACCCTGAGTTTCGCGTTCTCATTGCGACGGATCTCATCTTCGGTTTCCAGTATGAGGCCAGGAACTTCCACCGGGCGACTGAGGTCGTCGAGGGCGACGAAGGTGAGATAGGCCTTGGTGGTTTTTCTCACTTCACCGGTATAGGGGTTTTCGGAAGTCACTTTCACTCCCACGATCATGGATGTGCGCCCGACATAGTTCATCGATGCCTGGATGAGAACGTGATAGCCAACTTTGATCGGAGCGATGAAGTCGATGTCATCAATGTGGGCGGTTACAACGGGCCTTCCGCAGTGACGGGCGGCCACCATGGCAGCTGCGATATCAATCCAGCTCATAACCGTGCCACCGAAGACAGTGTTGAGTGCATTGGTGTGATTGGGCATCACCATCTCGCGCATTTCAATCGCGGTTTCAGAAGCTGTCCGGGAAATCTTTTTCATATAAGACCCTTAGTCATTACAGTAGAGGTGATGGTTCCAGCGGAATCCCTGCATAAACGGAGTGTATCCCGTTGTCACAGTAGTGCCCGCATTTGAATTCTGACCGGCATCGCGGGTGGAATCAAGGATGTTATAGATTCTATTTGTGACATTCGACAAAGGTCCCTGAGGTTCTGGTTCGAAGCGTCCGAAAGCTCCGCCCTGGCGAACTTTTCCGGAAGAGCAGTAAGCACGACCGAGCTCAGTGATCTTGAGATTCACCGCTGAAGAAAGTTTCGGCTCGCCGGTGGAATCATCAAAATCTGTTTCGACTAGTCCGCCACCTGGCTGATCCGTTCCTCGACCTTCGTTAGAAACGAAACGATTGAAGTAAACCATGAGATCCGTTTTCGGCGGAAGCTTACAGATCACCGAGCCATTTCCGGAAGCCGTACCGTAACCAGAGCAGCATTTTGCTGATGAGTCAGTCGTCTTTCCGAGTGGAGTACAGCACTTGAAATCATTTGCAGAAAACACCGGTTCATTCAGCAGGGCCGTGTGATTGAGATAGGCATTGGTACCGGATGAATCCTTAAATGACATAGCAAAGCTCATGGCATTCGTTTCAAGATTCGCTAAATTCGTAACACCTGAAATAAGATCAAAGATTCCCGGAACGAGGACATTAGAATTGTCATTGCAGTAGATCGGCTGAGCGGGAACCTGAGGAATTCCTGAAAGCTCGAGTCTGCCGAAACGCTTAAGATAATAAGCATTGTTCCCTGGACGTGTCGGAGCAATTGTTGCAACACCAAATCCTGCGGGGTCGGCTGAGAAGTTTACACCGACAGTTCTGCTGGCGAAGGCACCGGTCTCAAGAGCATTACTTGCGACCACCTGTAAAATTCTTGCTGAGTCATCATAAGTGTAACAACAGCCAGCGCCGCAACCGAGGGCCGCTCCGTCCTGAGTCGCATCAAGTGTCGCAATCGTTCCGATACCGCCGGAACAACTGACATCGGCACCGCTGTCGGGATCCATGGCAATGGTAGCGAGCATGGCCGCAATACTTGTTTCAGGAATATAACTTGGAATTTTCAGAGCGATATTTCGACGGCCGCCGGCCACACCGTAATTAATGACGGTAAGTGAATTCGTGTCGGCCGACAGAGGAGGGAAATAATGATCAAGGTTTGAGCTTCCGAATGTCGGAGCACGCGTGCTCACGTTAACACTGAGCAAGCTGACAGGCACCGGAGCAGATACTGTCATGGAGTCTGAAAAAGAATACATCGCGCAGGCACCGGTCGTATTCGTACCATCTTTACAATAATATCCCTCATCCTGACCCACGAGAGTTTGCGGCTCAATGAGTCCATATTGAGAGGCCACTTCATCCGGACGGGTGAGCATCACAGTCCGGGAGTTAAGACAGCGGAAGTTTGTCACATCAAATGAAAGACGATCAGTTTTTGTCCAGTCCGTTGTCTCATCCGCAAATTTCCGGATCCAACCGCCGCCACAACATGATTCCTGGTTTGCTTCGGTGAGAGTCTTCCACTGATGAGGGTCAAGGACGTTGGCACTCAGTGAGTCGTCTTCAACTATACCGGTTGACTCGTTACGGTCCTGAAAAGAAGAAAGAAGCGGCTTCGTGGTAGATCCGACTCCCTCTACGGTCGCAAGACGGGAGTATCTCTTAGGATCATTCGGAAGAGTAATGCCTGACCCGGAATCAAGAGACATCTTGAGTCCCAGGGATTCAGGTTCATAATTTCCTTCAGCTTCTGACGTCGGAACGTAATTAGTGTAAGTCGTGAGGTCTTTTCCGACTTCGCGACAACAACGGTTCTTCGACATGTCGTAGGCCTTGTACGCCGTGATGTCGCCGTATGCCGGTTGGGGATCAGTCTGACCGCAGACCATATATTCTGAGTAATAACTTTTTTCTGCCTCATTACCAAAATAAGAGAGCGAGAAGACTTCGGTCTGTTCGGCGTGGAATTTGTTTGGCGAACAATCGAGGTCCGTCTGGCACACCTGACCTGGTCGACGGAGACACGCGTCTCTCACGAGAGTCTTTTCAATCACGGTTGTGTTGGGAAGGGTCTTCGACTCAAAAGATCGGAACGGAGATTGCGCCACCATCGTATCGGCATTTGACGAAAGAGCGACATTGTTAAATAGACTCTGGAGCCCGCACACGTTCTGGTTGCGTGCGCGCTGGTAAAGATCAGAAGCCACCGTGGCAGTTGCAAACATCTCATAGTTCCCGTCGGTGCCGATCACCGGGCAAGAGGCCTGACGATAGGCCGTATAGAGAGTGGAGTTACAGCTTGCGATCTGGTTGATGAAATCGGTTCTTCTGGAAGCATCAGCATACTGGTGCTGAGTAAACGGATTACTCATGGAAGGCTGATTACTTGTTTCCGGGAGAGCTTTCCCGGGCTGACAAATACCGGCCTGAGTGGAACCCAGTCGATGATTGTGTCCCATGTTTTCACGGAGAGTGGACTGAATATCTGAAAGAAGCGAAGTCGTATCTGATGAGGAAATATACGAGAGCGGGCGACCAAGGACATTGGCGTCTTTTCCGAAGATGTGATTTCTTGAAGTCGGGATTTCTTCGAGGCTCGCAGCGTAGCGGGCGACCTTACCATTAAAGAGACCACTACTTCCGGCATTGGCGCAGAAGAAATTCGGGGCACAGGTCAGGACTTTTTTGCGATTGAGATCAGAAATTGAAGACGGATTCACCACACAAGGTGCGCCGGCCCCGCGATAGATACATCTCTTGGTCGCAGAAGAAGGGAAGCCCTTCTTGGCGAGGATCTGGTCGATCGTCACTGCTGTTGAAGCGGTCGGATTTCCGTTAGTATCGTAAGTTGTTGTGGCGGAACCAGTAGAGGCAAGTTCATTTCCGTTGGCGTCGAACTGTGGCCACTGCGTGCGGATTTCCTTGGCGTCAGCACACATGTACTCCCATCCAAGTTTTGTCACGCAATCGGTATCAGTTTCACACATGTGATAAGACTGACAGGTTCCGCCCTGGTTCTGCTTGATGTCGGTAACGTGGAAGGCCGGATCGTAATCCACCGCCGGAGCAGTGACGATGCCGTTATAGGCTTCCACATTCACTTCATGAATGGAAGGAATCGCAAGGTCAGCGAAGGGAGCATTGATCGCGAGAAATAATTTGGTCGAAGTCGACCGGACAATACGACCCCGGCCCACAGCAAACCAGGTGACACCGTCAAATGAACCGATGAGCGCGCCCTTATTAAAACCGTACCAGTCACGCTGGTAACCGTTGGCATAAAGAGCGGCCTGAGTCTGAAGGCGATTCAGACGCTGAGCTTGCGTCGTGGATTTTGCAGAGTGAGAGAATGGCACCATGGTCGGCGGGAGCCAGCAGGCGCGACCGAAGATCGTATCCTCGTAGTTTCCACCGGTATTGTAAGTAGAAAGACCATCGCGTTCCGTGCTGAAGCCGAGACCCTGAAGGCCCGAGCCATTGGAAGTGAATGGGTGCGCGGAGAGTGAATCGCGCCATGAATCTTTTCCGCAGGTCGGGCACGGAGTGTATGTGCCGGAGACGGTTGAGATGAGATAAACTTCATCCAGGGCCACAGTTACAACTTTCGCCGGAAGTGCTTGATCGAGAGTCACAGACATCTGTCCTAAAATCGCGTTCATGCTGAAGTTTGACTGTGAAGGTACGATCTTTGTGTCATCCAGATATTCGAACTTAGGGCCTTCCTGAACAACAGAACTACTGAGGGCCTTCTCAACACCGGTGGTATCAAAGAAACGATGAGGAGCTGAGCGCGAGCTGACCTGAACCCGTGACTGAACCGGAGCATCGTCATCTTCAGAATTCTGAATCGTACAGCGGATCTCTGTGGGTTCAGTTCCATCCAATGCGACCGCTTCATAATCAAACGGGGCGCAGTCATTGATGGAAAGTTCCAGAGTGGACTTATTACAGTCACACGCTTCATAGAGGCGCTTAACAACGTTCTTATAATAATAGTATTCGCTGGAATCAGATGATGAGGTAAGGCAATCTGTCGCAGCAGTATAGCTCTTGGTGAGAATTTCATCCTGGAATGGTGATACTGTGGCCTGGGATTTCAGGTGCTGGATACAGGCATAGTCTTTTTTCTTCTTCGCGAACTCTTCATCATATCCGCCGCCGGTGGTGCTTCCGGTAGTCGTTCCGGTGCTGCCGGAGCAGATGTAATAGAGTTGTGGGTAACGAAGGTAGGCCAAAGGATTATCAATTTTCTCGGCTTCCGCTGTCTCATAGAGATCAGGATACTGAGAAACACCTGCTGACTTCGTAGCACCATCGTTCACGCACTGGTTATCGAGACAGCAATCGAAGCCCCGGGCCTGGCATGAAGAATTTGAACAGGAAGTTTCATTTCCGCCCGAGCTGTTATTCGGGTCAATCAGGACGGACATGGTCGTAAGATTCAGGCTGGCCAGGGGAACCTGTTCCAGAGAGAGGGTTTTCTTGAAAAGACGTACTCTGGTTGATGTCAGAGTGCTGGTACAAGTCGGGCAGACTGAACCCGCGGCGTAGGTCGTGGCAGGAGTTGTTTCTGGAACATATGAACCGGAATTATCCGGCGAATAGAGCGTACCGGAACAGCTTGATGCAGAGTTCGTGCTGTCCGGGAAATCCACGCGATAAACGCGCATGGTTTTTTTCTGGACGAAATCATAATAGGAGACCGGGATGACACGCGATCGCAGATCGTACGAAGTACCACCGAGGGAAAACGAGGTCACGAGACAGTAAGTGACGCCCGTGAAGTTCGTAGAATCTGAAAGATAATCCTGAACCATTGTCCCGATGATATTTGCGGTATTGAGATTTGAAGCATTGATGGTGATGCTTTGAGAAGTCGTTCCAAGATAATTGAAAGAGAGTGATGTTGTGGGAATCGGAGCACCGTCGGTTCCGCCGGTGGTATTTCCACTCGTGGTTCCTTCAGTTCCCTCAAGACTGGTGCGCGCGACCCGCCCTTCCGGCAAGCAGCCCACGAGTAAGAGTAGTAGTAATAGATACCTCACATCCATGTTTGGTAATCTCCCTTCCTTGTTTTCGGAGTTCCCCGGGCTTAGCTTTATTCTACAATGAGGATGGGAAATTCCTGCCGGCTGGGATAAGCTCGCGATTCCCTATGAGGAACGGAGAGTGGCAGTCAGGGATTTGCCTATTTTATTTGTAGGTTCCGAAGTTGGAGAAGTACGAACTTGAGTTCGCTCCGGCCTGGACGTAAGGGGAGATCACCGGGAAAGCGGTATAAGGGGCCGCACCGAGAGTCGGTGTATAGAAGCCGTAGCCCCCATAAAATCTTGCATTGAAGAGAATCTGATCCGATGGTGAAAGCATGCCTCCGCGCAGGTACGGATTATAATTATACGGATACGGATTCATGTTCGCGTACGGATTATACATTTGCGGACGGTTCTGGAGTTGGTTCACAATTCCCCAGCCGATTCCGGCCAGACCATCATTGAAAGCTTCACGGGAAGGATCGCGGGCATCCCTCACTTCAATATATGGAGATTCCGCAGAGGGCGGGGCCGGTCTGTCAGTAACGTTCGGAGTTTGAGGAGCTCTTTCATAGAATTTGCAAAGGTCTGCTTCCAGACCGCCGTTGGCTGTGACATTTTCACAATCTGCTTCGAGATCAGTGGCGTTAGCGGGAGCAACGTGAACGATCGAAAGACCCAGGATATCGGAAGTAAGATCCATCGCCACCGGGGCAACGTTCATCGGACTTTCTTCACAGGAAACGATCGACTCTGCCGAAGTAGTACAATTCATGGTCGCAATCTTTTCAATGGCAAAGTTTCTGAACTTCATGTCGCGCTGGTTTTGCGCCCCGATTTTTTCCCGGAGGCCATTGATAATGAGAAGTTCGTTCTGGATTTTCTCAAGATCAGCGTTCAGCATATTAAGAGAAGAGCAGTTCGTGAGTTCGTCACCCGTATTCGCGGCAGCCAGTGCAGTTTGGCCTTGCTCGGGATTCAGACAGAGAGAGAGATCTTCAAAACTATTGAGGTAGGCAAGAGTCGAACTCATACCGTGACTCATGAATGTTAAATGTTCTTTCTTAGCAGAACCACTGGTTGGAATGGAGTCCTTGGCGGCGGACATGGCCTCCCAGCACTCTTTGGCACTGGCGTAGTCTCTTAATGAGGCTTCACAGATCGCAATCTTTTCAGGAGCGAGAGTGATGCCCGAGTCTTTGATTTCTTTCCACACCCAGGAAATTTTTGAGCGGGATTCCACCTGAAGTCTTTCTTTCAGATCAAGTGCCGTGAACTTGAATTTCTCAAAGGAAGTATGGATCGCCATGCCACTTTTGGCAGAACGGAGGGCGTTCATAAATGGAAGAGCGGCGACATCCTGGAAGTCAGGAAGATTTTTAATGGCATTCAGTTCATTTCTCGTGAGCGTGAGACGACCGTCCTGAATCTTCGGGACTGCTTCGCGGATCTCAGAGTACATTTCCCGGAACGACCATCCATCGCCATTACTTCTCTGGATACGGAGGGCATTCGACCAGGTCGTCAATTCTTCATCAGTGAGAGAAGCCTGAGAAATAAGGGCATTGATTTCACTCACACCTTCATTATCGGGAGAAAACTGCGTGCTACAGGCATCCTGAGCACTGTTCTCACGCCCCTGGCGATTCGAGCAGAGAATTCTCATTTCTTGCATAAGCTTCGCCGGGGTATTTCTTCTTTCTTCCGGAATACTTTTTAGTTCGCGGATTATGGGAGTCGGACCCGCGGTATCGAGAAGGAGTTCCACTGATTGGGCCGTTACAAGTGCGCGACGGAAATCTCTGGCGGCACGCTGGGCTTTCGTGAGATTTTCCTGGGCCGTTTGCTCACGGTTTTCCCTGATTTCATTTTTCAGGATCTGAAAGCCACCGAGAAGAGTGAGCTTATTCTCTAACGTTTTCGCTCTTTCTTCTATCACGCCGAGTGATGCGCATTTCAACCGGTCAATGACTTCTTCTTTCAGGATAATGTCGTTGATAACGAGATTCGGGAGAGTCTCCTCAGAACAAGCGGGTCTAATGATCTCTTTTTTCAGACTTAATTCATACTGAGAGGCAATCTCCATCAGGCGATTGCAATTAGGTGCGGTCGCGAATGCTGCCGGAGACATAACCAGTAATGAGAACAGAAGACCTTTCATAATGAGCTTTTCGGAAGGGTCTGAGAGAAAGTTGAGTAAATTCGTTGAAACGGCTTAACCGTGGCCGGAACTCATGAAAACTTCGTCGTAATTGATGGATTTCTGGTGGGTTCCCAGACTCAGGAAGTAGTCCTCCGCGAGCTTCATGCAATCTCCCAGGTCCTGGCAGGAAAAGATCTGCGAGCGGAAGGCAGCCGCGTGGGGGAAGCCTGCTGCAAACCAGACCACGAGTTTCCGGAGCTGAACGAGGACCGTTCTCTCTTCGGTGAAAGTTTCCGTGCAGTAGTGGTGAAGCCTCTGAACGACTTCCCAATAATCTTTTCCGAGGAAGATGGATTTTTTCTTCGAGGCGTATTCCGGATCCAGGCCCTCGAGGAAAATAAACGGATTTCTTAAAGCTCCGCGCGCGATCATGAGAGCATCACACTTCGTTGACTCAAGTCTTTGTGAAACTCCGTATGGATGATGAAGATCTCCGTTACCAATCAGGGGAAGGTTTTTATCATCGTTGAGCGTTTCAATGAATTCCCAGTCGGCGACACCAGTGTACTGCTGGGTTCTGGTTCTTCCGTGGATTGCCACCCACTCAATTCCTGAATCGTGAGCGATCTTTAAAATCTGAGAAGCGTTCCGGTTATTAGCGTCCCAACCGGTTCTGATTTTGATGGAGAGAGGGATCTTCATCCGTTTTCTCATTCCTTCAAAGAGCGGCGCGAGAGCTTCGATTTCTTTCATGAGTGCGGAACCTCCGCCTTTGGTCACGACTTTGGCGACCGGGCAACCCATGTTGATGTCGAGAAATTTGGGGCCGTAGCTTTCCGCAACTTCCGCCGCCTTCGCCATCGACTCCGGATCTTCCCCGAAAAGCTGAATGCCGACATTTCTTTCGAGCTTGTGAATCTTCAGCATGTCGAGTGTGCGCGCGTTTCCGTAGTTAATCCCGTGGCACGAGATGAGTTCCGAAACCGTTCCACCGGCCCCCAGATCTTCCATGAGAACGCGGAAAGGAATGTTACAAATTCCGGCCATGGGAGCGAGAATGAGTTTTGAATCAAACGAGATTTGGCCCAGCTTAATCTTCTGGGATTTTCCACGGAAAAGATTAATCTTCTCCGTAAGCTCGGGACTAAAGGACCGGGGTTCTTGCATGGTAACTATGTAAGGCAAGGTTTCGCCCTTGTAAACACAACCGAAAAGCCTCTAGAATCTTTTCATGCGAATAGTGGTTTTTGATTGCGATGGGACCCTGCTTAATACCAACACGGACCGTCCGGCATTCTTTCCCGGAATAAAAGAGCTTTTGTTGGATTTGGCCCGTGACTGCCAGCTTTACGTCTGGACTGCCCGGGGAAGGGCCTCAACACTACGCATTCTGGAAGAACAGGGTGTCAGGCAACTGTTCCAGGAAGTTTCTACGCCGGATGATGCTCCCACGAAGCCCCATGTGGGTGGTCTCATGGATCTGGCCGGTGATTCTCCGAAAAACTCCATCTGTGTCATAGGAGATTCCTCCATGGATATGGTGGGCGCACGTAACTTCGGGGTCCTCGCCATCGGAGCCGTCTGGAATTGTAATGCAAACGCTTCTTATCTCCGTGAAGCCGGGGCCGATTTTATCGTGTCCGATCCTGCTGAATGTAGTAAGATCATCCGGTCAAAATTAACCGGGGCTTAGTCTATGTTCGACAATCTTTCAGAAAAGTTTTCAGATGCATTCCGCAGCCTGAAGGGTACCAATAAAATTTCCGAAGAAAATATTGAAGAGACGCTCAAGGGTGTAAAAACGGCACTCCTTGAAGCCGACGTAAACTTCAAAGTCGTCAAAGAATTCGTCGAGAAAGTGAAGACCCAGGCAATGGGAGAAAAAGTTCTCCGTGGCGTGAATCCGGGCCAGCAGTTCGTAAAGATCATGCACGACGAGCTCGCTCAATTGATGGGTGGGGAAAACGACGGACTCAATCTCAATCGCCCGCCGGTGATTCCCATCCTGATCGTGGGATTAAACGGTGCCGGTAAAACAACTTTCGCCGGAAAACTCGCTCTTCATCTCAGAAATAAAAACAAGAAAGATGTGCTTCTTATTCCTGCGGATAATTTCCGCCCCGCCGCTAAAGACCAGCTCATCACTCACGCCAAAAATCTTGGCGTAGATTATTTTGATTCTGATCTTTCCATGAAGGCCGTGGATATCGTGAAAGCAGGGATGGAATACGCCCGTCAGATGCATAAGGAAATTGCGATCATCGATACTGCCGGACGCCTGCAGGTCGATGAAGAACTCATGGGTCAGCTCGTGGATGTTCGTAAGTCACTCGAGAAGCCCGAAGTTCTGATCGTCGCTGATGCCATGACCGGACAGGAAGCGGTCAACGTCGCCAAGACTTTCCACGAGAAAGTTGGTCTGACTGGTGTCGTGCTCTCGAAGATGGATTCCGATGCCCGCGGTGGTGCCGCACTTTCCATCCGCTACGTGAC
>JAKFFP010000330.1:0-6606 GCA_036675045.1 Bacteriovoracales bacterium | reverse complement strand
CCGGCCGGGCGAAGGTGAAGTTTCTGGATCAGGACAATTACACTTTCAGTGTAAAATGATCCCGGGCGAAGAAGTTCTTCGTTTTTATCTAATTGTCCCCTGAGTGCTCCTGTTTCATACTGATAAAAATCTGTGGGGAGTAGTTCCTTCTTCGGAAGAGATCCAGTCGTCAATACGGTGAAAACCCGGCGGGATCAGAGAGAACGAGACCATGAAACTTTATTTTGGGCACAAACCCGAAAGGACTTTCATGATCTACTTCCCCTTCTCCGACTATTGGGGCATTTACCTCGCTTTTCTCGGCCTCATTTCCATTGTCCTTTGCCTTGACCTGGGAATTTTCAACAAGACCCCTCATCGTCCCACCATCAAAGAATCCGCCCTCTGGAGTCTCTGCTGGGTCATTCTCGCGGCCCTCTTTAACCTGGGACTGTGGCTTTATACTCGTTCGATACACACCGAGCCCGTCGCCAATCAACTGGCGCTGGAATTTCTGGGCGGATATATCGTGGAGAAAACTCTCGCCATCGATAACATCTTTGTCTTCGCCCTGGTTTTTACTTTTTTCCGGATCCCGTTAAAGTTCCAGCACAAAATTCTTTTCTGGGGAATTATCGGAGCTGTGTTTTTCCGTGGCGCCTTTATCGCGCTCGGAAGTTACATCATGAAATATCACCTGGTAGTTGTGGGCTTCGGCATCCTGCTTATCTTTACCGGCATAAAACTTTTGTTCCAGAAAGATGAAGGAAATCTTGAGGATCATTGGGTAATCCGGGTGGTGAAGAGATTTTATCCGGTCGCTTCGGATGAAGGGACCGGTGTGTTTTTCCGCCGGATCAATGGTGTCTTCTGCGTGACACCTGTATTCCTCGCACTCATGGTGATTGAGATCTCTGACATCGTGTTTGCAGTGGATTCTGTTCCAGCAATTTTCGCTCTCACCAAAGAGCCACTGATCGTCTTTACCTCGAACATCCTCGCGATCCTGGGACTCCGTTCGCTTTACTTTCTGATCGCAGGATCACTGGATAAGTTCTCCCATATCAAGTATGGGCTCGCCGGGGTTCTCGTTTTCGTGGGTCTCAAGATGAGCTGGCTGAATACTGCCTTTGACGGCAAATTCCCGCTGACGTGGTCACTGGCCATCATCGGCTTTCTGATCGGGACTTCAATTATCAGTTCCCTGATACAACTGAGGAAAAATGAGGCTTCATCTAAAGTGAGGCCATGATGGATTTAAGGTGCTTGTTATCAAGTGCTTTCTTCACCATGCCCATCCAGTATTCTTCGCGGATATCTTTCAGGGATCCGATTTTGACGAGAAGGCCCGCACGGGCCCAGGCCGAAGCACTTTCATCACCGATGAGAACCAGTCCCTCGCCTTTACGGGCGAGCTCAAGCTGGAGGGCCGTGTCCTGGGCCTCAATGAGAACGCTGAAATTGATTCCTGACTGGAGCATGAAACGCTCAAAATCATGACGAAGAGGATTTTGAAAACCGGGAAGGATAAATTTCTGACCTTCAAGTGATTCTGGAAAACCGGATTTCAGGTGAGCGAGGGACTTTGCGCCCCAGACCGATACAGATTCCTTGCCCAGAGAGCTGTATAGCATCTCTTTACCATCGGAAAGCGGCTTAAAGTTTCCGATAAAGATATCTATCTTTCCGGCAATGAGAAGTTCAAAGAGCTCCGAACCAGTACCTTCGATGACTCTGAGTTTATGCGAATGATTTTTGTTAATCGCCCTGATCGCCTCCACCAGGACTGACTTGGGAACAGATTCCTGGCCGCCAACGACTATCTCGCGCGACATGGCCTCGAATCCAGACTCCATATTAGTAACCAGCTCATCTTCCAGTTCCTTGATGGCCTTCGCATAACGAAGCACATACTCACCGGCCTCATTCAGAACCAGACGCTTATTTTCGCGGTTAAAAAGCCGTGTTCCGAGCCAGTCTTCAAACTGCTTAAGCTGTGCCGAAAGGGCCGGCTGGCCTACCAGGAGTTTCTTGGAAGCACCGGCAATCGAGCCTTCCTCAGCAATCACCAGAAAGTATTTCAGGTGATGTAAGTTCATCCATTTCATATTTCATTCTCCGGCCGGATTTCGACATAGGTTTCAGCGCTACTCCAGGAGAGGCGCTTCACTACCGGCGCTTCGATGATTGCATCCGCACTTCTCAGTTTTGCCTGCAACTCCGCAATGGCATCCTTAACCAGTCTTTCTTCATGTGGAACAAAGGGCATCGCCAGATAGGCCCAGCAGGCCCCACCGTAAAAGATCGCCGTCAGTCCACACCAGAGCGGCATGCCTCCTCCGACATCATAACTTCTCTCATAAATCAGGCTTCCGCCTCCCTGAGCACTTTTATAGGGTGACTTGAGCTGCAGTCGCATCGTGCCACAGGAGAGAGTGATACTTAGAAGAATTAAAAAGACTGATCTGTTTAGCATGAGATGAGTTTCTCAAGTAGAACTTAAATGTTCAATGGTGTCTTAAAGAATAAAATGAGGAGTGAACCTTTCAGGAGGTTAGAAATGAAAATACTACCCTTAATACTGCTTTCGCTCCTCGCCTTCGCTTGCACTTCCGACCAGCAGAATGAGGAAGAGGTCATTCAAAGACAGGAAGATATCCAGATGCAGGAAGAAGAGCTTCAGCGGACGGGAGCAGCAGGAGATGAGTCTACTGATCCCTATAGTACGAACTAAAAGCGAAATGACGCTTCAATGGCGTGGTGATCAGACAAAGGACAGGACTTTCCGTTTCGCTGGAAAGTGAAGTCTCTTACCCGCATATTGGTATTGGTGATAAGCGGATAATGACTAAACCACATGTGATCAACCCATTCATGTCTTGATCCGGTCTTGTAACAGGAATTCACCCTGCCGCTGGTCCAGAGAATCGGGCCCGTAAGACGGCCGTAATCCATTCCCAGTAAATTCATTCCCATCATAAATTCCGGCTCACGGGGATCAATGTTCAGATCTCCGATAAGAAACTGCGGCACACCCGGTTGCTGGTGCTTCAGGAGCATACGGTGGATCTGTCCTAATTGCTTCATCCTGATCGCCCCCGCATTTTCCGTCGCCTGCATGTGCGTATTACTCACCTGGATTTTGTCTCCCGTCGGCAGAGTTATTTCCATCAGTGCCGCCCCTTTAGCTGCAAAACAATCGGCATCGGTACATGTTTTAAAATAAACTCGATCGAGGAGCTTCACCGGATATTTACTCACGACCAGAAGCCCGGAACCAAAAACCGGGAAAGGGAAAGATGGGCTTTTCAGATAATAATTATGGGGATGAGTCTTTTTCAGCTTTTCTTTGACACTCTTCCGGAAACTCTTCATGAAAGCTTCCTGCATGAAGAGAAGATCAAATCTCGTTTGCTTCAATTTTCCGGGGATGACGGCAATTCTTGATTTTTGAAGGCTTTTTTTAATCGGACTCGGAAGCATGTAAGTGTTCCAGCTCAGGACTTTAAACTCAAAAGCGTGAGCGGAAGAAAGAGTAAGAGTGAAAAACAATGACCATATTTTTTTCATCACCCTATAAGCGTAGCGGGAGTTCAATGATAAACCTAGCACCTCCTGTGTTAAGATTAGATACAGACACACTGCCGCCATGGAGTTTGATAATCTCCCTTACAATATAAAGGCCGAGTCCCAATCCACTTCGCTCGCCGAATGAACGCGAGCGCGCGTACCGGTTAAAAATTTTATCAAGGTCCTCGGGTGCAATCCCCGGACCCTGATCACACACTTCGAGAATCGCTCTTCCGTCACTACTAGAGAGTTTCACGAACAAGGGGCAATGAGGAGCGTACCTGATGGCGTTCGTGACGAGGTTCTCCACCACCTGTTCAAGACGGTCCGGATCCCAGTGCCCCAGAACATTCTCGGCAATACTGGTGGTAAGAGTGATGGAAGCGACCTTCATCTGTTCCGTCATGCTATACAGAACTTCACTGGTCAAACGGGAAAGATCTGTTTCTTTTGGAATTAACTCCAGTTTTCCCCGGGAGATCCGGGACATATCCAGCATTTCATCTACCAGACGGGAAAGCTTACTCACCTGACGATCCACTTTCGTAATTCCATCCATCGAGATATTCGGATAAGTCATATACATCAGGCGCGTATTCAGCTTGAGCGCGGTAAGTGGTGTCCTGAGCTCATGGGAAGCGACTGAAAAAAAAAGATTCTGAGAATCAAGGGCCTCTCTTAGCTGCGTATCAATCCTAAGCTTCTCAGTGATATCGCGGAAAATGCTCACGGATTGATAGGGCCTTCCTTTCCCATCGCAAACGGCCCGGGTACTCACGGCGGAAGTTCTCACCTCGCCGGTTTTTTTATTCCGGAACTTGATGATAGTTTCCAGATAAGGCACATCTCCTCTTAGCACCTTCCGCGAAGGAAGTTCTTCAACCGGAAAAGGCTTATCATCTTCTGTGAGATACTCATGAAAATCTATGAGCGAATCTCTTGAGAGCCAGTCCGCAGCGGAATTAAGTCCGGCCATTTTGGCCGCGGTATCATTTGCGAGGATGACTTTGAAGTTCTCATCCTGAACCAATAGCCCTTCAGGGACATTTTCCAGGATGGCATTCATCTGGTCCTGGGAACGCCGGAGTTCCGTGATGTCGTTAAAGATCACCGCGACTTCGACCACATCACCTTCAGTATTTTTCACCGGGGAAAAGATCGCTTCGAGCCACCGGGCGCGGCCCTGTTTGCCATTCAAAGTGGGATCATAGTATTTGGGCGGAACATGCACGACTTCGCCGGCGAACGCACGAATGAAATAGTCATACACTCCGGTAGCTTTGACCTGGGGATCTTCCAGTACATTATAGTCTTCGAGATCAGATTTTTTCGAAGTAAAAAGTTGTTCCCAGGCGTCGTTGACCTCCACGCACTTCCCTTCACGATTATAGATCTGGATGGCAATGGCAGTTTGCTGAAAGACGGCCTGATATCTTTTGTCTTTCATTCTTTCTCCCAGAGATAAAGCTCAACTTCATCTTCCTCTGGCTTAAGGCGAATACGTTTCCGGTAAGACAGTCCCAGTTTTTCCAGGAGAAGTTTGGAACGGGTGTTATGAGGCGAAACGATGGCAGAGATCCTGTTCAATTGAAAGTTTCTCAAGACGCCACTGGCGGATTCAAAAGCAAAGCCTTTCCCGCAAAAGGCCGGAAGGAAAGCAAAGCCCACATCGGGATCCTCCAGCTCTTCGCGCTTGATGATTCCGCAGATCCCCAGTTTCTTTTCATCATGGCCCGTGACCAGGAAAAATCCATACCCTGATTTGAGATAACTCTCACGAAGCTTGTTAATGTATTTGATGGCGTCTTCTGTCGTTCTCACCCCGCGATCGGCGATGTTATCAATAAAAGAGCGGTCATTCAGGAGCTCAATGATAAATTCACTATCATGATGCTCCAGCCACCGGAGATGAAGCCTTTCTGTGGAAAGAACTCTCACTCGGTTTCTACCTGCAGTTGTTTCGTGGTCCGTGCGCCCAGATCGCGGAGATTTTCCATCCTGCTTGCGACACTTCCCTTGCCGGTGATCATCTTCCCTTTGAGTGTTTCAAAAGAATCGTCTACTCTCCGGAGCTGTCCGCGAATGCTGTCAATATCATCGGCCACTCCGACAAACTTGTCATAAAGGGCCCCCGCCTGGCGCGCGATCTCAATGGCATTTTTCGTTTGCTTTTCCTGTTTCCAGAGGGAGGCCACGGTTCTCAATGTAGCAAGGAGTGTGGAAGGGCTCACCAGAACAATATTATTATCCCAGGCATGAGAGAATAATTCCTTATCCTTCTGCATGGCAAGCATGAATGCTCCTTCCAGCGGGATAAAGAGCATGACGTAATCGGGAGTCATGATTTTTTCCAGGTGCTGATAGCGCCTGGAAGAAAGTCCCTTGATATGTGTATACAGAGAATCCTGAAAGGCCCGAAGATTGTCCTCGCCTTCATGGTTAATGTATCTCTCATAGGCCACAAGGCTCACCTTCGAATCAACGATCAGGTGCTTATTGTCCGGAAGATTGATGATCACATCCGGCATCTGGTGCTTTCCTTCTTCATCCTTCAGCTTCATCTCTTTCCCCTGAAGGATAAATTCCTCTCCCGAGCGAAGGCCCGAACTCTCGAGGATTTTCTCCAGGATCATTTCGCCCCAATTCCCCTGCATCTTCACATCTCCCTTCAGCGCCCGGGTGAGATTTTCTGTCTCCTGGCTCATCTTCGCTGAAGCTTCAACGATCCGTGAAATCTCCGCATGAAGCTTCAGGCGATCCTTCGTGTCCGTAAGGTGCATCTCTTCCACCTTTCGGGAGAACTCACTCATTTTCTCGCGGAAAGGAGAAAGCATGAGTTCCATTCCCTTGAGAGAATCCTCCCGGAAAGAGCGGGTTTTCTCAGTAAAAATCTGCTGTGTCAGATCTTTCATCCGGAGCTCAAGCCGTTCGGCGTTTTCCGCATTCATCTTCTCTCTTTCCTGGAGGACTCTCAGTTCCGTCCGCTGCTTCTGGTGAAGAATAAGTGAGAGACAAAAGCCGACGAGAATTCCGCCGGCCACGAGTAAAAAATAAGTT
>JAKFFP010000341.1:0-6676 GCA_036675045.1 Bacteriovoracales bacterium | reverse complement strand
GTCACTCAGCACATCAAAAATTTAGAAACCCTTTTGAATGTCGAGTTCTTTCACCGACTGGGAAAAAAATTGATACCAACCAAGGAAGCCGAAAGTTTTTATACGGGCCTCAGTGAGAACTTAGATTCTATTGAGAACCTTTTAGTCGCACTTACCAAAAAAGACCGTCAGTTTTCCGGGAATGTCCGGATCGGAGTGCCGATAGAATTTGGTAACACCCTCATTCTTCCGAAGCTTTCCCTTATCCGGCGGCAATTTCCTCAGGTTCAGTTCCATATCACTTATGGTCTTCCGCACGAGCTCAACACACTCATCCTGGAAGGTAAGCTCGATTTCGCTTTCATGGATCAGTATGCCTCCAATGCGGCCATCCATCGTGAAGTCATTTATCACGAGACACTGGTTTTGTGTTGCTCGCGCGAGTACGCGGAACTCATCGGGACAACAAAGAAAAAGGAACGCGCCTTTTTCGAATCACTCAGCTATGTCGACTACCAGCCGGGTGAGACGATCCTGCGGGACTGGTTTGAGCGTGCTTATGGATTTAAGAAAATGAATTTGCCGATCGCTTCCTACTGTTTTGATGTGCAGGGAATTGCGACACTGGTGAAGAACTCGATGGGTATAGGCGTTCTTCCTGAGCACGTTTTTCTCAAGACGAAAGATCTTTATCAGTTCAAACCGAAACTGGGTGCCGTGAATAATCCCATCAGTCTCGCTTATCTTGAGCAGAGGTGGAATGTTCCCCTCAATCAGTTTGTGATCACGATGCTGAAAGACATGCTCAAGTAAGGAGTTCTTTTCAGATGCCTGTGCCTGTCCCTTGTGCCGGACCCTGGCCAGAACCGAAATTCCCGCTGGCATCGGCACCGCTGGTAGGAGTCGTTCCGGTGGCACCTGAGCCGGTAGCTGTTCCCGAGCCTAATGTGATTCCCTGAGCGCTTCCTGTCCCGACGCCGGAACCATGAACTCCTGTATTTGAATCCTCTTCAATCATTCCGGTTTCCGTACCCAGCGAAGTAAAGCCTCCCAGTTGGTCTCCCGCGCCAGCTGGATTGTTCGATCCCGCTCCCATATTTGTCTGCGCTATGGCAGAAGCAGTGAGAAGCGACATGGCAGTCATGGCAATAAAAATCTTTTTCATGAAATCCTCCGATGTTTTTCATAGTGAAGATTCTAAGAACGTCAATGCTTAGAGAAAAATGAATTTAACTGTAGATTCACTGCTCACATGCGTTGTTTAAAAATTGTCTCTTTCACTTTTATTGGGCATAATCACAGTGATAAAAGAGGAAAACCGAAATGACTGCTGACGCTGAACGTTCCTGGAATGAACTTAATCTCACCGAAGAAATGCTGAAACTGATTGAGGCGGCCGGATATAAATCTCCTTCGCCGGTTCAGGCACAGAGTATCCCGCTTATTCTGGAAGGCAATGATGTCCTCGTTTCTTCTCCTACCGGAAGTGGTAAGACTGCTTCGTTTGTCGTACCAGTTGTTGAAAAATGGAAAGGCAAAAACGGAACATATATTCTGGCCCTCAGTCCAACCCGTGAAATCGCTCAGCAAACCGGTGCTGTCTTTGAACAGTTCGGCGCACCGTTGGGTCTTAAGACCGTCGTGTGTATCGGCGGAGCATCTATCCCGGTCGAAAAAGAAGCCCTTTCAAGCTCACCCCATATCATCGTCGCGACTCCGGGAAGATTGTGTGATCACCTCGAGCGCGGGAACATCTGGCTCGATTTCATCCAGTGCCTGATTTTTGATGAAGCCGATCGCATGCTTGACATGGGATTTTCCAACCAGATCGAAAAAATCACCGAGCATCTCCCGAAAGAGCGTCAGACTCTCATGTTCTCTGCCACATTCGCGCCGGCGGTTGAGAAACTCGCACGCAATTGCATGGTGGATCCAAAGACCGTCTCCATCCAGAAAACGATGGAATCGACTCCCAAGATTGACCAGGTCCTTCACTGGGTGGACGAAAGAGGCAAGGCGAGACTTCTCCGGAAGATCGTCCGTGAAGAAACAGGCACTGTGATTATTTTTACCAATGCCAAGGAAAGAGTCTTTCAGGTATGGCGTGATCTCATCGACGATAAGTCGATTGAGGCCTGCTACATTCACTCTGATATTCCGCAATCCCAGCGTGAAGCCGCGATCGTTGATTTTAAATCCGGCAAGTACCGCGTTCTGGTAGCGACTGATGTCGTGGGCCGGGGGATTGATGTGGATGATGTATCTCATGTCGTGAATTATGATGTGCCGAAAGAAGCTGAAGATTACATTCACCGGATCGGTCGAACCGGGCGAAGAGGCAGAACCGGAATTGCCACGACTTTTGCCATTCCCGGAAAGGATGATCGCACGATCGCAGAAATTGCGAAACTTCGTGGAGTTACCTCTCCGGATAAACCGGAACGCACTGAGGCTCCGGCCCCAGGAAGATCGGGTGGAAGAGACCAGGCGAGAGGAAGAGGCCCGAGAGACAATCGTCCTCCCAGAGATGGAAAGCGTGAAGCCAGACCACAGGGAGAGCAGAGACCGCGCAATGATCGCGGACCGCGCCCGGAAAGAAAACCACGGGAGCAGAATCAGCAGCGGCCACGTGAGGACAGAAGACCTCGCGAACATCGTGAACAGAAGCCAGCTACTCAGCAGGCAGCGGTAGCACCGATTAAATCCAGTGGAGTTGTTGGTTGGTTTAAGAGTCTGTTTAAAAAGTCTTAGAGACGATTAAGTTCAGCATAGGCCTGGGGCAATAGCCTCAGGTTATTTTTCACGGCCCTGATCATCCGTACTCCTGCCGCCTGATTCATCCTGCCAGCTTTCATCTTTTCACAAATGGCCCCTTCCAGACCATCGGTCTGAGAATAGAGCGAAATGTGCTGTGGCCACAGATTAGTAGTCTGATTGCTTCCACCCATGCAAAGCGGGATATAGTGATCAATCTTATAATCTTTTCTGGTATTCGATGGCAGAAGGTATCCGAGTCTACGGTAGGCGACAAAGATATCGTTCTTCGTTGCGGTCGCGACATCTCTTTCACAATATGGGATCTGTTCCGGGTACCGGTACTCTGTCGGAGTTGTGCAAAGGGCGCCGGTAGTCAGCCGCGCGTCCGGTGCCATGGGATAATCGGCGGCCAGCGCAGAAAATGACAGGGCCAGGCAAAACAGCATGAACTTCATTAAAACTCCCGGTTTAAAGAGGTTTAAGGCCATTCCGCTTCTGTGTCCACGAGACTTCCTGAAGGTATGTAGAACTTACCTGTTCCGGCATGAATTTCGCATGCTTTTCCTGCGACAAAGGAGCTCTATGAGACCGGTCTTAATTCTTTCACTTCTCTTCCTTTCTTCCTGTGCCAATCCGGTCGAGAAGGCCGTCAACAAAGTCAGATACAGCGCATGGGAAACGATCGGGTATGAAAAGCGTGATCTCTTTAAACGTGAAGTGAGTCATGTAAAAGATGAGCAGGAAGATACTCAGGAAGCTTTCAAGGATGCGCTGGAACAACTGAAAGAGGTGTATGCCTTTGACGGAGGAAATCTTGAGCGCGAGCACAAGAAGCTCAGTTCTGCATACGATGAAGCCGCCGAAGAGGCCCGGGAAGTTCATGCGCGGATCGAGAAAGTGGATCAGGTGGCGAATGATCTTTTTGATGAGTGGACTGAGGAAATCGGTGAGATTAAAACCAGCGACCTTCGTCGCCGGAGCTCCAGACAGCTTTCGCAGACGAAGGACCGCTACAGCGACCTGCGACGGAAACTCCTGAAGAGTGAAGCACGGTTAGAACCTGTTCTCAATCGGCTGAATGATCAGGTCCTGTTCCTGAAGCATAACCTCAATGCAAAGGCGATCGCGGGTCTTAAGGCAGAAGGTACAAAAATTGAAGCTGAAATCTCAAGACTCATGAAAGAGATGGAATCCTCTAACAAGGAAGCCGAAGAATTCATCAAGACTCTTTAATGACCTTCGGCTAGTCTTTTTCCATGAAAAAAATTTCCATCCATGGACCGGGTGATTACCGGGTCCTTCGTCTCGAAGAACATCCTGATCTCGTTCCTGCTTCCGGTGAAGTCCTGGTGGATGTCAAGGCCACTGGTGTGAACTACGCCGATATCATCATTCGCTGGGGTCTCTACGAGTCCGCGAAAAAATTTGTCGGCTGGCCCATCACTCCTGGATTTGAATTTTCCGGAATCGTAAGAGGGACGGGAGAAAGAGTCATCGGAGTAAAACTTTTTAATTCTTATGCCAGCCAGGTAGTGGTGAAGCCGGAATTTCTTTTCCCATTACCGGATAAGATGAGCTTTGAAGAGGGAGCTGCTTTTCCGGCGGTGATGCTCACGGCATATCACGCGCTCTTTCAAAATGTCGTTGTAAGACCAGGGATGACTGCGCTCATTCACTCAGCTGCGGGTGGAGTGGGGAGCTCGCTCGTCCAGCTCTGCCGGATCAAGGGAATTAAAACGATCGGTGTGATCGGGAGCTCTCACAAACGGGCAACCCTTGAAAGTCTGGGGTGCGATCTCATTATCGATAAATCAAAAGAAAATATATGGAAGAAGGTCGAAGAGTTTTCTCCGGAAGGAGTGGATCTCGCGTTCGATGCCAATGGCGTGGAGACGATGAAAGAAAGCTATAAGCATCTCGCTCCCTGCGGGAAGCTCATGGTGTATGGGGCCCATTCAATGTTTCCAAAAAAAGGCGGAAAGGTGAACTGGCCGAAACTCGCCAGAGATTTCCTTCGGACACCGAAATTCAATCCGCTGAATATGACTTCCGATAATAAAAGTCTTATTACCTTCAATCTCTCTTTTCTTTTTGGGCGCCAGGATCTGTTTCAGGAAGCAATGAATGATCTTTTGAAATGGTATGAAGAGGGGAAGCTCACCATTCCTGCGGTGAAAAGTTATCCCATGAGTAAGGTGGGGGAAGCGCATCGGGACCTTGAATCCGGCCAGACGGTAGGTAAACTCGTTCTTGTTCCCTGACCAAAAAGAAACCCCTTCCGGGGCCTTTTAGTTTTTTAATTACATTCGGCGTATTCGTAATCTCTGACTTCACACTGGAGAACAACTGTCTGGCGGTCGCCACGGGTGTCAGTGTAGCGATATTTCCCGGTGGTATTACCGGTAGAGTTAGCAAAGATAAGGCGGGTCTTACCGAAAGCATAGATGTCACTCCTTTCAGTAAATGAGCGGGTACCCGTTTTCATGACCTGCTGATAAAAAATTCCGGCCTTGGCCACTTTTTGACAACCATCAAAGTTGGAAAAGTACTGAAAGGAAATGGGACTTCCATCAGCGAGTTTTCCTGAGCAGCTTCCTTCCAGGTGAAGGGAAGCAGCGAAAGTGGAAAAAGAAAACAGCATAACAACAAGGGAAAAAATTATTTTCATGGAGCACCTCATGAAGAAAGAAAATAGACTTCATTCAGCAATGCTTCCACTTAAAGAAAACTAAAGAACACTGGAGTGTTTTATTCAGTCAGAAACACCGCTTTATTGTCACCATCATCTCCCGTCGTACCACGGATCCACCGGCGAATGCGCTGACGTAGTCCTCCTCTTCGTCTCGGAGGGTCCGGATCGGGCAGGGGAATAATGTCCGGCTCGGGCTCACGATGCTCCGGCGTTCTGGGAATAATCCTTGTCCGCCTGGGTGGCCGGGAATCTGTCACGGGATCCGAGCGGTCATAAAGCTCGGCCGGGAATTTGGAACTCCTGAGAAGAACTCCACAGGCGACCGGAAGCGAGCGGTGCTTGGTCATTCCACTCATGGTGTTTACTGAATCCGGAAGATTCATGTAAGTACTCACACCCTGAATGAGGACAACCTTCCGGTGAAAAGATACGCCCTGATTGTAGGGAAGCTTATCGATCTCATCGAGAGAGTTCTGATCCACGTCACGCAGATCTTCAAACATCCGGCTGAAGCTCGCTGTCCGTTCGTAAAAATATCCACCTGCCATTCCATTACCCACCGGATAGTAACTATTCCCATCCCACTGTGAATCAAGATCACCATCGAGCGGCATGAGGACATTTCCGACGACAAAATGGGCTTCCCGATAATCAATATAGCCGTCGCCGTTAATATCATCTCTGATGGTGGGACATCGTGAGCCGCGATGAATGGTCTGGCGATGAATCACACCTTTCTCACCGATGTAAATCTTAACGAAGGCCTTAAATATGTCCGATGAGCGATGAAGTCCGGCAGAACCGATAGTCCCAAGAGTGGTATTGATGTTCAGAGCTTCCAGCGGAGTCTGATAAACTCCCTGAATATTCGACCCATCAATTCTTATTTCTTCTTCCTCTTCGGTTTTGCTTCCGGTGTCCTTCTTTCCGCATGAAAAAAGGAGGAGCGCGAAGAGGATTACGGGCAGATACCTCATGTATTCCTCAGCTTGAGTAAACCAAGCATTATGGTCATGATTCAGGAATCTTCGGTGGCTGTCTACTTAAGGAAGTTCTTGCGATTTATTCAGGCTGCGCAACAATGAGTAGATATGAATATGGGTGAATTTAATCTCTTCATGAAAATGATCGAAGAGGAATATCGTTTGAATTATCGTGACCTGCAAAAGATCTCACGCAGACTCATGGCAGATGACGTGGAATTTGAAAAAGTCTGGAAACTTTATCGTGCAAAAGCACCAAGAAGCC
>JAKFFP010000169.1:0-6679 GCA_036675045.1 Bacteriovoracales bacterium | reverse complement strand
GTCTTCACAAACTACGGCCACCTGTCTAAGGCATTAGTCGAAGAAGGGACTATTGTTGAAAAAGGCGACATCATCGGTCTCTCCGGTAATACCGGGCGAACGTCTGGTCCGCATCTTCACTGGGGTGTAAAAATTCAGGGCCAGTATGTAAATGGCATGTCACTCATAGAAGAAACAAAGAAGTCTTTTAACGATGGTAAGTGATTACTCCGGCTTTTTCACATTCAGGATAGATCCGACTCTGCCCCAGGATACCCGGAAGCTGGTTGAGGAAACTCTCGTATCGTGGAAGGAAGCTTTCATCACCGAGATCATCCAATGGGAGCCGCCGCACTCTCAGAAAATCATCGTGGATTTTGTTTCTGAAGGAAGCCTGCACCAGGTGAAGAAGGGTAATCAGCTCACGGTTTGTCTTCTTGACCGGAACCAGGGGCTTTTCAGCTTCGGACAGAACCTCGAACTCTCATCGTGTGACGCTATCCTCGAAGACAATTTTGACGTGCGACAATTGGAAAGAATCATCGAACCGCATCTTCTTTCCCTTCTGTCCTCAAAAGAGGAGGAGTTCTTCTCTGTCGGCTCTAAAAACATGAGAAAGCTCGAACAGAAAGCGCGCGCGCTCACGATGAACAAAGAGCTTTCTTCCGACTCGCTTCTCGATTATGCCCAGTCACTGGTTGATCTTGAAAAAGAGATGATTCAGTCGGATGACGTCCAGAAGCTCGGCAAGGTACTCAAGCTCTTCATTAAGAACAATATCGAAAAGGCAAAGTTTCAGTTCTATACCGGGGGTGACCTGTGGAAACTTACTCCCACCAGGAACTTCCTTCCGCTCCCGAAGTATAAGAACCTGTTTCTGGGAATAGAGCTTAACTGGGATGATGAAGATGCTGAGAAATTAGTAAAAAAACTCTTCTTCTTTCAGACTCTCGTAAGCTTTTTCTTATCACGGCATGAAACGAATGACCCCTTCGCTGATGAAAGCCTCTGGGATGGCGTTCTCGATGGCATTCCGTTCCCCGTGGGCCTTCTTTCGGCCAAGGGGGAGATTCACCAGCATAATACCTTATTCGCGAAGCTCAATTTTCCTCCCGCCGATTGCTTAATGCTCGAGGCGAGACAGAAAATCGTGATCGGTGACATTCCTTACAATATTTTCCGGAAAGATATCTTCCATCTCGATGAAAAGAAAGTCCTGTTCGTGTTTTTCACGGAAAGTTTTTTCCTGAAAGGAGAGGGCAGCCTCACGCCATCGGGACAGGAACTGGGAATTATCAGTTCCTCCATCGCTCATGAACTCAATAATCCGATCGCCGGGATCCAGGCCGCCCTGTCGCTGCTCATGCTCGACTCTGATCTCGATGAAGAGGCCCAACAGACACTCAAAGAAATGAAGAGTGGGTCCCAGCGCTGTAAGCAGCTGATTGAAACCTTCCTCGGCTTTTCGCGAGCGACACCAAGAGAGCTGGGACTAATCGATGTCCAGAGTCCGGTCATGATCTCGTATCAGCAGGCCCAGAATCTTCTCCGCTTCCGCACGGTTGAAAGTGGAATCCGCTTTTCACTTGAATATCAGAAACATGCGGATTTTCGTCACAAGGTTAACCTTTCTCTCCTTACCATGACGTTTTATCTCATCATGGGTGAGCTCATGACTCTGTATTCACATCAGCTTCTGGTGGCGAGTAAGAATCAGATTGAGAAGGTGATAAAAGGGGAGATGGTTGAAAGTTCCCAGGAGATTCAGATTCAGTTGCATGAGCTGAATATTTCCGGACTTCAATTATCGAAGCTGATCCAGAATCTTCTTACGATTGAGAATTTCGTTCTTCAGATCTCGGATTATTCCCTGAGATTCATTTACAGCCCGGGCAAGAACGCTTAAAGGTGTTTGGAAGGGAAGTGATAACGTTCACCCTCACGATCAGCAAGATCTTCAATATTCTCGAGATATGCTTTCTTCTCATCTTTAATGTCCGACATACCAAGGCGAAGATAAAGGGACGGGTCACTGTTAATGGCGTCCTTAAACAGGGCCAGGAATACTTCCTTCACGTCATTCTGCAGGAAAAGCTTCCGCTTCCCTTTCTGCTGGTTTTCAAAACGTGAGACCTGACTGGTGAGAAACTGATGGAGCTTCTTCTTGTGGGCCGGGAATTTAAAAATGAGCTGCGAGTATGGTGAGAAGTTAAGAAACGAGTAAACAATATACTGGCCCGAAATGAGGTGAGGGGTGACGATGAAGTCCTGTTCCTCCGTGAAATTCGGTGCTGGTGGGAGCTGATGGCGGGACTTCAGATACTCGATAGTCTTTTTCCGGTAAACTTCCGGAATCTTCACGAAGTTCGCATTCATGAAGAAGAGACCCTCGATGAAAGGTCCGCAAAGCCGGACGTGAATCTGGCTCCAGCGGAAGCCCGAAACATATTCCTTGAGTTCCTCTAGCTCCTGTGAGGGATTCTTAAGTGGAAGGATGGTGAGGATCACACCATTATCACCCTTGATCGTAAGAACGGAAGGCGTCTCAATTGTCGCAAGAGACGCGTAAACTTTATCCAATCCTTCATGATGATCAAAGATAACCCGGTCGAGTTCAAATTTGTTTCTCGGGTAGTAAAGCTGGTTAACTTTCCTGATGTTTTTCGATTCAAAGATCTCCATGTATTTCAGGAGCAGTCTTCCCGTCGCCCGCGCATCCTCGATTGCCCGGTGGGCCTGCGAGTGGGGAATGCCGAAGATCTGGGACATGTAATTGAGATTGGAACTCATGATGTCCGGGATCATGTATTTCGTCATGATGTTGGTACAGATGACCTTGTTCTCGAGAGAGGGAAGTTTCAGTTTTTTCAGGACGCCGTTTAAGAAGGGAATATCGAAAGACGTATTGTGAGCGACGAGAACCGATGAGCCGATAAACTGGATGATCTCATCAATCACTTCTTCAATCTTCGGTGAATGTTCGACATCGGCTTTCTTGATACCAGTAAGCTTCTGGACGAAATCAGGAATATCCTTTTCGGGGTTAATGAGAAAGCTTCGCTCTTCTGTGACCTGGCGGTTTTCGACCTTCACCATTCCAATCTCGATGATCTTTTCCGTTTCCGGATTACCACCGGTGGTCTCGAGATCGATAACACAAAATGAAAGTGAACGTAAAAGCTCGTCAGGCGTGTTGAATTGTTTTTCCATTAACCAAAAAGGAACATTCGTTCCTTCCCTCTAAAAGAGATTTATTTCATGTCCGCCGGGGTGAAGGCGAGTGGTAAAAAATCTTTAAGTTTCTTCGTCGTTTCCTGACCGGATTCATTGCCGATCGTAATTTCTAATTCCGGAGTCGCAAATTCTGTCATGACCTGAAGGCACATACCACATGGTGGCCAGCCGTCTTTGGTGAAGACATAAATCCGCTTCATTGATTTGTGACCCTCAGAAACGGCTTTCCAGATCGCAACTCTTTCAGCGCAAACGGTGCCGCCGAAACTTGCGTTTTCAATGTTACAGCCGGGATAAACTTTTCCGTCAGAAGTTTCAACGGCAGATCCAACACGCGCCTTAGAATACGGTGAGTGCGAGGATTCAGATGCTTTTTTGGCAGCTTCCCTGAGTGACATCAGACCTTTCCTGCTTTCTTAAGTTCCCCAATAGTTTCAGTCAGAATGGTTGCAAAACCAACCATGGCCTTTTCTGCCACCTTTTTCACGTCAGCGTGCGAGAGCTTCTCCGGCTTGATACCAGCAGCGTAGTTCGTAATACACGCGACACCGGCGACCCTCAGTCCCAGGTGATTGGCAGCGATCACTTCCGGCACAGTACTCATCCCCACGAGATCGCCACCGAGGATTCTGATCATCCGGATTTCGGCCGGCGTTTCATAAGTTGGTCCCAAAACGGAGCAATAAACTCCGGTTTTGAGATCCACATGATGGTGCGAGCTGACTTCCTTCATGAGCTGGATAAGTTCCGGGTCGTACGAGGTGGTCATGTCCGGAAAGCGGGGACCCAGCTCAGCGATGTTCGGACCCACGAGTGGGTTCCGGCCGGACATATTGATGTGATCGTTGATCGCAACGAGATCACCTGGATGGTAATCGGGATTGATTCCGCCGGAAGCGTTGGTGAGGAAGAGTATCTCAACTCCCAGAGCTGCCAGAGTTCTCACCGGAAGAACGATCTCATCCATCGGATGACCTTCATACGCATGAAAACGCCCCTGCAGGGCCGCAACAGTCACACCATGAACTTCACCGATAATGAGGCGACCTTCATGACCTTCAACTGAAGTTCTCTTGAAGTGGGGAATTTCCTGATAGGGAATAACGATCTTATTCTGGATCTGATCAACATAGATCCCCAGGCCCGAACCCAGAACGATTCCGATCTTCGGCTTATTCGTGATCTTCGAGAGGATGTACTGGGATGCTTCGGAGATTTTTTGGATAACCATAATTAACCTTAGGTAAGTTCTTCCATAATGAGTTTAGGTTTTTTTACTTTCAGTGATGAAAGCTTGATTACTTCTTTCTGAAAAGTGACCGCAATTTCCCGCGCGAGTTTTTTCTGATGAGCGTGATGATGAATGGTAAGAAGTGGTTCGCCCTTCTTCACCTGGTCACCAATTTTTTTATGAAAATAAAATCCCACCGCGTGATCGATCACGTCAGTTTTCATTTTCCTGCCTCCACCGAGATCGATCAGAAGAAGTCCCACTTTCTCATTCTCAAACATCTTGAGATGTCCGCTCCGGGGTGCAGTCACGATTGTTTTATCTTCCGCCTGCGGAAGAAGAGAGTAGTCATCAATGACGGCATCAATGCCACCCTGAGAAACGAGAAGCTTTCTGAATTCTTCCAGTGCGGTCCCGTCGTTAAGGACTTTCCAGGCACGCTGTTCAGCCCGGGGATACGATCTTTCTAGTCCCGCGATGTGAATCATATGGGCCGCAAGTGAAACTGATAGATCCGTAAGGTCTTTCGGGCCTTTGCCTTTCAGTGTCTCAATACTTTCGATGATTTCATTTGAATGGCCGACGGCATTTCCCAGGGGTTGATTCATGTCCGTGATGAGTGCGACGGCTTTCTTTTTAAAACGTTTTGCGGTTGCGATCAGGCTTTTGGCGAGAGTACGTGCCTGCTTCGTATCTCTCATGAATGCACCTGTGCCGGTCTTGATATCAAAAACCATTCCGTTGGCACCTTCGGCCAGTTTCTTACTCATGATCGATGCCGTGATAAGGGGAATCGAATTAATGGTGGCAGTGACATCACGGAGAGCGTATATCAGGCGATCGGCCGGTGCGATTTCCGGAGTCTGGCCCATGAGAACGAGATTATTCTGCAGAAGTTTTTCTTTGAAAGTCTTAAGATCAAGGGACGTTTTAAATCCGCGGATGGCCTCGATCTTGTCGACCGTTCCACCGGTATGTCCCAGCGCCCGCCCGGCGATCATGGGAACTTTCACACCGGCAGCTGCCGCGATAGGGGCCAGGATGAAGGAAGCTTTGTCTCCGATGCCACCGGTTGAATGTTTATCAATCACATTCTTTCCGGGAAACTTCAATTGTTCGCCCGATTCCAGCATGGCATCGGTGAGTGCTGCGGTTTCCGATACGTCCATGCCTTTTATAAACATGGCCATCAGCATGGCCGACATCTGGTAGTCGGGGATCAGGTTCGTGGTGAATCCCTGAATAAACCATTTAATCTCATCACGGGAGAGTTTTTCGCCGTTTTTCTTCTTATCGATGAGGGTATAAACCTGAAATTTTTCTGATGTCATAATTTGCCAAGATTAAGAGAGGAACTTATCATAGAATAGAATCATAATTAATTGCAAACTGCATCCTCGAAATCCAAGGAAAATGCATGAAGAAAATCCTTTCGCTACTCATCGCTTTTCAGCTCATGACCGCTGTGGCATTCGCGCAGGAAGAAAGTGAAGACGATATTATTAAGAACACCCAAAATGATATCATTCTCGTTGCGGGGGCCGGTGCGGGTGGTGCACTTCTTGGACTTTCAACACTTTCATTTGTCGACAAACCTTCCCGTCATATTTCCAATATCTGGACCGGTGCCGCACTCGGTGTAATCGCGGGTGTTATCTGGGTTGCTTACAACAGCGCACAACGTGGTCAGGAAGATCTTCAAAGTGAAGAGGCTTCCCTGGATTTCAATTCCGGCGAGAGAGTGGCCTGGCATCGTGAGAATTCTGTTCTTACAGGTCCGCAAGTGCAGTTTGGCACTGAAATCTGGAGCTCATCTTTCTAAAGGGTGAGCTTTCCCTTGCCTTTGGTCATGGAGCTTTCCACGAACAAAATAACCCCGCCCACGGATGTCCAGGCAAGGCCTGTAACCACTCCGGCAACGAAACCGGTTTATGGCGGAGCATTAGTGTTTGGAAACTATTCATGTAGCGAAACCGTTTGGAACGGACCTAACCAGAGTCCTGCCTACCGCCACGTACCTAAGGGATATTTTCAATTAAAAGCAAATGGAACTTATCGGTGGCTTGATGATGGCGCAATCGGTAAGTATAGCTACGATTCAAAAACCGGCACAATAAAATTCCTGTCTGGCCATCTTGCTCCAATTGCTAAAAGCTCAAAATATCAACCCGGTACCACTGTAGCCCAGGTAACGGTTAATTTTTCTGAGTCTTATAAATGGGAATGCGGATGTAA
>JAKFFP010000003.1:0-6708 GCA_036675045.1 Bacteriovoracales bacterium | reverse complement strand
GGCGCTCCCCTTCCCATCGGAAACCACGCGCAGTTTGCAGTAGACGCGGCCATCCGCATGGCCGAGGCCATGCCAGCTCTCAATGAAGAGTTTAAAAAAAGAAATCTGCCCTGGCTGAATGTCGGGATCGGTCTCAATACCGGTGAATGTTCAGTCGGAAACATGGGCTCTTCCCGGATTTTCTCGTACACCGCTCTAGGAGACAACATGAACCTGGGGGCCCGACTCGAAGGTCTTTGTAAGTACTATGGCACTCAGATCCTCATTTCGGAACATACCCTCGCTCGTCTCGATAAAAACATGATCAAGACCCGTCCGATCGACAAAGTAATCGTGAAAGGGAGAACCAGGGCCGTGGAAATTTACGAAGTGATCTCACAAGTCCATTTCATGTCCCGTCACCATGAGACACACCAGCTCTATCTCACTGGCTGGCAATTTTACATTCACAAGAACTTCCGGGGCGCGGTCGATGTCTTCGAGCAGATTCTCGCGGGATATCCCGATGATAAACCTTCGAAGCGCCTCAAGGATATCTGCGAAAAATATCTCTCCGATCCGAATCTCGTGAAGGAAGATTTTGACGTGACCAAAATGACAGAGAAATAATCAGACGTCGAAAATTCCGGTCCCAAGGACCTCTTTGATAGTGCCAAGGGGATGGATGGCCCCGGCGTATGCCGGAGCCGATGAAAATATCCTGGGCCTCTCCCAAGATCTGAGGCGATAACGCCTCAAATTCCCTTGTCCCTGTCGAATGGTTAGACACACTTACATTGTTTCACTCTCCCGCATGTTTTCCGATTTGTTTCTCTAAAATGGGAGCATGAGACTAGCAGAGCTGACCCCCACCGGGGGGAGCATCCATACACCCGATTTTGAGCATGACATCCCCTGGGAAAACGGGGTCGATCTCACACGCTCGCTTCTTCCCCTGGACAAAAAATGCACCTTCATCGCTGATCTTGATGAAAAAGAACAGCATGCTTTCTCCTGGGCACTGGGACTTCTCGCCGCCAGCGCCATCAAGGAACACGAACGTGTCCTGAATGACCTTCGGCATATTTGTGATCCGGACCCGACACCTGAAAGCTCATCATTTTTCCTGGAAGAGGCCATTCATTCAATGGCCTATGGGAAGTTCCTTTATTTATCATCTCAGGAACTGGATCTTACTCCGGAAGAGTTGGGATCATTTCTGCCGGTATTTCCGCGCTCATCTTTCATCGCGAGACTCTATGCGGTTGAAAGTTTTATGGGAGGAAGCGCCATCTGGTGGACCGTTGCCGCTACGGAAGAAGAAAGTATCCGCCTCTATCAGAAAATCCTTCCCACGAAGAATGAAACGGACCCGGTCTTTTTTGAATTAAATCGCCTTCATTTTCTGGAAGAGTCACGCCACTCTTCGTTTTCCTACAAGATGATCGGAAAAAATAAAGTGGGCCTGGAAAAATCCTTTAACCGCTTTTCCTTTCTTCTTTCCAGGATCTTCCAGACGGTGTGGCTCTTCTGCGCACTCAACCGTTTCCGCAAGGTAAAGATATTCAGAAACCGCCACCCGGTGCTCGCCGCGATGACAACTCTTGTGACAAGAATCGAAAAGCTTTCATTCCGCCAGAAAATGGCCCTCCTGTTTAAGGACATCTCTTACATCCGAATGATGACAGAACCGGAGAAGCACCCACGTCTCAAAAAGGCCCTTGAAAAAGAAAGTGCCTTCGTCGTTTCTCTTCCGGAGGTCATGTGAAAACATTGTGTGTCCTCCTTCACGGCTATCCCAACAATACTGAAGTCTGGAAAGACCAGCTTCCTTTTCTTCGGGAAAAATACGATCTCCTGAATCTCGCACTTCCCGGAAGCGAAACCGGAATTGTATCCCGGGATGACTTAAGATTGAACAATCTCATATCTGAGATTGTTCATAAGATCGAGGCAAGCTCACACGATAAAGTGATTCTCATCGGTCATGATATCGGTTCATTTCTCCTGGCGGAAGTGGCAAGCCTCCTGGGCGAAAAAGTGAAAGCTCAGATCTTTTTGTCGGGCATGGACTTCAGGCTTTTCCGCAATCATCTCCAGACATCGCTTCAGTTAATAAAGTCCTGGTACGTGCTTCTCCTTCAGATTCCTTTCCTTCCGGAAAAGCTCGTTCCTCAATTTAAAAAATTACTTTCCCGTCAGGTCTATAAGGATTCTCCGGATCTTTCAAAAGAGGCCCCTCATGGATTTTCTCCGGTAGCAATCTACCGCGAGCTCAAAGCCGGACTCACAAATAAAAAGGAATCGAAGTCAGCGATTCCTACTCTCTTTCTTTTTGGTGAAGACGACCGTTACATACTTCCTCCTGCGAGAAGCGAAATCAATCGCTACTACCAGAAGGCCAGCATGGACATCCTTCCGGGCGGCCACTGGTTTATGAGAGAGAATCCGGAAATCGTTAATAAAAAAATCTCTGCCTTCCTAGGGGATCTCGCATGATCACTTTTAAAAACTTCAGAAAAGACCCATTCTTTTTCCTGAAATACTTTTCTCTCCAGATGATGGTGATGGTGACAATCGCTCTTCTGGTGAAAGATATGGCGCATACTGAACTTGAATTATCCCTGGGTCACGTGGCCTTCTTGCCCCTCGCCTTTGTTTTCGGGCTTCAGGTGCCGGTAGCACTTCACAATGCCGTTCATTTTAATATCAGGCCAAAAGTCCTCAATGAATTAATCGGTGAGATCTGCGGTTTCTTTGTTCTTTTCGGCATGGCCCCTTTCCGCATCAGCCATGTCCTTCACCATGCGAACTCGGACGATGAGGAGCTTGACCCGCATCCGCCGAGAGGAAAGAGCTTTCTCTACTTTCTGGCAACGACCCAGATGAATACAATCCGTGTGATCGGGAACCAATACTTCTCCATTCACGGAAAAAACCGCCGAACCACATCGATCATGGCGATGCAGCTGCCGGTTTATTATGTGGGACTGCTCGCCCGTCTTTTTATCTGGTGGAAGGTTCTGGGGCCCACGTATTTTGTGGCCTTCTTTATTCCAGCCTACGTCACAAACCTCGTAGTTTTCGCTCATATCAACTGGGCCACTCACCAGACGCTGGCAAATGGCGAAGTCGTGATCGTAAACCTCAATCACAATCTCTATTATAAGGCCGTGAACCTCATCGGTGCCGGCGCTTATTTTCATCTCAATCACCACCTGAGACCTGGTCTCTATAACCCTGCCGCCATGGAAGCTTCCCGGAGTGTAGAACCTGCTGCCACTCTCGCCGAAGCTACAGCGTCTTGAAGGAATACGACTTTATCATCGTCGGCGCCGGGCTCGCGGGGCTATCCGCCCATCATGAGCTATTAAAGAAAGGATACTCTGTCCTGAGCATTGAGGCCGGAAGTATACCGGGAGGAAGAGTCCGCACCGAGAAAATCGGAAGTGGCTTTTCAGATACAGGCGCACAGTTCTTTACCTTCAATTACCCTCGCATCCTGAAACTATGTCAGGAACTTAAGCTGAAGGCTCATGCCTCTTCCAGTCTTCTGGCCCAGAAAGAAAAAGACAAAGACTATCTCCTTCAGACAAAAAATCCTTTATGTGGCCTCACTTCGGGACTTCTCTCTCCCGGTTCATGGCTGAAACTCACGTCGCATATCCTGAAGCTCAAACTCACTCTGGGAAAGATGCATCCGGAGGACCCGGAGGCCCTCTCCCGCCATGATACAACCGATGCGCGGGCCTATTGCCTGGAACACCTGAACGAGGAAATTCTCGAAAAAATCTTTGTTCCTTATTTCTCAGCGTTTAATTACGCTCCTCCGGAGGAACTCTCCGGCGCACTGGTGATCCGTGCTCTTCTTCACATGGCAAGCGGAAAAGCTCTCATGGGCCTCTCTCGCGGGCTCGCTTCTCTCCCGCGTGCCCTGGCAGAAGGAAAGGAGATTATCTATGAAACACGGGTGGAAAGAATTGAGGGATTAAAAATCGTGTCAGCTCATGGTGAATTTCAATGTAAACATCTCATCATCGCAACAACTGCCAAAACAGCTCGTGAATTACTACATTCAGATTTTCCGGACAGATTGAAAACCAGGATGTCCCCGTCAGTTCATGAGGCAATTCTCGTGAAAAAGAAAAAACGTAATGGCAGTTACGGTACTCTCATTGCTCCCGGGAAAAACCCTGACTTCAATGTCCTCACGAATGAAGGCATGAAGGCCCCGGATCTCGCCCCGGAGGGCTTTGATCTCTTTGGTGTCCTGAGGTCACGCGCCGGCGCGGGAAAAGAAAACGTGAGGGGGGCCGAGGAATTACTTGGCATCATTGGCGAAGAAATATTTGAAAGGAAAACCACCGTCTGGAAAGAGGCCATTCCGGTACTCTCTCCCGGCCATCTCAGGGCCGTCAGTGAGTATCGGAAGACCCTCTCAAAAGATTCTTCCCTGTTTCTCGCCGGTGACTATCTTTCCACCGCCTGCGCTGAGGGGGCAGTTGAGTCAGGTCAGTTTGTCGCAGGATTATTTGACTCGCGCTTATAGTCCTCATCAAAGCACCAGTGCTTCCACGTGATCTTCCGCTCTATTCCGCCGCGACCTCCATTCGGAAGATTCATCTGCGAATAGCTTATGATTTCCATTTTCCTGAGAGTCGTATTCTTTTTCCTCACCTTCCGCGTATTCCAGAGTCGACATAAGAAGCCACCGTAGTAGCGCATGTAATCCGTCCGGGAGGCGGCATTGAGATAGAATTTCCGCCAGTGTTCATTGGGAACATTTCTCGCAAAGTCCTGATCTTTCACCCGGTAAATGTCCGGGTCACCGGTGATGACTTCCATTGAAGAGCCGTCACCCAGTTCTGCCACAACTTCAATCCAGGAATTATCCATCTTCGGAAACGGGGCAAACATATTCCATTCCTGGTAGAGATGGAGCCACCGGGTGACATCCTCGAAGAAGGGGGAATTATATTTAAACTTCTTGATCGTCGTGAGATTCCAGTTAAGAAGAGTCAGGAAGAGAAAAATTCCCAGCGCTTCACGGGTCCCGATGAGAGTAAGGAAGGGCTTTTTAGCGTCGTTCCAGGAAAGCCACTGACTGAATTTTCCCATGGTGTCCCGGTGATGAGAAACCCAGTGATAGAGCTTCTCTCCCACGAATTTCACCGGAGACCAGGCCGCTGCCGGGGCCTTCCAGAAAAAGGCCGGAGAATGTTTCAGGATTTCTACCCAGGCATTGTATTTGAAGAATCGCTCTTTCTTTTCGTTCACGATAACCCAGGAGAAATTCTTTTCCATGTCTTTCTGAATGGAGGGATCGGACTGGCCTTCACGGATAGAGACTTCAGGCAAAAGGAAAAATTCCCGGATGAGATAAACGGATTTTTTACAGAAGCCGCAGTCAGCATCAAAGTAGATCGAAAGCTTTCCGAAATCCCTCGACCTGAACCAGGAAAGAAACTTGTCCCACACGGGACCGGGGATAAAGATCATCCATATGACAAGGCAGGTGTAGGGAAAGACACCGATGTACATGGTGGCAATGATCCCGGCATGAAGGCCCCAAAAAATGAGCACCACCGCCATCCTTGAGATCCACCAGAACCGTCCGAAGAGAAATGGCACAACAAGAAGAATCGGGCCCAGCCATTCGGCGTAGATCGTAAAGATCGTGGAAAGCTTTTCCAGAAGCGGGAAGTTTCTCATCCAGAGACCCAATGGGGTGGAAAAAATATCCAGCCTTCCGGCGTAGAAAACCGCTGTAAAATCCTTTCTCCAGATCGGATGATCTTTCAGGATATAGCTCACAAAATAAATAGCAAAAACCTGGAAGGTAAAGGCCAGGACCCAGAATGAAATCCATGAACCTTTGGGACGCTCTTCTTTAGAAAGTGCCGAATCCACCGACCACCAGCGATTAGCGGGAAGAAAAATGGAAAGGAAAAGAATACTGCGAAGAATATCATCTCCCCCGTTATTCACCATCCAGTTACGGTTATGGACCGACAAGGTCATGATGTAAGCACCCAGGAATGCCCAGCGGGTTTTGTAGCCGGTAAAAATCATGAGGCCCAAAATAAAATGAATGGAAAACATGAAGACGGCGAATGCTAAAGAACCATTTGCGAGATGAAGGGAAAACGACCAGGGCATTGCCATTTCAGAAAGGAAAGTCGCGCGTGGAACGAGTCCCAGATCGGTGTAAAAATTCGTGAGATCTGGCAAACGGTAAACCACGTCGGCCATGACAATTATTCCCATGAACGCCCGGTAGAGGGCCATGGATCTATAATCAAAACCGAGAGTCATCTGCAGGTAACGGAGAATCCTCATGGATATCCTTCTCTTCATGTTGAACAACTCTTTTATTGTAACGGAATATATGACTTTTTCGAGAGATTCATCTAATCTTTCGAGGCCTATCCAGACTATAATTATGCGCCGCAGGTATCTCGAATGCTCTATAAAAGTCGCGATGAAATCACCCAGGACTATGATGTTGTCATCATCGGCTCTGGTCTTGCGGGAATGACGGCCGCCAATATCCTGGGACGAAACGGACATAAGGTTCTTCTTCTTGAATCCCATAATAAACTAGGGGGATTTGCCACCTGGTTCTTCCGGGATGACCGGAAGCATGTCTTCGATGTCTCTCTTCACGGTTTCCCGGCAGGGATGATTAAGACCTGCAGAAAATACTGGAGCAGGGAGATTGCTGATTCC
>JAKFFP010000277.1:0-6728 GCA_036675045.1 Bacteriovoracales bacterium | reverse complement strand
CGGCCGGACGAATCGCTTCGTGGGCTTCCTGAGCACCTTTCTGTTTAGCAGAGAACTGGCGAACTTCAGGATTCAAATATGTTTTTCCGTAGAGCTCAACCCCCATGTTCCGGGCAGCATTGATCGCTTCCTGGGAAAGGTTTGGTGAATCTGTTCTCATATAGGTAATGAGACCTTCTTCATAGAGACGCTGAGCTGTTCTCATCGTGTCCTTGGAACCCATCCCGAGCTTACGGTTGGCCTCCATCTGAAGAGTTGAAGTGATGAAAGGAATGGCAGGCTTTGAAGAGAAAGTTTTCTCTTCGACACTGGTTACTTTCCATTCAGCTTTTTCAATATTCTTTGCGAGATCTTTTGATTTCTTGTCATCGAGGAGGACAACTTTCTTGTCCTCCATGAGCTTACCGGTAAGAGAATCGAAATCCTTACCACCGGCAACTCTCCCACCCTTCACCGAAACAAGCTTCGACTCAAAGGTCGCCTTCTTGTCTTTCTCCGGATGAACCGTCGCTTTGATGTCCCAGTAAACCGACTTCTTGAAGCGCATGCGTTCACGCTCGCGCTCGCAGATCATTTTAAGACCAGTAGATTGAACGCGGCCGGCAGAAAGGCCGTAGGCGATTTTCTTCCATATTAAAGGAGAGAGCGTGTAGCCATAAAGGCGATCGAGGATCCGACGGGTTTCCTGGGCGCGGACGAGTTTCTCATCCACTTCGCGGGTGTCTTTCAGGGCTTTCTGAATCGCGGTCTTAGTGATCTCGTGGAACACCATTCGCTTCACCGGACATTTTGGTTTTAAGAGTTCGAGCAAGTGCCACGAAATGGATTCACCTTCTCTATCTTCATCGGTCGCGAGATAAATGCAGTCAACACCCTTCATTTTGGTTTTGAGGTCCGCAATGATCTTCTTCTTATCTTTCGGGACTACATATAAAGGATCAAAATCCTGATCGACGTTGACACCGAGTTTCGCCCAATCTTCTTTTTTGAGTGCGGCCGGAATATCGGAAGCAGATTGCGGAAGATCGCGAATATGGCCCATGCTGGCCTCAACAATATAATTGCTCGGAAGGAATTTTCGAATGGTCTTGGCCTTTGTGGGTGACTCCACAATAACCAGATACTTTTTGTCTGCCATTTTTGTCCTGTTTGTGCGCGCGTACTTTAATAGAGATAAGGGCGACCCGGAAAAAGGTCAAGGATTAATTATTTTGAGCACTTCCGAGAAGTCTGTTCACTGCCTTCTTCAGCCACACGTCATTTGGTCCTTTTGGCAGTTCCTGTCCAAGAATTAGACACGTCTGTAAAACGTGCAATCGATCAAATGTTCTGCCTAAATATCGGCTTTAATAGGGCCTATGAAAATAATCCTGATTGTCGTTCTCTCTCTATCAACCTCTGCGTTCGCCAGACAAAGTATTGGGCTTGCACCAGTAAGTTTTCAGGTGAGCACTGATCACGTGCTTTCAAAGTTTGATCAGGTCATTTCCAATCCGGAGAGCGTTCTCAAGCGTTACCGGCCAGTTGGCGTCAGAGTTACTAACAAGCGCGTGGCCGGGAATGAAATCAGCTTCACCGCCATTAAGACAGTTCTTTTAATTTCAAAATCAGTTTACGTGCACGGGATACTCGAAACGAGAGAAGTTGGCCGGGGTTGCGGAAGATCCGAGAGGGCCTACAGTCTGAAGATGCGTTTTGAATCATCCGATCGTCTGGTGACGGATAATGTGGATGAGCTCCGCGCGCTGCTTTGTCTGCGTGAAAATTCGGACACAAATGTTTCGGGCCAGATCCGGCCGGAGCTTATTACTGGTGACAGATATTCACGGACGCTGGGACCGCTCGCTATTAATCTCATTAAAGATCAGGTTTCACCCTTACTCAACGCTTTGACTGAAGAAATAAGGTCCATGAGATAACTATGAAAAAATCAATCCTCTTTGTCCTGGCGCTGTCGGTAAGTTGGTCTGCATTCGCACATGAAGTTTACTTTTCTCAAGAGCGGATGAATCAGTTTGCTTGTCAGGTCGCTCAATCTATCAAGGTTGCATATCCGAACAAAACTCTTCGTGGTCTCAGAAGAGATATCCTTAGACTTTTAAGGACTGAGATTAACCCTTATGTCGATGCTCATCCGATCCCGGCAGGTATCTCGCTCCCGAGTGTTGTCTGGAAGTATACGGGCATTCCTGGTTTACCCATGGACCGCTCGGAGTACTGGTTGCAAAACGCATTCATTCTCCTGGGTAACCCAAAGCTTGAACTCAAAGGGCCAACTGAGAATTACTACGCCTCTTTCATTCATCTCGCGCGTCTCCGTCAGGTGGCCTATTTGAATGGAGAAACGGAAGCTTTCAATTTAAGAAATGAGGAGGATCTCCTCCGGCAGATCGAGGATCATCTCCCATCTGTCGCCAATTATTCATTTCCCTATCATGATGACAACGGCCAGCCCATCCTGCAGAGGAATGCGAAAAAACCTTTTACCCTTGCCATTGGAAATCCGAAGCACAAAAAGTTTGGTCAGTTTGTTCATGAGTCAGCGAGATACAACGAATTTTCGTCACCGCTATTTGTCTGGTTAGTTGAGCAGAAGAACTTTTCTGTGTCGCCGGAGAAACTTTTCGAGAAAGCTCTCGAGATTTATGGTGATCCGATGGTTGCACTGGGAGTTATTTCCTGGATCGTTAGCGGTGACGCACTCGCCGTCGACCGTGGAACGTCTTCGGTTGTTACCTACAAACTCGAGCGACTCGTCGAGGGCAATGATGTTCCTGGCCTTCACTACCATTTCTGGGGCTACCTCAATCAAGGCCTGATCGGAAACAAATTGCGAGTTGGTGCACTAGCGTACATCTATGAGAAGCTTTATCAAAAAGACATTCAGGACTGGGAGATCGACAAATTGTCTCTCAAAACAAGTTCCCGGATTCGTTCTGCGTTTAAACATCCCGAACGTTGCCTCAATTAAACTGATTCATGTAAAAAAAGAAGGCCCGCTTATGCGGGCCTTCGATATTAACGAATAAAGAGCATGTCGTAGAACTTCGGCACCGGCCAGAGAGCATCCGGTACGATTTCTTCGATCTGGTTACAAACCTCAGCCAGCTTGAAGGATCTCGGCATGAGATCAGAAGCGATCTTCTTGGCCATCATTTCTTCGTCACCTTTGTGGTGAAGTTCATCAAGCGAGTGCATGAGAGATCTTGAATCATCATAAAGAGTCTTTGAGAGATTCGAGAGATCTTTCAGGAGATCAACTTCCAGACTTGAATCAACACCGGAAATTTCTTTCAGCCGCTTCACTGATTCAGAAAGCTGGGCCTTGTACTGAACAGCTGCCGGGAGAACCTGCTGCTGAATCATCGCAGCGAGAGTCTTGAGCTCAATCTGGCGACACTTATTATAGCGCTCGAGCATGACGTTGTGACGGGTTGCGATCTCACCTTCTCTGAAGACACCAGTCTTAACCAGGAAGTTTGTTTTCTTGCCGTCTTTGAGTACCGAAATTGCTTCCGGAGTCGTTCTCATATTACCGAGGCCGCGTTTTTCTGCTTCTTTCACCCAGTCCTGAGAATATCCGTCTCCGTTGAAGACAACTTTCTGAGCATTGCCGTACCACTTGAGGACGATCGCCATGAGAGCGTCGTCGGCGGTCTTACCAGAAGCGATTTCAGCCTCGAGGAGTTTGTTTGTTTCTTCGAAGATATCAGCAACTGCAGCGTTGAGGATCGAGAGTGGATAACCAATGGAAGCTGATGAACCGCAGGCACGGAACTCGAACTTGTTACCTGTGAAAGCGAAAGGAGAAGTACGGTTGCGGTCAGTGTTGTCTTTCATGAGATCAGCGAGCTGACGGGCGCCAAGGTCGAGAACCTGGCGCGCCGAGTGAACGTACTTACCGCCTGAAACCATTGAATCAAGAATCTTTGTGAGTGTATCACCAAGGAAGACTGACATGATTGAAGGAGGAGCTTCGTTCGCTCCGAGACGATGATCGTTAGCGTGAGAAGCGATTCCCATACGAATGACGTCAGCGTGACGATAAACAGCTTCTGTCACAGTCGCGACGACTGCCAGGAAGCGGTAGTTTTCATGAGGATCATTTCCTGGTTCAAGCAGGTTCACACCTGTGTCTGTCGACATGGACCAGTTAAGGTGTTTCCCGGAACCGTTTACTCCCGCAAATGGCTTCTCATGAAGTAGGCATACGAAATCGTGCTTAAGGGCAACGTTTCTGAGAACGGTCATGACGATCTGGTTATTATCAGCGGCAGTGTTTGCGTCTTTAAAGATCGGCGCCATCTCGAACTGACCGGGGGCAACTTCGTTGTGACGGGTTTTCGCCGGGATTCCCATTTTGTAGAGTTCAATTTCCACTTCTGCCATGTAGGCCAGAACGCGCTCTTCGATCATTCCGAAGTAGTGATCTTCAAGCTGCTGGTTCCGTGAAGTGAGTGAGCCGAAGAGAGCACGACCAGTCATTACGAGATCCTGACGACCGAAATAGAAAGCTTTATCGATGAGGAAGTATTCCTGTTCAGCTCCGCAAGTCGTGTAAACTTTCGCCACATCTTTCATGCCGGAAAGCTGGCAGAACTTTGTCATCACTTCGTTGATTTTAAGGTCAGAGCGAAGAAGCGGAGTTTTCGTATCGAGAGCATCACCGTGGTAAGAAACGAAGGCCGTAGGAATAACGAGAGTTTTCCCGTTGGCCGATTCCTGGATGAAAATCGGAGAAGTTAAATCCCATGTGGTATAACCGCGTGCTTCGAAAGTTGCCCGTGATCCACCGTTCGGGAATGAAGAAGCATCTGGTTCACCCTGCATGAGCTGAGTGGCAGAAAGAGTCTCAATCGGACGATCATTGTCGAAAGAAAGGAAGGCATCGTGCTTTTCGGCGGTCGTGCCGGTCATCGGCTGGAACCAGTGGCAAAAATGGGTGATGCCCATTTCCATCGCCCAGTTGCGCACGGCTTTGGCGATCTTATCGGCGATGTCCTTTTCGAGAGCTTGTCCGTTCTGAATGAGATCAAGGAAACGGTCATAATCGTGTCGCGGAATCGCACTCTTGATTTCTTTCACGCCAAAGGTGAACTGACCGAAATAATCTGAGACGGCGAGAGCGCGGCCTAAGTCGTCCTTTGGAAGCTCGAATTTTCTCGGCTGGCGACTGGTGGCCGTCTGAATAGCTTGGAATCGGGCAAGGACGTCGGGGCTCGCGTGAGACATTTGGTTCCTCCTTAGGGGTCCGGCGAACGAGGGAAAACTTGAACAAAAGATAACATCAAAGACTGCCACGCGTAAGATCCAAGCCCCAAGGATTAGGGGATTTTCCCTTCTTGGTGCGCGCGCGGAAATAGCCGGAAATAGCTGAGTAGACGGAGACCCCTGTCTCCCCGTTTCGTTTTCAGGAAATCTTTTTCACCGGAAGACCGGCGGACACCCAGGCGGAGAAGCCACCCATATTTTCGGTGTCAAATCCCTCGCACTGTAGAAAGCCCGCCAAGCGCCCCGAGCGCGCCCCGGAGCGGCAGAACAGAATGATCTTCTTGTCCTTCGGGAGACGGGCTTTGAAGTTTTCCCACTCCGGATCTTCTTCCGCCACTTTGGACGTCGGCATCCACAGGGAGCCTTCCGCCGTCCCACTCTCTTTCAGCTCTTCTTCCTCGCGGACGTCGATCAGAATCGCCTTACCCGCATCAACCAGTTCCTTCGCTTCTTTCGGTGTCATGAGCGAAGCTTAACACCGAAAAGCTCATCCAGGTAAGGGCCTCTTAGCTCCCCGCTACAGAGGGCATAAAGGCGAAGGGATAGGATACCTCCACAATGCCCCCGCCCACGGGCTCTGGGAATACGATGCGCTTCAGCACTCCGGTCAAACATTTCTCCACGCTCGGATTGCTCATACTGCTCGTTTCAATTCCAGCCTGCGAGACGCGCCCCGCCCCGGAGATTACGAAGCGAGTCAGAATACGTCCCTGCAGGCTCTTGCTCGAGACATTGAGCTCCCGCTCATAACAATTTCGGATCTGCGGCATATGGCGCTTGATGATCTCGTCGATGACGCCTGTGTCGAGTCCACCCATGATAATGGTTTCCGTCGCATTCCCGACGGAGATCGCCGGGCGCCCCCTGCCGGTCCCGAGGAGGTTCCCACCTTGTCCGATGGCGCCGACTCCGTCTCCTTTGGCTCCTTCACCGAGTCCCTTCGTGCCGAGCCCCTGGCTGAGGGTTTGGCTTGTGCCCCCGCCCCCGGTGCCTGCGCCTAAATTACTGAGCCCGCCATTGCCTTCCGTCGTAAACCCACCGTAACCGCGGAGGCGATCGGCGGCCGTGCTCGCGCCTTTTCCTGCGGCTGCCATGGACTCGGAGATCTGCCCTTCCAGACCTGAGAAAAGGGCCTCGACCGTCCCCTTCCCGCGAGAAGTGTCACTCTTTTGATTCGTTGCGGCGTTGGGCGTGCCACGGGAAGCCACTTGCGGTACGGCGGCCTTCGGCTTGTTCGGTGCGCCTTTCGTGCCCCGAGCTCCAGGTGCCTTGGCGCCTTCGCCCTCATTGCCGCCGATTTGGTCGCGCGGAATGCCGCGTGTCACGCTTACGGCGGGTACGGGCCGCGGATTCGGCTTCTCGATCAATCCGAGGATCGGCAGGATCAGGAGGAAGTGGAGGAAGTAGTAGGCGGTGAGAATGCGAGACGCGATGACATAGCCGCCCTCGGCCGGCTG
>JAKFFP010000121.1:0-6741 GCA_036675045.1 Bacteriovoracales bacterium | reverse complement strand
AAGATGGAAGTCCTCTTGCTGGCCACTTGCCATGTGCAGAGTGTCACGATACACATGGATCTAACAATATAAAACAACTTAAAACATCGTTAGGCCATGAGGGGATTCAGCCATTTGCTGCCCTAGATACTGATAGTAAGACTGTCAAGGTATTAATGGAGAACAAAGAGCTTGAGTTTAGTATTTTATCTGATTCAAAGGAAAGAGAAATGACATCTCCGGGTGAAAGGAGATTGTTGTCTTTCAGGAAAGCACCGGTCTGGGAAATATTGAGGATCTCAGACTGAAAGGTAATCTTATTTCCGGTGATCTTCGTAGGGATGGTCGTCTTGTAGCGCGGCTTACTTTCCCACCAGCGAAGTTTCTTGTTAAAAAACGGCGCACGCACATCGGGGATAAGAAAATACGCGATGGTGCCAAGAGTGAGCGCGATGATGAAGTAGTGATAAAAGAGCGGGGAATCACTGTTATAGGGCCAGGTATATTTCTCATAAGTCGCGATACTAAAAATAAGATAGCCCATGACACTGAGAAAAGCGAAGTAGGTCCACTTTCTGAGTTTCCAGAGCATCAGTCCCGCTATCGGGAAGACGATCCAGAAATCAAAAATCTCGCGAATTCCGGAGCGTGAAAAGACATTGTCAAAGATGATTGAGAAATCAAAGTGCGTGGTTGCCTTGAAGTAAAGAATCTTAATCGCGGGCTCAAGGAGAAAGAGCAGCGAGAGTAGCTGGAAGATCAGGGGCTTGTGTCTCATACAAAAATCTTAACATGAGTTGGGCCCCTGTCCAGAATCTTCCGTATTTAGTGCTACCGTGTCTCGAGCCAGGGTGGATTATCGCCCAGTTCTGTAGTCGTTTCCCGGCCCAGTCTTAAGAGACGCTTTTCTTCCTCACGAAGGTACGAAAGTTGTGCCCTTTCGGCGTGAAGTTCAAGTCCGTCACTTTCTTTATTGCAACTGTCACCAGGCGAATATGTGCCCGAACCGCAAATGGAAATCTTAATTTTCTCCGGCTTCCCCATCTTCGCCACCCACTCCTCCAGTTTTAACGGCCGGGCGGGTTCGAGTGCCGGATCCAGCACGTACTTCTGACCTTTCACCTGCACAATAGGGGCAACGTGGTACCACCAGTGAACTGCTCCTCTCGGTGAGTTCGTGGTCTGGACTTTAAGGTTTCCGAAAGCAAACACTTTCGATGGCAGTGGCGCATAGATCTTAAAAAGATTTCTCATGGCAAGTGCTGCACGCGCGTAACAGCCATCATCCGGATACAGCCACGATGAACGTCTCAGATCGCCATCACTGTCCTGAAGAAAGCGGACGTCTCGCATGTATTCGAATCTTTCCTGCATGGCCTCTGCTTTCCAGCCGGTGGCACGGGGAAGACTGGCCGTAGTGAAGATCCGTGAATTTCTGAGGGCCGATCCTGAGAGCGAAACTTCGTGGATGGAAAAATCCTTGCTCACACGATTTTCATATTCGCTGTAATCTCTTCTGGGATCTCTCTTCGCCCTGAGAACATCGGCGGCATTGACGGTTAATGGGAGAAGTAAAATGAGCAATGAAATTTTCACGGTGCCTCCTGAGCAATCTACGCATCTATCATGCCCGGCAGGTATGATTTTACTAGACCCGCCGGGCCTGCAGTTTGCGCGCTATGAAGGCAAAATTAACATGCTTAATAAAAACTCAGGATTAATCCCACGGCTCCTGGGATTTCGGTGAAAAGATGTGAGAAGCACCGTCTCCCTGAAAGCAGGTTTGGAAAGCTTTTTCCAGACCATTCAGCACTTCCGCCGCTGCCGTCATCAAGGCCTTCTCTTCCGTATCATCAAGATGATTCACGTGATCCTGGCACATTTCTTTTACATGCCTGATCTGATTTTCAATCTCGGTTACATTCATTTCCATGAGAACTCCCTTGTTGGGAGCATTCTATGAGCGAGGAACGAGGGAGGAAATTTGCTGTGCGGTCATTGCACCTGATTCACGACGAATCTCCTTTCCTCCGGAAAAGATAAGCGTACAGGGAATTCCGCGAATTCCGTATTCAGCCGCGAGCTGCTGCTCTGTCTCGGTGTTTATCTTGAGCCATACTGCGTTTTTGATTTCTCTTGATGCTTTCTCAAACTCTGGCCCGTAACTCTTGCAGGGGCCGCACCAGGAAGCCCAGAAATCGACAATCACCGGAACGTCACTCTTTGCGATGATCCGCCGGAAATCAGCTGCTGAAGCTTCACTTACCAGACCATGAAAGCGCAGAGGCCTGGCGCATTTTCCGCAGACAGCTTCACCTTTCAGCGCTCTTTCTGAATCAGCCTTGTTAAGTGAGTGACATTCAGGACAAACGGAAAATGTATGGGCCATTATTTACCTCGTAAGGGAGCTTCCGTGACCAGCATGGTGATCCTGCCCGAAGACACAAGTTTCCCCGTCTGATTCAGGATATTCACATCCCAGACCTGGGTCGTCTTGCCGATATGCACGGGTTTCGAGCGCGCTGTCAGGACATCACCGGGACGCGCTACTGAAATATGATTAGCATTTACCTGAATGCCAAAAGCATTGAATCTTTCGGGATCAATAAAAAGACAGGTGCTGATACTTCCCATTGTTTCAAGAAGTACGAGACTCACTCCCCCATTCATAATATTCCCCGGACGGAGATGACGATGATCCACCGTCAAAGTTCCGGTGACAAAGTCCTTCCCAACTTCGGTGATATCGATGCCGAATGATTCCGGGAGTTGTCCCTTGATAAATATTTGTCGTGCAGTGGCGAGATCAAAGCTCATGCGAACCTCACATTTTTATACCTTAGCTTAGCATGATGACTAAGGATGAAGACAGGTTTTTCATAGGATAGAAACGGAGGGCAATATGGACCTGGAAAGACCGATCATGAGACCACTGGCATTAGTCACCGGAGCTTCGAGCGGAATTGGACTCGAGCTCGCGCGACAATTCGCCATGAATGGATTCGATCTGCTGATCACTGCTCGTGACAGTGATCTGGAAGAACCAAGGGACATCCTGATGGCCCTGGGGGCGGACGTCTCCACGATACATGCGGATCTTTCCCGATGGTCGGGAGTAGAAACTTTATATGCCAGGATTCAAAAGATGGATCGTCCTCTGGAAGCTGTTGCCATCAATGCCGGCTTCGGTTCAGGCGGACCATTCTGGGAAACAGATTTAAGAAATGAGCTTGAACTCATTCGCCTTAACGTGATGTCTTCCATTCATCTGACCAAGAGAATTCTTCCGGCGATGATCGAGGCCGGCTCGGGAAGGATTCTGTTCACTTCTTCCATCAGCGCTGTGATGCCGGTTCCTTTTGAAGCGGTTTACGCTGCATCGAAGGCCTTTCTGTTTTCATTCGCCGAATCCCTGAGAAATGAGCTGAAGGAAACCGGAGTAACCGTCACCGCACTTCTGCCGGGTCCAACAGACACGAATTTCTTCCGACGGGCCGGTCTATCCGGAACGAAGGTCGGAGAGAAAATGAAATTTGAGAACACTCCGGAGGAAGTTGCCCGCCAGGGCTTTATGGCCTTGATGAAAGGAAAAGATCATGTGATGGCGGGAAATCTCAAAACCAAAGTCACAGGTGCCGCTTATAAAATCATTCCGGAATGGGCCAAGGCCTATGTTCACCGGAATATGTCTGCCCCTGGATCGGCAGAGGAGAATGCTTCATGAAAATATTTTTTATCGCCGCTTTAGTCCTCTCTTCTTATGTCCTGGCCCGCCAGAGCATCCGGGAGGGAGAGCAATCCGGAATTCCGGATCGGGCAGACGTTGAGAAAGATCTGAAAACGGATACAAAAGAGATTAAGGATAGGAAGAAAGAAGTGAGGGAAAATCAGGAAGAGACCGATCCCGTGTTTTATGACAGCACGACATCTCCCGGAGAAATGGAAGAAAAAAACCGTAATGACTTTTAGAATCCATGCATGGAATTGTCTGAGAACCGGGCGACCCGGCGGATTTTAAGCTTGTTCTCCACGTGACGGATTCCGTCCATATCCTCCAGACATTTATCGATGACCTTCTTGGCATGCCGTCCGGTCACGTCGCCTTCAAGTTTCACCACCCCATGATCAACCTCAATCTCGAAATTGTGAGTATCCACCTCACCATTGGTGAGAAGCTTTTTCATGACGGCTTCTTTCATAAAGAGATCTTCTTCGGTCATAAGCCCCCTCCTCCCGTTATTTTACTCCTGAGATTGTCCTAAAGCACGGGAGCAACCAGATTCACACTTCTCTCAAGGATTTTTTTAGGCAGAGATTTTCCTCTTAACGATTCGGCCGTCACGAGTTCGGTCTCACGTAAGTCTGACTCAAGCATTTTACTGAGAGACTCCACAAAAGCAGCATCAGAACAGACGGTGGTAATTTCGAAATTAATATACATGCTACGGTAATCGAGATTGGCGGAACCAACGACTCCCAGAAGATCATCGACCAGCATGACTTTCTGGTGCAAAAATCCCGTCTGATACTTGTAAATTTTCACTCCGTATTGCATGAGTCTCTCATAATAAATATCGGCGACGGACGTGATGAGGATATTATCGGAGTAGCTCGGCACCAGGATGCGGACATCCACTCCCCTCAGGGCAGACATGGCAAGGGCATCGATAAGACTTTGCGGAGGTACGATGTAGGGATTAGCAATCCAGAGTTTGGTTCGAGCGAGCTCAATCAGCGCAATATGATGGAGAAGACAGAATGGTTTTTCCTCGATCGGTCCTGAGCTGAAAACCAGAACATTCGCATCACCGTCTGAGGGGCCGTGCTTCCAGTCAATGTCCGGGGCCGATCCCTGGGACCCCAACCAGTCATTACAAAAGGCCATCTGTGCCGGAATAAGTGAGGGGCCTTCGATCCTGACATTCGTATCACGCCAGTGTCCGATTTTCGGGTATTTTCCGACATAATCATCCCCGATATTAATTCCTCCGAAGAATCCGACCTTACCGTCGATGATCATGATTTTCCGGTGATTCCGGAAATTGAGATGAAACATGTTCCGGGTAAAGGGCTTAAAGAGTCCGGTGTGAATTCCGGCCTCATGCATTTCGTCCAGCATGTTCTTATCCATCTTGATGAGAACTTTCTCATAGAGGACATAGACTTTTACGCCTTCGAGTGCTTTTTTAATCAGGATGTCGGCGAATTTTCTTCCGGTTTCATCCGTCCGGAAAATGAATACCTGTAGGATGATATATTCCTTCGCGGCATTCAGCGCCTCAAACATGGATGGATAAATCTGGTCAGCATCAATCAGGAGATCGATCTTATTCTTACCGGTAAAAGAAAATCCGGTGTGCTGGAGAAAGCGTTCAAACTCTACTAATGGTTCGCGTTTATGTTTAACGACATCATACTGGGGGAACGTCAGGGTGTTGCCTGGTTTTTCTTCATGATAACGACGTCTTCCGAAAACGATGAAAAGAGGAATTCCCAGATAGGGAAATCCCACCAGTCCGACGAACCAGGCCAGTGCCCCCTGGGGTGTTCGTGACTGAAATAAAGCATTAAACGCAAGATAGAGTCCGACGAGGTGTGCGCCGATGGCAAAGATATCATTCATGCGCCAGTCTCCCGCCGTGATGTTTCATATATGTCCTCACCAGTGGAGGAAGAAGTCCTAGAAGAGTGAGACCAAGAATGATCTCCCAGGAGAATATCTCAGAAACTTTTTCTATCGAGGCAATCTTCTTGCCGGCAAGCACATAGAGAAAGGTCCCCGGCAGCATACCCAGGCAAGTCACCCACGCAAAATTCCACAGCTTCATACGGGTAAGACCCATGACGATATTGATCACGACATAGGGTGAGACCGGAATCATGCGAAGGGTAAAAAGATAAGCGATACCTCCCTCCTTTAACCGATGATTCATTTTTTTGAGCTGCTGGTGAAAACGCCTGGAAAAGTAATCACGAAATAAGTAGCGTGACATGAGAAAAGACAGGCTTGCCCCCAGAGTCGTGCAAAACATGACCCAGAATAATCCTAGCCACAAACCAAATATGGCGCCCGAAAGCAAAGTCAGGACGATGGAACCGGGTATCGAAAGGGTGGTCAGGAAGAGATAGATTCCAATAAAAGCAGAAGTAACCAAAACGGGTGATCTTTCCAGCTCTGCCCGCAGTTTATCCAGATTGGTCTGGGCAAATTCGAGCGTAAGGTAGTCACTGCCACCGAAAAGGTAGAATCCGGTTATCGCGCCCACTATCAGCATGAACAGTAAGGGTCGTGCCCAGGATTTTTTCTGCAAGCTTTCCTCTTACTCGGGTGTTTCCACCTGAAAGTATGGACGTTTGTAGAATCTGAGATTTTTCGGGGAAGTGTGGCGATAATTTTGTTTGAACCACGGCTTCTTGAAAATTCTCACGTCCGCCAGATGTTCCAGTTCACTATCTCCCAGATCGAGCTGGAGATAGGAATCGTCCATGTCATATGGCCAAAGAGGTTCACTCCATTCAGTCGCGATACTCGTCATCTGAATCTCTCTCGACATAAAACCTCCTCATGAACGGGCCACAAAGATCAGACCTCAGATTATGACCCGCAATGAAATAAAGAAAATGAAATTTCCCTCGAGATTGAGGTGTCGTTGACTCACCGAATGTTGAGATGTGGGGCAAATTTCTCAGGACAATATTGGTAGTGTTTAGATGGAAATTGAGATTTCAGGAAGTTTGCCGCTTCTTCTTCGCTGGCATTTC
>JAKFFP010000072.1:0-6756 GCA_036675045.1 Bacteriovoracales bacterium | reverse complement strand
CGGATATCAATCTGGGATCCCCGGAGAAATGATGAGAACGAGGTCCCAAGGGACTAACCCACAAACTCCTGCGGGACGTACTCGTAAACCTTACTCACCAATGAGCTCATATCCACCGGCTTCTGAAGGACTGAGACATTCTTCACTGACAATCTCAGAGGATGAGCGGAAACAATGAGAACCGGAATGTCCTTTAACTTCTCCACCTTGTTTTTTTCCAGCAGAAATTCATTCCCATCCATGAGTGGCATGGAGAGATCTGAGATGATCAGGTCCGGCAGCATATCTATCGTATTGAGGAGGGTGAAAGCATCCCTCCCATTGGTGGCGGAATAGATATCGAAATCATAGGATTCGAGAATGTCCCTGAAACATACGCGGATGTCGTGATCGTCTTCGATAATCAGAACCCTATTTTTCTTCTTCATAAGCTTCCTGCTCATAAAAATAATCAAAGCAAATTTCCTCAGCGCATGCAAAACACACCGCCAAATATCAATTGGCTGTAAAACCAATCTTAACAACCTCAAGAAGTCTTAAGTCGTGTAAGAGTTTGGAAGGTTCCATTACGTTAAAATTTACTTAAATTGTTTCCACATGAATAAAAAAATACTTCTGCTAGAAGACGATTCATCACTCCGCGAAATCTACTCCATGGCGCTTGAGCTCGATGGATATGAGGTGAAGGCCGCTCAAAACGGCCGTGATGGCCTCGCTCTTTTGACGGATCCCGCTACTTCCTATGTCCCCGACTGTATCGTGACTGACTTGCGCATGCCGGTCATGAATGGAGAGAAATTCATTGAAATCATCAGAACATCTTATGCCGAAAGATTCGCGCGCATTCCGATAATTGTCTGCACCGCCTACGGCGCCGAAGTGAATAAAGAATGGATCTATTCGCGGATTCAAAAACCTCTTTCACTGGATCTTTTAATTTCCACGGTGGAACTCGCAATCAGAAAGAATGAAATCGTGAAGACTAGAGAGCCGGTAGCTCAACCCTGAATGTCGCTCCGGCCCCTTCCGAACTTGACACGAAAATCTCACCCTGATGAAGGGCCAGAATCTCTTTAACGATATAAAGACCCAGACCCAGCCCGCTGTAATGGGAACCCGAAACTGCTCTCTCGTATCGCTCAAAGATCCGATCATGGCTCACGGGAGAAATTCCCATCCCTTCATCTGAGATTTCAAACACGGCCTTGTCTGTTTTTGAAACGGTAATAACGATGGGTTTTCTCTCTCCGTATTTCAAGGCATTCGTGAGGAGATTAATGATGACCTGTTCAATGCGAAAGCCGTCCCAATTGCCTCTCACCACGGCCTCTTCACGGAAGGTGATAACAGACCCGCTCTTCCGGATTTCCGGCTCGAAATCATCCAGGACTTTTCGCACACACATATTCAGTTCTGTTTCCGCCAGATTCAGCTCCAGCCGGTTTGACGCAAGTCTTGTCACATCCACCAATTCGTAAATAAGACGCGATAACCTTTCGATCTGCGCCTGAGATGTGTAAAGCATGCGGAGAAGTTTTTCTTTTTCGACCTGAGTATGTCGCCCACTTTCAAAGAGCTCGATAAAGGTCTGCATCTGGAGATTAAGCGGAGTAATGGGAGTCTTGAGCTCGTGGCTTGCCATCGACAGAAAGGCGTCCCGGGCCTTAAGGAGAGCTTTCAGCTCCTCGTTCTCCCTGGATTTTGCAAGTGCCTCTTCCAGCAATTTATTCTGGTATTTGATTTGTTCCGATTTCAGGTAGAGATCGACAAAGATATTAACTTTCGCGAGAAGAATCTCGGTGTTAATCGGCTTAAAAAGATAATCAACTGCGCCGGCGACATATCCCTTCTCCTCAAAAGCTTCAGAGCGATGGATTGCCGTGATGAAAATAATCGGCGTGGTTTCAGTTCGTGGCAGGCGTCTCAGGGCACGTGCAGTCTCGAAGCCGTCGAGAACCGGCATCTGCACATCCATCAGGATGCAGGCAAAATCATGGAGCTTCGAGTGTTCGAAAGCCTCTTTACCGGAAAGGGCCTCAAAGAGAATAAATCCCGAGCTCGAAAAAATAGCCTGGAGGGCCAGCAGATTTTCCGGCCGGTCGTCGACGATGAGAATTTTTACTTCGGGTTTAGGGATGTTCACTCGCAAAACGCTTTAACAACGTTGATGAGAGTTTTCAGCTGGACCGGCTTGATCAATACCGGGCCCGTGCTGACTGACTTCGCACTGTTTTCATAGGCCGAGCAGACAACCACCGGAACAGAGGCAAATCGGGGATTGTTTCTCTGGAAATCCAGAAAACCCCAGCCATTCATTCCCGGCATCATGAGATCAAGAAGGATCAGGCAAGGAAGAGAGGTCATCGCAGACAGGGATTTAATACCCTCCATGCCATCTTTAGCAGTGTGGACTTTATAGCCATGAATTTCGAGAACATCTTTCATCGTCTGACGGATAGCAGGATCGTCATCAATGACTAAGACATTCTTGCAAACTTCTCTCAAAATAACTTCCCGGAATAAGAATGAATTTTAATTCGATAGGCATTTTTTGGAAAACAATAAATGGCAGCGGTGTAAAAACTTAAGAATGCATTAAGGTTGTAAGGCAATTTTGGCCAAGGAGTTCTTCACACACTCACAAAAATTTTAATATCCAGCATTTTTTCTGGCATCGAGAGGAAGGTAAACAGTGAAAATTGTCCCGCCCGCAGCTGTGCTCTCTACCTTTACCATGCCACCATGGGCCTCGGTCAGACCCTTCACCAATGTGAGCCCCAGCCCCCATCCGGCTTTTTCACCCTGCTCAGCATTCTTGGAACGATGATAAGGCTGAAAGAGAAAAGGAATATCATTTTCAGGTATCGGGATCCCCTGATTGTGAATCGACAGTAAGACTCCCTCAGAAGCTTTTTCGAGTTGAATGGTAACCGGGGAATTTTCCTCTCCATATTTAACTGCGTTGGTGCAGATATTTTCTATGATTCTTCTGATTCCCTCGCAATTCCAGAATCCGTGTACAGGGGATGATCTTTTGACCCGAAAGCGGTCACCGTATTGGATGTTCAGGTCAGCGACAGTAGACTCGACCAGCTCGCGCAGCTCACACTCATCAATTTTAAGATGAAGCCTCTCCCCGGCGTGGATACGGTTAGCATCCAGAAGGTCGCGGATCATGTTCTCGATCCGAATGATACTTAAATGGACTTTCCCTAAGTTCAGGTTATCTGTCTCCTTATTGTCTTTCTTTCTCAGTAACAACTGAATCTGTAGCTTCGCGGATGTCAGCGGAGTCTGGAGATCGTGGCTTAAAGTTGAAACAAACTTTTCGCGGGCGAGTTTTTCTTCGTTGAGAAGTAATACGATGGATTCGGCCCTGAGTTTTTCCATGACCTGTTGCCGGATGATCTTCCGGATCATGAACCCGGAAGTCATGAAGAATGCCAGCCTTACGACATCGTTAGGCCAGCTCATAGTGGTACCTGCGAAGAAATACTGTCCCAAGAAAGCACTCAGGAGAATAGCTGAGGTACCATCACCATAAAGGGCACCCAGAATGACTGCAGGATAAAAAAGGAGAAACTGCGCGGGCTCAATATATTCATATATCGTATATTGGATAATGCCGGCACAGCAGACTATGAGTGCCGACATGAGATACTTATAGAGCCGGTGTTTCCTGAATTCCCGAAGCTTAGCTAATGCCGTTTTTTTTCCCAAAGGATCTCCTTTAGGGACTTATGGTAAGAGGAAATTCTCAGTTAAAACATCACAATTTCAGTAAGGCTTTTATCTGTAGAGAGTCATCAAAGAGTTACTTGGATTTTCTCGCGTCATCTTGAGTCTCTGATCGCAAAATATCCCGTCTCATGTTAAATTTTAGCATGGTCCGGACTTCCGTTTTCTTCACTCTCGGTCTCGTTTTTCTGAGTTCCTGTAAAGGGCATCGCTTCTATTGGGAGACAAAATTCCTGGTGACTAACCAGAATCCCTCCCTGCAGGAAAATCTTATCCGCAATTTTTCCCTGACGGATAATCTCTCCACCTGGCACCCGGTGTTCGGGAAATATTGTTCCGCCGTCCCTTCGAATCGCGGACATCTTTTTGTCTGCTGGAAAGACAAGGAGGTGCGGGTTATTTCATCTTATACGGGAGCCTTAAAAGGCGATGGCCCGGTGAGAACGAAGGACGCTACGATTCAGAAATACCTGGTAAAGATCTCTTCGCAGGATGGCTACAACGATCACCGGGAAATTAAACAGTATGTGCGGAAAAACTACCGCGTGACAGGTGTCGAAGAAAGACTCCTTACCTACGGCCGCGGCAGTATCATGATTAAGAATGAGCTGGGCGAAGAAGATTAATTCTCAAGAGCGAGTTCAAGCACCATGGGCTTATGATCACTGCCCCGGGATTTACCAAGGACCTCAGCTGATTTCACTGTAAGACCTCTCACGAATCCGTGATCGAGGATACTGTTCGTGAGTTTAAACTTCATTCTTTGGTGACCATTCACAAATTTGATCGTCGTAAACTTCAGCTCTTTCATGAGATTCATGAGGTAGTTCGTTCTGGCTTTATGGTGGGTATTAAAATCCCCGGCGAAAAGAACAGGTCCATCATGCTTTTCAATCTCAGCTTTTGCCTGAAGCATGTTTCTCTTGAAAGGGCCCAGTTCACGGAAGTTGATCGCGTGGACAGAAATAACCAGCAGTGATTTTTCCGAACCTTCGAGACCGTACTTCGCGTAGGTCATGGCCTTCGGAGTATTCGTAATCGGTTCATGATCGGGAGTATGGGTAACGATGACTTCTTCCGGATGCGCGGTAGAGGCCACCATCGTACCCGTCGACCGATTCGCGTAGCGGGCATAGGAAAAGCTTCTCCCCATATCCCAGCGGTAACCTTCATAGGTTTTAATCGTATCGAGGAATCTGTCGTTATCGTAGGCTTCCTGAATGACAAGGAGATCCTTCCCCTTTGAGTACTCGCTGAACTCAGTCTTCCATGGGGTCATCTGAGTTTTTTTGATATTCCACACCAGAACATTGATGGAGTCGGATTTCAGTTCCCGATCGCGGGCCTCGCCGAAAGATGTGAGCGCCTGAGACACCGGAATTTTTCTGAAGAAACGTCCAAGGAGTTTGTCCTGAGGAGCGGCAGCTGCCGAAACGGAAAAAGAAACCGCGATCGCAAATATAGTGTTACGGAACAAACGTACCTCCCTGTACGGCGGAGCCAGAAACTCCTTCTACTATTGTAGAACGAAACCCCGCGCGCGATCATACGGAGGAATTTGCCTCTGTGAATTTAACATAATCTAAATAATGGAATTAACGCTATTCGGGATAAACGCGGGGGCAAGCACCCTGTATTTCCTTCCGGACTGCTGAGAGATCTTTGTTCAGCTTATCGCGTCGGGAAATAAGTGCCGTGTGATGGCCGACACCTTCGTCTTCACAATTATTTGCATGGGTTTCGGGAGAAGAATACGCTTCGGGGCCTGCGTGAGACTCAGCAAGTTCGAGGGAGATTTTCGAAATTTCCTTCTGAATACTGATCGCGCGCTGCTGGTAAGACTCGCAGGCGCCGACGACTTCTTTCTCAGAGGCGAATGCCATTGATGAAAGGAGAACTGAAAGAATTAAAAATTTCATAATCTGCAGCCTGTCGCACCTGAAGTTCTGGGAACCTGACCGCGACAACCCCGTTGTCCCGACGGACACTGGAGTCGCACGTGTAAATGATCCGCATGATTTTCTTCGTGGGAAAGGTTTCGAAGTACATTCGCATTCGCCATGAGTTCATTTTTCGAGCTGGCATAACGGCAGAGGGCCTGCTTTAACTTGTCGTCGATGAAGATCCTCGCCACCCGGCCATTTCTGAAAAGGGACTTCATGAGTTCCCAGTTTCTTTCTACGTCAAAGTTACTTGAGATTGAGCCGTCCTGGTTCACCATGGAAGGAGCAAACTCACGGTGATCTCCGGACCAGCGGGAGACGTGTTCTTTCCCATCAAGCTTGTAGAATTGAATATCCACATCGAGACCGTTTTCATGAGAAGCGTGCCCCGAGATATCACCACCGTGCTTGGCCGCAATATCTTCCACCTGAAGGCGGTCACGATTGGGAAAGCGACTATTCATCTCGCGTCCCGTGGCCTCGATCATGCCGATCATTTCTGAGGTTCCCCAGATTCTTTCCATGTCCCGATAAAGCTGCATGTAACCCTCGCCGGATTCCTGCAGGCACTCGGCATCTGTCAGAGTTCCTTCCGTGTAGGATCCATTCGGATCCGACATGACGGCGTGGGCGGGGAAAATGGTGAGAAATGCGAAGAATGTGAGTATGAGCTTCATGCTCTTCATTATAACGATGAACCGGAAAACGAGGTAAATGGAATTTAGTAAGGTAACTTTGTCCTACCCAGGGCCCCTGATGCCTTTTCTCAGGAACTTCGGCTATTTAGCCTTTATCCGGGGACAATGTCTTGCTAAAATCAGGTCATGCGATTTGATTCTAAAGAACTTCGAGGCCATCTGCTCCTGGGTGCCATCTTTTTGTTTCTCACCCTGGCCCAGCAGTACGTATTCTTCCTTTTAAAAGGAAGTCCGGTCGCCATTTTGTCCGCCGGGAAAACTTTCGGGTTTCTTCTATTTTTTATCGCGGCAACCTTCATCAGGGAAAAACCGCTTCGGCTCATCTTTTTGAATTTCATCCTGGTGCTTAATTTTTTCCAGATGGTTCATCTTTCTTA
>JAKFFP010000342.1:0-6781 GCA_036675045.1 Bacteriovoracales bacterium | reverse complement strand
TTCGAGGGCGCCCGCCGCTCGAAGGTCGCCGAAGCCGGCATCAGGGACCTTCAGGTTGAACCATTGGTTCAGATTCCTCAGCTCAAGATCTTCATTGATAAAGAAGAGGTGAGAAAGGCACGGATGAGTGCCGGGACAATGGCACAGGATCTCGAGGCGCTGCTGGGTGGTTATGAAGTCGGAAGCCTCGTTGAAGGTCGACAAGTTCATAGTATCATCATTCGTCTCGATGAAGATTCGCGGACCAATCCTGAGGCAATAGAAAATATCAGTATGAAGCTTTTGCCGACTGGTGATCATGTCAAAGTGAAGGAATTGGGGAACGTTTATAAGGGCAATGGACCCAACATGATTAACCGCGAGGGTCTACAGCGGAGGTTAGTCGTAGCCGCGAATTCCGAAGGGGTGGATTTAAACGTCATGGTGAAGGCCATCCAGAAAGCTTCTCATGAAATCGAGTGGCCAGTTGGATACCATATGGAAGTGGGCGGACAGTTTCAGGGTCAGCTTGATTCTTCCCGCAAAATGATCTGGCTCGGATTGATGTCTCTCCTGGTCGTCTTTCTGGTTTTATTTTTCCATTTCGACTCCGCGATCCTTTCATTTCAGATCATGCTCAACATTCCACTGGCACTTATCGGTAGTGTCGCGGCAATTTATCTGACCGATCGTTCTTTCTCACTGGCCTCCCTCATCGCCTTTGTCACACTTTGCGGGATAGCATCCAGAAACGGCATCATGATGATTTCCCATTACATTCATCTTATGACAGAAGAAGGTGAATATTTCGGGAGAGAGATGATCATCAAAGGGACTCTCGAAAGGCTTGTCCCGGTTCTGATGACGGCACTGACGGCGATTCTGGCACTGACTCCGCTTTTATTCGCCAAGGGGGAGCAGGGTAAAGAAATTCTTCACCCCGTGGCCGTCGTCATTGTGGGTGGATTATTAACTTCGACATTACTTGATTTACTTGTTACTCCGGCCGTCTTCTGGTTGTTTGGAGAAAAAGCATCACACAAAGCTATAGAAAAATACCGTCGATTAAAAAAAGAGGAGTTTTAAAATGAAATTACTATTGGTTCTCTCTCTTATGGCATCCCTCAATGTCTTCGCCCATGAAGGAGGACACGGAGAGGTCGAAGAAGGCGGAAAATTCGGGGGGATCATGTCTCCCATCGTTGATAAATCTCAAGCCGGTAAAGGGAACGAAGCAAAATTTCTTTATAAGGCCGAATTGGTTCGCTCCGAATCGGGAAAACTTAGTTTTTATATTTTTGATACGAAAATGAAACTCGTCGATCTGAGTTCATTCGCACCAGAAATTTCAGCGAAACTGGAAGTAAAGAAAAAAGGCAAGTTTACGTACGTAGGTGATTTTAAGTTGGTCAGAAACGGGAACCATTTCTCAGGTCAACTACCGAAGATCGATTACAAACCATTTAACATCGATTTCTTCCTGAAAAAAGGATCTCAGGATTTATTCGTCGGATTCTCCAATCTGGATTAGGTGATTTATGAATTTTCTGTTTGCTTTTTTCATCGGTCATCTTGCTTTAGCATCCGACAGTATTTCAGAAGAGTCTTTGCAGACATTTGTTGACGATGCTCCTTCTGTCCTGGCGGTGAAGCAAAGATTGATTTCAGCGGAGGAGCTGAAAGGCTCTCTCACCAGGTCTTTTCTGCCAAAGGTCAATCTTTCCTATGGAAGGGAGAGATTCACCACGGGTCCTTATCATCAGGTTAACCAGCCATACGGTGGCGTAGAAGCTGAGATAAACATCTTCAATTCCGGCAAAGATCGCCTGGAAAATATAAAGCGCGGGAAGCAAGCTGAAATCGCCTTGATAGATGAGAGGATTGCAAGAGCGAAGATCATGGCAGAGTCGAGAAAGGCCCTGGCTCAGTATGCCTATCTTCAGGAAATCGAAAAAATATTCCAAGAAGCCTTAAAATTTCATGAGAATAATATTCTGGGTGCTCAGAAGAGAATTAATGCCGGGCTCGCAACTAAAACAGACCTTCTGGATTTTAAACAGCAAAAAATTTCTCTGGAACAGGAAATTGAAAGTTTAAGTTACGAAAGGGGGGCAGCCCTGAGATTAATTTCTATCCTGGTGGGTAAGGATCCTGCTGAAGGAATTTCTGTCCAGTACACGAATTCTCACCCCGAGCATCAGAGCGAGAAAGTTTTCTCATTGACTCCGGGACGCTCGGTTTTCCTGCAAAAAGCTACTTTGTTGAAAGATGTCTCTGAAATTGAAGAGCAAGCCTCATCAAGATGGTGGACACCCAAAATTGATATCTATGGATACGCACTTCGTTTCACTCAAAAAGAAAGAGAATATCCCCGCACGGGACAACGGAATGACGTTACTCTTGGTATAAAACTCACGTTCCCGATCTTTGATAGCGGTGAAGGGATGCGACAGGCATCTTCAAAGGAAGCTGTGGCAAAATCCTACAAATATCAGGTCGCGCAACGTCAGCTGGAAGTTCAAAAAGAGTCACTGGATGCTTCCAGAAAACTCGAGCTCGCTCATAACCTCATCCATGGGGCCGAAGACAGTGTCAAGGTCATGGAGGAATACCGTCAGGGAATTTTACGGGAGTATGTTAAGGGGATAAAAAATTCTCCGGACGTTTTGCAGGCCAATGAACGGTGGATTTCTGCGAGATCAAAGTTCGCAGACGTTAAGAAGAACTACCAGTTCGCCCTGGCAGAGGCGATTTATCTTGAGTCGCTCAACTTATGAATAAATCCGTCTTCCATATCAGTAAAACTAAGTCTTGCGAAATAGGTGAACTCTCACTTAGGCGTGCAAAAAATTCTTTGCATGGATTTCAAAAGCTTCAGGACATCCGGGTTTATAATAAAATAATAAGAATAATTCTTTTGCCTCCTGAGCCCCAAAAGCCCCTCGGACTGCATCCGCTTAAGAAACTGGGAAGTCTGGCTCTGTGACAGGCCTACAGCTTCCTGGATTTCATTCACCTGTTTTTCACCATCACTCAGGTAACAAAGAATTAACAGCCTCTGGGGATGTGAGAAATGCTTCAGGAGAGATGATACCTCTTCGCATTTTTCCTGCATGACCTTCATATCCATAAACGATCCTTATACCGTTTTTATCAGAACGATGATGATTGAGCTGACAGTCGCCAGCGTAAACACATATTTCCGTAGACTGAGCTTCTGCTTTTCACTCAGGTACTCCATCGTGAATCTCAGGGCGGTGAAGGCCGTTAATGCCCCCGCCGAAATAAGAAAAAAATCACCAGCAGTAAGGAGCTTTATCGTTTTTTCTCCCTGAATCACGAGTGAACTGAGCGAGATGAGAAAGATCGCGGAGAGACTCGTGGGAATAGCAGCTTCATAGTTCATTTTGAAAATTCTCAGCAGTATTGGAACGAGAAGGACTCCGCCACCGAGACCGGTGAGGGTTGTCACGAGACCCAGCATGAGACCTGTGGCGACAATAGTCACGGGTTTAATCGCTTTTTCTCCTGGTAATGGTTTCGTCGTCTGCGAGTTCCAGACACTCCAGATGCTAAAGACAGTAATCAGGACAATGAGGAAGGCAATCATCTCTTCGGACATTCTGAGCTTCAGCGGCATGGAATAAAAATTGGCGAGCGATCCTGAAGCTGCTAACCCCACGGAGATTTTCCATTTCACGTCACCCAGACGATTTGCCAGGTTGATGCCAGTCCCCAGGATAACAGCAATAAGTGACAGGACAGTGGCCTCTTTCAGTGAGGCTTCCAATAAGAGCTGGAACAGGGGGATGGCAATGACCGCACCGCCTGCGCCGGTTAATCCCATCAAAAGGCCTACAATTAAACCGATTAGTGCAAATACCAAAAAATCACCTTGTCTATATTTCAATATTACGATATTATAATATAGATTTGTTGTCAACGGAGAATTTATGATTCATGCGATTGTGGGTGGTTCATTGATAGGTCTCGCCGTAACTATGATGCTTCTGTTTAATGGCAAGGTCACCGGTATCAGCGGCATTTTGGGAGGAATTCTTAACGTTGGCGTTCATGATAAGAAATGGCGGATAATTTTCATTGCCGGTCTTTTGTTCGGGGGAATCATTCTTCGGATCTTCAATCCAGAGGTATTTCGAAATTCGAGCGCGGCACTATCTGCTGATTATCTTATCGCCGGATTTCTGGTCGGGATCGGGACACTTTTGGGGAGCGGCTGCACCTCCGGTCATGGCGTATGCGGAATATCGCGTCTTTCCACCCGATCAATTATTGCCACCATCACTTTTATCCTTTCCGGCGCAATTGGCGTCATCATCTTCCGAATGATCAGAGGTGAGCTATGAAAACTCTCATTACATTTATCTCGGGTCTTCTCTTCGCTTTTGGTCTCGGAGTCTCCGGAATGACTCAACCACATATTGTCAGGGGATTTCTCGATGTCTTCGGAAACTGGGATCCGCGACTCCTTGGTGTCATGGGTGGTGCCGTTATCGTACACGCTCTGGCGTTTCGACTGATAAAAAAACGCAGCTCTCCGCTCCTGGAGGAAAGGTTTCAGTTACCGACTAAAAAAGATATTGATGGGCGTCTCATTCTTGGCTCGGTCATCTTTGGGATCGGGTGGGGCTGGGCCGGTATCTGTCCCGGACCGGGGCTGGTGGCAATGCTCTCAGGCGATGTTCGCTTTATGCTTTTTATCGCTGCACTTGTAGTAGGGATGCTTTCCTTTCAGTTTGTAGAACGCAAATTCTTGAGGTGATTTATGAATGATAATCTTGTTTTTCAACAACTCTTTGAAAAAGAAACTTCATCTTATACCTATCTTCTCGCAGATGCTGACATCAGAGAAGCTATTCTCATAGATCCGGTGGTAGAGATGGTGGAAAGGGACATTCAGCTTCTGAAAGACCTGGATCTCAATCTGAAATACATCCTGGATACTCACGTTCACGCGGATCACATCACCGGTTCAGGTGAAATCCGTAAACGCACCGGGGCCAGGGTCGGCATAAGCTCTGCCTACGACATGTCCTGTGCAGATGTTCACATTGAGGACGGCCAGGAAATTCCCTTCGGGCGGTTTAAGATTAAGGCGATTCACACACCGGGGCATACCAGTGGCTGTTTATCTTATCAGATCGGAAATAAAGTTTTTACAGGTGATGCCCTCCTCGTGAGAGGCTGTGGTCGGACGGATTTTCAGGAAGGATCTTCCGAGAAGCTCTTTACCAGTGTCCGGGACAAAATTTTCAGTCTTCCCGATGATACGATTGTGTATCCGGCCCATGACTATAAAGGTCTTACTCAGACCAGTATCGGTCTGGAAAAGAAACTTAACCCGAGATTAAATTTGAATCTTTCTAAAGGAGAATTCATCGGCATCATGGCACAGCTTAAACTTGCCTATCCGAAGAAAATACAGGAAGCGGTTCCGGCCAATCTTCAGTGTGGGCTTCCTCTGGATTCAAATATTTTTATTTCAGGATTCGAGGGGGGAGTTCCGACGATTAGTGCTGAAAACCTTTACGCGAAGCTCGGTCACATCAAAGTCATCGATGTGCGGGGGGAAGATGAATTTAATAATGAGCTGGGCCACATTCCCCATGCGACTCTGGCCACTTTAGGACCGGCGCTGGACGAAAAGTTAAAGACCGAAAAGCGTGATCAGGAACTGGCCTTTGTTTGTCGTTCCGGAAAAAGATCCGCTGAAGCGGCTAAGCTCGCTCTCTCCCTGGGGTACGAGAAAGTTTACAGTCTTCCCGGAGGCATGCTCCGTTGGAATGAACTGAGGTTACCTTTTGAAAGAGACATGGGTGGTTCATAAAGCTGAGAGATACACTTCATCTCCCCGGCCCTGAACTTGCACTTTCCTTATGAGTATCAAGGAGGTGCTTTGTGCAGCAGGAATACCAACCCTATGGGCATTTTGACCGGATCAGAAATCTCACAGCAGATAAAATCAATCAGAAGCTGGATCGAAAAACTCAGAGAACAATTCAAGGGGTCGTTGCCATGGGCCCGGATGAAATTCGCATGCGACTGAATGAACTTGATAAGGAATGGGATATCGACCGCATGTTGATGCTCAACTTTTCTGTTCTGGTCTTCGCTCAGCTTCTGGCGGCGAGAAAAAATTCCAAATGGCTGTGGGGACCGCTCATTCAAACTCCGCTTCTTTTCATGCATTCAACAATCGGTTGGTGCCCGCCGAGTCTCTGGTTCAGACCAATGGGTTTTCGTACCAGAAAAGAGATTCATGCTGAGAGGGAAGTCTTGCTTTCCGCACTCGGAGACAGATCTATTGAGCATTAGAAAATGGTAAGGTTTCTGCTTCTTACGAACAGGAAGTATTTCAGGTTCTGGCTGTTTATTTCGGGGATGATTATCTCAGCGCTTATCTTTGCTGAAATTGTCGATGATGTTTTCTACGATCCGCTGGAAGGGGATTTTGAGACCAGGGACTTCGATCAGGCGATCTATCAGCTGATGTCTGGACTAAAATCACCCAGGGTCACTCAGGTCATGATTGACCTTACTGCCCTGGGATCTGTCAGTGTGAACTTTGTACTTCTTCTTGTTCTGGTCTCCGTCCTTTTCACTTACCGGGATCACAAGGGCATTATTTATCTTACGGTCGTTGCCAGCGGCGCCGCGCTCTGGCCGCTTTTTCTTAAGCCGATGTTCTCCCGGCCAAGGCCCGATCTCGTTCAGCATCTGGTGAATGTCACAGATCTCTCCTTTCCAAGTGGACACGCTTTCGGTGCGACTGCGATTTATA
>JAKFFP010000365.1:0-6790 GCA_036675045.1 Bacteriovoracales bacterium | reverse complement strand
GAAGCGAGAAGCGAAAATATCAGGAGAGTTGCTCACACTGCAAAGCTCATGCTGGATGCGGGATTAGTAGTCATAACCGCGCTCGTTTCACCATTTGCCCAGGATAGGAAGTTTGCGAGATCGCTCTTTGAAAAGCATGAGTTCGTGGAAATCTTTGTCGATACGCCACTGGATGTCTGTATTAAAAGAGACCCTAAAGGCATGTATAAGAGGGCGCTGGACAACGAACTTACGGATTTCACCGGAATCAGTTCACCTTATGAAAGACCTGAGCGTCCGGATATTATTGTGAACACAAGTGAACGCAGCATCGACGAAACCATCGACTTCATTCTTAGAAAGCTAAAGCTCTTCCCATAACCTCAAAAATTCTACAAGAGTGCTAAAAGTGAGATTGAAAGTGGTGGCTCCCCCGAGACTCGAACTCGGACATTGTTGCCAATGGCGGATTTTGAATCCGCTGCGTCTACCGTTCCGCCAGGAAGCCTTGAAGTACCAATATTATGCCCATTTTTCATTGTTGGCTATCGAAGTTTAATAAGTTCAATCGCTTCTTTGATGGAAAAGCGCATGAAGTCCTGCCCCAGATGTTTTTTTAATTCCGTATTCGAGATCAGGCAGGAAAACTTCAGATAATCGAGCAGGTAATCGGGAACGTCGATGTGGACTTTTTTCACGATGTTATTGAGGGGCCTTCCGAACATCATCGGAAAAGGTATCCCTTTTGTCCCAACGACATCGAGAGCTTCCCGGAGAGAAATGTATTCATCTCCTGAGACGTTGTATGTTCCAGTCGGCAAATGCTCAAGTGCCTTGTAAAGAATCTGTGCCATATCGAATTCGTGGATGAACTGGAAAAATGGATTGTAATCCACGGGTTTCAAGGCCACCGGCCCGGCCAGGAACTTTGTCATCGCATTCTGGATCAGGGTCCCTACGATATTGCATGGCCTCAGGACGACGGTTGAAATATTATTCTGATTTTTCCACATCCAGTTGGTGCAAATCTGATCCATCTCGACGACATCTCTCAGTTCGGGATGTTTCACTGAGGCGCGGAGAGGAGCATCTTCTCTCAGGAAAATTGAATTATCCGGATAAGCTCCGTAAACGTGAAAGGTCGAAAGGATGACGACTTTCTTTACGCCGGATCTTTCACAGAGATCGAGGATCCGGTTCGTGCCCATGACGGAAAGATCGATCCTTTTTGCGAGGACATTATCTGAGCTTGATGAGTGACTGATGCGGCCCAGGTGATAGACAGTATCAAAGTCATGGGAACGGAAGACGTTTTCAAAGTTACCGCGCGAGTATTTTATCCGCATGGGTGTGAGACCCTTTAACTGCGGAACACGGGAAAGATCTCTGGAATCGACACCGATAATTTCCCAGTCAGGATGCTCGGTCAGAATAAGTCTTGCTGTCATCTGAGCAAGACCTCCGGCAATACCAATCAGCAGGATTTTCTTCGGATCACTCAAGTGTTGCCCTTGGTCCGGTACTCGCGAATCACGTATTTCGAAATGGGTTTTCTCACGTGATCAAAGAAAGGCCGGCGATTTTTGAGACCGGTCACAATCATCCGGCGGATGGTGTTTTCGATGTGGAAAACATTCTCCTTAACTTCTTTCTCCGGAGTCTCTTCTTCAAAGTGCGACGGAATCGCTATCTCCGGCCCTATATAAATATCTATCGGTGAAGGAAGAGGAAAATAATTCAGAGATAATGGCAATGAAGGCACGCTGAAAAGTTCAGCGATTTTTTTAGAATGGAAAACAAAAGGAAACATCTCTTCGGCCCCGATCACGCAGACGGGAAGAATCGGCGTCTTCTTCTGAATGGCGATCCGATAAAAACCCTGATGGAAGGGACGGAGTTTGTAAAAGTCGGGAGTGTTCTTGGAAATTCCCCTGACCCCTTCCGGAAATACGAGAATTGATTCTCCATGGTCGATGAGATACTCGCAATTCGCGCGGTCCCCGAGAATCGCACCGGTCTGCGCGGAAAAATCTCCCACGAAAGGTAGCTGCGCCATAAATCTTTCGACCATTGCTCTTAAGACTCTTGGCGGATACACATCCATGGCAAAGGCCAGAGTGATCAGCGCTCCGTCGATGGGGAGCTGGCCCGTATGATTCGAGGCCACGATGTAGGGCTTATCCTGAACATTTTCAGCGCCGAAGACTCGCACTTTAAAATATGAGCGGTAAAAGGGCAGGAGCTTGCGGACCGTTTTTTCACAGAGCTCGAGATTAAAACCCCAGGGATCTTTATAGTCTTTGTAACGAACTCTCAGGTTCGCGAAGACGTCAGAAATTTTTTGTTCGTCTTCGTGGGAAAGAAGTTCGAAATGAGGGAGTTTCAACATTCCAAGATTATAACTCCCGGGACTTGTTCGTGAAACCTGAACATATTGTCCTGTCGTCTGAGTCCCCTACTCGGGAATCAAAGTGTCATTCGGGGAGGCGATTCAAAAAGTTGATGATTGATTGCTCCACTACCGGGAGGCCATCGCCTTTTTCAGCGGAGATAAAGTGAATCTGCTTCACCCATTTGAAGCTTTTGTAGATCTCAGGTTGTATTGCCTTGAGGCGTGATTTCTCACTCTGAATCTTGAGCTTATCGATCTTATTGAACATGAGATAGGTCTCGAGGTCGAATGACTTGATGTATTCATGAAACGCATTATCTGAATCCTGAAGGGGATGACGGGCATCCTGGATATTCAGAAGAAGGATCTTTTCAGAACACATCTGGAAGAAAACATCGAGAAGTTGTCCCCAGTTCGCCGCCATTTCCTTGGAAACATCGGCGTGTCCATATCCCGGGACATCGAAGAGATAGTATTCTTTTTCTTCCTTCGTCGTGCGGTCTTCAACCGTAAACCCGAAAATATTGATCTGGCGGGTGCGGCCCGGCGTCTTCGAAACTCGCGCCGTGTTTTTTCCAAAGAGAGAATTAATGAGAGAAGATTTTCCGACGTTCGAGCGACCTACAAATGCAACTCCGCTCATGAAGGCATGTTCATTGAGCCAGGTCTGCAATTGATCGACCTTATCGATTCCCATCAGAAACTGGGTACTTCCCTTTTGTATATTCATGCATTTTTCCCGGACAAGATCTTTTAACTCCCATCATCTTAGCAGATAAAGCGCGCCTTCAACAGGAGTACAAATGTTTCATCGAAAAATGATTTTAAAGCAGATCGAAGAAGGGGGAGTCAGATTGGGGGATAGCTGCAGCATTGTACCTTCTCATGGGCGAAAAAAGGAATTTACGCTCAATCGGAAGGTTATCGATCTGGTTTCCCATCACTTCCGTCCGGATAATCTGTCTCTTGCCTATGTCGAATTGCCGCAGACTTCCGTCAATCCGTTTCACTATCGACTGGAACTGGATGACATCGCTGAAGGACGCTTTGTCCTGAAAACAATTAAGGGTCAGCCCTTCTGGTTAAATGGTCTCGCCGCCCGGGAAGCTTATGTCGAGCGGGCCGACAAACTTTACGTCGACGAACATCGCATGAACTTCGATTCACTGGATCTTCAGGGAAAAACGCTGAATCATTTCGAGCATCCGGTGCTGTCGGAACTTTTTCTCATGCAATCCGATCTCCGGATTCTCATCGAGGGAGAAACCGGCACGGGGAAATCGCATCTGGCGCAGAAAATTCACGAGCGAAGCGGAAGATCAGGTCCCTACATGGCACTTAACCTTTCATCTTTCAACCCGCAGCTGATCGAGAGTGAGCTCTTCGGACACAAGAAAGGATCATTCACCGGTGCCCATGCGGATAAAGTGGGTGCTCTCAAGGCGGCGCATTTCGGAACTCTGTTCCTGGATGAAATCGATTCTCTTCCCTCAGAGCTTCAGACGAAGCTTCTCACTTTTCTCGACAGCGGAAAGTTCAGGAGAGTCGGTGATCACAGGGAAGAGACCGTGAATACGCGTCTGATCTTTGCTGCCGGAAGATCGCTGGCACAGCTGGTTGAACGAGGAGAATTCCGGAAGGATTTATTTTTCCGTTTGAAGGCCGGGCACAGCCTTTCGCTGCAACCACTCCGGAATGAATCCTTCAAAATCCGCGAGGCCTGCACGCATTTTTCACTGAAGCATCAGGTGACACTCACTGTGCGGCTGGTGGAATTCTACGAAACACTTGCCTGGCCCGGGAATCTCCGGCAGCTCCTGGGGCATCTTGAAAAGAAGAAAATCCTTTCACGCTCGACCAAGCTCGATTTTGATTCGTCCGATGAAGATCTCCTTCTTCAAAGCTCGGATCTGATCACGCTGGGATCACATCAGGAAATCATCTCCCTTGATCAGCACAAGCGGGACTATGTGAAAAAAGCGCTTTCGGTTTGTGAGGGAAATGTTTCTCTGACGGCCAGGAAACTTCAGATCAATGAACGGACGGTGAAAAGCCTGATCAGTTAGCGAGGATGTAAACGACTTTAATGTCTTCCGTGTAACCCTGAATCTTGTGTTCCTTCAGGAAAGTGTCGAGCTCACTTCTCAGTTTCTGACGGATGATCTCTTTACCTTCCTCAGTCAAAGGGAAACTCGCCACAGAAGGCTCGATCTCAAGGATGAGATGGTCGCGCAGCTGGAACTCCATTTTCTCAAGGAAGATGCGGCTTTCTCTTGTAGTCATGGTCGCAGTGAAATCGATATCAACCGATCTCAGCTGGTTGACCTCAGGAATATAAACCGGGAGCCTGAGATTTGTGATTGTGAAGTGTTTGGTATTTTTCTTGTAATACGAGGGACGATCGTAGCTGACTTCTTCTTCCGTACTGGCCGGCGCGCGACCTGTACCAATTCCATCCAGGAGTCTTGAACCGGAAGAGATGATGCTGATACCGGAAAGGGCCGAAGCCCCGGTCAGGAAAAGTAAAAGGAGAGACTGACCGGCACTGAGGCCTTTCAGCCACTGACTCATGAGAAGAAAAGGGGCGAGGAAGACGACTTTCAGCTGTCCCGCTTTTTCTTTTTGTCCTGAATTGTATTTTGCGAGCGCTTCTTTAAGTGGTTCAACAATCGTCGCTTTGTAATCAAAGCTCAGGGCATAGGCTTTGAGGCCCGGGAGTTTTTCTTTGATGAGAGCGGGGAAGGCTTTGATGAAAGAAACAATTCTTTTCCAGCGTTCGCCGAACGTTTCAAAAAATACAATTAACTTCGCCGGAATAAATGAAAACAATTTCGCCCCGAGTTTCAGGATGAGCATGTTGATTAAATTTTCCAGTTTATACAGGAAGTCCATTACTTGGCTCTTCGGCAGAACCGACCAATAAACTTAAGGGGAAAGGCTTTCCTACCCCGGGATTCTGGCTTGAGTCCGCCCGGGAAATCCCGAAAAGAGAACTGTCATGAGAAACAAGGATGGTTTTATGACACGTTACCTTATTCCGACAATATTACTCACCCTCTCGGCCTGTGCCGAGTTTCCCACGGGGAGAAGCTATCTTTCTGAGATGGAGCACGACGACTCGAGCTTTTACCGGCCCGATGAAGACTTTCCGGTGGTGGGTGGTGATGCTGAAGTGACCGGCATGTCGATGGATGAGTATCGCAGGAATCGTCTCCCCCGCACGGAAGAAGAGAAAAGCTACGATCGCGAGGCACAGGTTCTCCGCCATGAACTGAAAGCACTTGAAGGTTCCCAATCGGAAGAAGAGTTTGAGTTCTATCAAAAGTATAAGAAAAAATTTGCCACCAATTCTGAGAAAATCTACTACCTGAAACTCCCTCGCGGAGAAAGACGTCAGTATCTTCAGGATCGCGGGTTCATCGAGAATCCACGCCGCTCGCCCGCCTCACTTTCTCACTCCATCAGTACGAATCGTCAGGTCGGAATGGGAATGACAAAAAATGACGTGGTGGCATCCATGGGAAGACCCACGCGCGTGGAAGTGGCCGGAAATCCTTCTTTTGAGAATGAAAGATGGCTCTACCAGGTGAATGGCTCTTCCAAGTACATTTACTTTGAATCCGGAGTTGTTCAGGGTTGGGAATAACCGATGCAGTCCCGAAGGTCTTGTTTAATATATTCATTTGAAGGAGTATCTATGTTCAGGATTCTTATGGTTACTTCCGTTTTACTTTCCCATTCTGTTTTTGCAGAAGTTGCATCGGTAGAGGAAGCATTGTGTGAGTACGTGACCAAAAATTCGCTCGCGAACACATCTCTGTATGTAAACGGCGAAAATATTGATAAGGCCATGTTAGCTATCTCTGATAAATTATCGGAAAATACGAAGAAAGCATGCGAGCTGAAAAAATATAGCTATAAAGCAGAATTTGAAACCTGTAATGACCTTTGCTTGAGTTTAAATAGCAAATTGAGAATGAGGATTGTTGAAGCGACGGGTGGCGAGCGCGGCTGGAGCAAGGAAACTTTAGCTTGTCACAAAACATGTGTCGCGCACTCTCTAAGGAACATGGGGTATTCAGCAGGCCTGAAGCGCGGAATCTCAGAAAGCAAAGCTCCTGGTGATTGCACCGGAACTGTTTCTACGGTCGAAAGAGCGAGCAATAAGTCATCAATAGAAAACTCTGTAAATGCTATTCAGGAAGTCAGTTCTACATCAGCGCAATAGCCGATAGAGCCTTTGTTCTCATCGCCAATGCCATTTTCACCTTATGCAGATAGGGAAATTCATCTTTTCGGATCATAAACCCCCGAACTATTGGGCCGAATACGGGTACGACTGGTATTCGTCACTCTGACGCGACTCAAAAGAGGTGCATTTTCGCTCTCAAACAGGTAATTTAATCCATACTTTTTAAG
>JAKFFP010000182.1:0-6796 GCA_036675045.1 Bacteriovoracales bacterium | reverse complement strand
CACTGCCACAAGAACGGAAAGTAAGAAAAATTTCATGATATCGACTCCTTGATGCTGATATTGCATCAAAGGGATCAGGTACTGTCCAGAGAGTTCTTTTAATGTGAGGAAATGGCGAATTCTTACTCGAGCGGAGCTTTCTCTTTCTTAAAATGCTCCCGTAATTTGTCCGCCAGCTGCTCCAGGTGTTGGTAATTATCCCCTTCGCGGAGCTTCAGCTTCCGGTCCTTGCCTTTCATGAGATCAGAGACGTAGAGCTCAAAAGCATAAACGGGCCCCGCACTCTTGTGACTGATGATGACTCCGGCCACGAAAGCGATGAGACAGAGAAGTCCTGTGAGTGCCACGAAGGTGTAAAAAAATGACATCATGATGTCGGATTTATTCGGGCCCGTAATAGCGGTATTGATAAAGCTGTACGAAAAAAGACCGAGCAACATCGAGCAACAGAACACAACGAGAAGAAGGTTGAGACTTACTTTGAGCTGCTCCCGCGGACGAACAAAATAATTTCCGCGCACACTGTCCGGATACCAGATGAGCTTGTCTCTTGCGAACACCATCCACAAAGTAATGCTTGCTCCTGACCACAGGAAAATATCTGCCACGTTGAAAAAAAAGTGCAAATCGCCTAAGATGAAAGGTATAAAATCGATCGTCTTCCCATAGACAATTTTGTCAGAAACGTTTCCCAGCATTCCGCCTACCAGAAAAGAAAGCCCGAATTTCAGCCATTGTCCGCGTCTTGGAATCACGTACATCAGAAGAACGTAGAGGATAAAAATGATTCCGGAAAAAGATCCTAAAGCGATAATCCGGATCGTGTCCGGAAGATGAGAAAAAGAACCCATGATGAAGCCTTCATTATAGTGAAGGCTGGGAAGACCGAGTCCCCATTGCTTGGAATAATAATCAATCACCAGGCAGATCACCAGGATGGCAAAAGAGATTAAGTAGCGACTTTTCATGCCATTCCTATCGGTTGAACGCTGAAGGATATGACGGGAAATACCTGATTCCACTTGTCCGAATATAAAACAAAAGTTTTCACGACCTTATTCCGATTAGCCTTAGACCTGTGAGGAGGCCTCTGTGAATAAATACTTGTTATTAACTGTGCTCATTTCCAGTTCCCTGTGGGCACAATCGACTCCACGGGAAATGGCATGGAAACTTCACAATCGTATTGCGGGTGTTCCCCCTTCGCCCGCCACTCTTAATCAGATGGAAACGGAGATAGCAGCAGGTCGCGCCGAAACCGCCGCCAGGATTGCCATGGCAAAGCCGACATTCATTAATATCGTGATGAAGAACTGGGTAAAGTCGTGGTCAAACCGTGAACAAACGAACCGCGTGGATTTCAATGATCACACGGCCACTCTCATCGGCCTCATTCGTGACAATATCAGCTTTGATCAGGCCCTTTACGGTGATGTCTATTATACCGTTGTGGGCTCGAACCAGGCCTATTCCAACACCAGTAATGCTCACTATCAGTCAGCCGAAACTCAGAGGCTCGATTTTTCGAATGTAAACGTTCTGGTTCGCGATTCACAAGCAACCAGACTTGGCCTTCCGGCGGAAGCAGTTTCCGGCGTGATCACCACCAGAAAAAGTGGAGAATCTTTTTTCTCGGCCGGCACAAACCGCAGAATCAATCGCTTCACTTTTATGAACATGCTCTGTAACGACTATGAGGCCCTTCACGACGTGACTGTTCCTCAGGAATGGGTGGGAAGAGACGTTGAGAGAACACCAGGTGGAGACAGCCGTACCTTCCTCAATAAATGCGTAGGCTGCCACGCCGGCCAGGACTCCATGAGAGGTGCTTACGCTTACTACGATTTTACTAATAACATGCTTCGCTACACTCCGGGCGTGGTTGCTCCGAAAATCAACCGCAACGTCCTCTACTCGGCAGGACACCGGACCATCGATGATTCCTGGAACAACATGTGGGCACTTCCCGGTACACAAAACCAGACAAAGCTCGTGTTTAAAGGTCAGACTGCCGGTAACGGAGCTAAGTCTCTCAATCAGATGCTTGCCCGCTCAGAAGGTTTTGCGAACTGTATGGCCAAAAAAGTTTTCGAGCTCGTATGCATGAAAGAGCCGGTCAACACTGATGATAAAGTTTTCGTCCAGTCACAGGCGCGCGCGTTTGAGGCCGGCGGTTATAAAATGAAAGACCTGATCGTAAAAACCTCTGTCGGATGTATCGCCAATGAAGAATAAACATTACAAGATTGTAGCTATCGCTCTTCTGACAATTGTCGTGGGATCTTTCACACATTGTGTGCAGAACTCGCCGATCGGTGGCTCTTCGATCTCCGGTTCAACGACAAGGAGCCCAAGCGGATCACCTCCACCACCGACACCGGAACAGGTTCTGAACCAGGCACAGGTGGAAGTCGGCCTTAAAAACTTTGAGCAGCTCAATTATACTTTCTCCGAGTTAACCGGAATCCCGGTTGCAAGTGCCGCGAACACCTACAACGCTGTCGAATCAACACTTCCTTCTGAAAATGCGATCAAGGTCCTCCAGTCATCTCACCAGGTTTCTATTACCCGCCTCGCGGCTGAATACTGTCGTCTGACAGCTGCCACTGCGGCATCACGGGACAGAATTTTTTACGCGGGAATCCTGAACCAGCTTCCGGCCGCTGTGAATAAAGACCTCCTGATCGAAAATATTACCAACTCCTTCTGGGGCGAAGATGTCGTAGATCCGGTGGAGCTTGATTCATCAAGGCTCATGCTTTCTGATCTCTTTGAAGACATCGTTGCCATGGAACCAGCAGGAACCAGGAACTCGACTAATACAACTCTTGAAGCAGTGAGAGGAGTCTGTACCGCAGCTCTCTCAAGTGCCTATGTCACTACACTGTAGGAATTAATTATGAGCCAAGACAAAAAGAACGATCAAAAATCAGAAGTCGATACCACCATCAAGCCGATGCACCACGAAGGTCACAATCCAAAGACCCGTCGCCAGTTCATGGCCCAGGGATTTCTCGGGATGACGGCCTTTGCGCTGGCCCCGGAATTTCTCCTTAAAGGCGCCCACGCTCAATCAGCTGTGGAATGCGTGCAGGCGGCATCAGCTGGACTTACTCCAGTCATTATCATCGACCTTGCCGGTGGTGGACACATTCCCGGCTCAAACGTGATAGTCGGCGGCGCCGGCGGACAGATGAACTTCCTTCAGAGTTATGCTTCGCTAGGACTGAATGCTGACGAACATCCTTCGATGACGGGAATGGTAAACCGTGATATGGGAATTGCATTCCATTCGAAGTCCGGAATTCTCCAGGGTATAAAAGATGTCGCTTCGATGCAGACTCAGCTTCAGATGGATGGGTCACTTTTTGCGACTATCAGTAACGATGATACCGGAAATAACCAGCACAACCCGATGTACTGGCTTCACAAGGCCGGAGCAAGAGGAAGACTCACTCAACTCGCTGGCACTTCAGATACTTCATCCGGCGGTAATTCTCAATCGCCACTTGAATCTGTGAACCCGACGGTTGCTCCGGTGAGAATCGCCAGCACCAATGAAGCGAGAAACCTTGTTTCTCTTGGGGCCGCGATGGATGTGTATAATCCTTCTCAGCTGGACGCAATTCTCAATTCATCCGCAGCTGTTTCGAAAAATAAACTGGATAACATTCCCCGCCGCTCACTTCCTGAGGCGATCAAACAGATTGTTGCCTGTGGATTCACCGGAACGGCCGAGCAGGTAAGACAATTTACACCAAATGCCGTTGATCCGACGATGGATGCGGTCCTCACTCCGATCATGAACAGAATCACAGATACCGGGATCAGAAGCCGTTCGGCCCCGATTATTAAACTCGTTCTGGATGGATTTGTCGGTGCCGGCACAATCGTTCTCGGCGGATATGATTATCACAACAACACCCGCACTTCCGGAGATGCCAAGGACCGCGAACTTGGTCAGCTGATTGGTGCCATCGTGGAATCAGCGGCCGCAAAACAAAAAGATGTTGTGGTGTATGTCCTTACTGATGGTGGGGTCGGAACAAACGGCGCACCGGATCCGAACAATGGTCGCCCGGTCTGGACAGGTGATAACGGCGAACGTTCTTCAACACTGATGCTCGTTTATAAAAAAGATGGTCGCCCGGCGATGAGAAATAACAGACGCCAGGTGGGATATTTTCAGGCCAATGGTGCTGTCAGCCCGACGGCGGCCCTTACCAGTAACAGTGTCACTAATACCGCGAAGGCGATGGTCGCAAACTATCTCGCTCTTCACGGCATGGAAGGTCAACTCGAGAGAGTTGTCTCAGATGATCCCTTCCGGCTCCAGCTCGACAATTACCTGATGTTCGACAAATTGAGATAAGAAAGGTTTCTTCGCATGGTGATGTATAAATTTCTCGTCCTCGTTTTATTAGCTGCGGTGACCGTGATCTTCACCCACTGCGGACAGCAGTCGGCCCTGGTATGGAAATCAAACCAGATGCTCGCGGGGTCCAGCGAGGCCTTTGAGCAAACTGTCTACCCTATCACCCGCACCAACTGTGTTTCCTGTCACCAGACTCAATCACCTACTCACGCTTCGGCCGATCTTAATGAAGCTCATGAAGCCGCCGTGGCCAAAGTTAATTTTGGAAATATTTCAAGCTCACGGCTTGTCAGAAAACTTCGCGAAGACAATCACAATTGCTGGAGTGATTGTAACGAGAACGCGGATGAAATGCAGGCCGCGATTGAAGAATGGTATGCAATGATTGAAGAGACAGATGCTGAGTCTCCGAATCCGGTCATACAACCTCCGACACCGACCGTCCTGAAAACGTCACAGACTATGACCATCGCTCAGGAACTCGCCAATATGGCAAATCCTGTGAAGTCAAATACCGTGGCACTTAACGTTGGTGCAGCGATGGTAAATGCTCCGATGGTCAAGGGCACTGACGGATTCGGGGATTTCCTGCAGGTTCCGAATGACGGACAAAATCTCACTCTCGCCAATAATGCTGCCGGTGCGGGTATTGCCATGTTGAACATGCGACTTCCTGCTGCCGGAAACTACCGGATCTGGGGATATGTGTTCGCCCCGGACGCAAACTCAAACGGTTTCTACGCCGGGATTGCACCGACGACAAATCCCAGCGCTTACATCGGGGGAATCCGTACCTGGAACATCGCTGCCAATGCAAACCCGAGATGGCAGCTACTGAATCAGAACTACGCCGTTCCGTCCGCTGGTAACTACACACTCACTCTCCGTGAACAAAAAGACGGAACGAAGATCTACCGGATCTTTGTAACTGCCGACACTAGTTTCAATGGAGATGATGTTGCGAGCTTCCTCGGTGTGACACTTTCATTTGATATCTCGGAGATCTCAGGAATTCCGAACGCGAAATTCCTGATCGATGTATCAGATTACGACATGTACACCTACCTTCTTGCTAATCCGCGGATCTCCACGGCTTCCCAGAATGTTCGTGTGAAAAACGTTCGTCTGATGGTGAACAATGTCTACAGTCCCCAGAATTCTACCTACACGACAGTTGATAAAGTCACGACTCCGACTGACGGGAAACTCTCCGGCTTCCAGATGATTGTCCTGAAAGACCAGGGCGAAAGCATCGATAAATTCCACTTTGAATTTGAGATCCTGGAGCCCTATGCGGGTAACGTGAACAACGCTTCTCTCACGGCCTTCCAGAATTCGGTCTACCCGATCTCCCGGGCAAACTGTACCGCCTGTCACTCGGCCCAAAGACCACACGCTTCGCCCGACCCTTTGACGGCCCATGATTACGCCTTAACGGTCGTAAACTTCACGACTCCGGCGAACTCCCGGATCGTGACTGAGATCAGGAACGGCCACCAGGGGATCAGCGCCACTCAGGGCGCCAGCATCGCCGCTCAATATGAGGCCGCCATTGTCCAATGGAGAACCGGCAGAAGTCCGTAGTTTTTACCTGCTCATCCTGTTCTTAACCTTAATATTCTTTAGGTAGCCGAGGTTTCCCTTGTGGGAAACCCCGGTTTTCACTTAAATACGCACATGTCCATCAATCGTCATGAACGTATCGAACAACTCCTCCGGGAGGAAGTTGCCAGGCGAAGCCTGGGAGCAGCGGTTGCTTTTTCTTCACTGGCACTCCTCATTTTTTTCTACCACTTCAACACCATCAAATACGCCCCGATCGTTCAGGGTGGGGCCCTTCTCATGCTGGTCTCATCGATATTGAGGTACCTTGCTTCCAGGAGCTACATCCGTCGTCCCGAAAAGTCTGCCTGGCACGGAATTCAGCTTTCGATCTGGCTTAACTCTCTTGCCTGGGCGACAATTTTTGGATTCAGTACGTATGAATTGCAGAACAACGGACTTCATTACGCTGTTTTAATTTCCATCCTGACCGGGGTTCTCGCCGGATCACTTGTGACCCTTTCCAATAACCGCAGTCTCTACCTTCCGTTTATGATTTCCTGTATGGCCCCGATGATGGCCGTTGCCCTTATCCAGTGGCTCAAGTGGGAACAAAGCGCGGGTGCTTATCTTTGTATCATGTACATCGTATTTGCCACTTATCAGACACTACAATTCAAGAAAATCCGTGAGCTTCAGATTGACCGTCTGGTGACACAGGTGGATCTGGAAGAGTCACTCCTTGAATTAAAAAATAGCCAGGATGCTTTTGTCAGCCAGACGGCGAAGCTTTTTCATGCGTCGAAACTTTCGGCGTTGGGAGAAATGGCCGGTGGCCTTTCTCATGAAGCGACAGTCAGGCAGCCAGCCGCTGCTCGA
>JAKFFP010000166.1:0-6816 GCA_036675045.1 Bacteriovoracales bacterium | reverse complement strand
TTGATCTTGAGATCAATGACTTTTTCCTCGGACGAAAGCTGCTTCAGGCGCATGTCCGTCCGCTCGACCTCGAAATTCAAAGTCGATAACTTCCGGTGAGCGTCCTGGGCATCGAACTCAACCTTGTTCAGCTGGCCTTTTTTGGATGAAAGCTTCTCTTCTGCCTTCATGAGCTCAATCCGAAGCTCGGCATTGAGGCTTTTGAGATTTGACTCCTGGTCCTTATGTCGTTCTATATTTTCCACGAGTTTATTTTTTTCATTATCCAGTGATGAGAGATTTGCCTTGGTCTCGGAGAGCTTCACCAGAGACTCTTTCCGCTGGTTTTCAAGGAAGGTGATTTCTTCCTGAAGGCCCTGGACCTCATGATCGAGGAGGGTTTTCTCTTTCAGGACCTGCGCCATGTGCTCACGGATGCGTCCTGTTTCTTTCACTGCATTCTGGTTTCTCGCGAGGATCGATTCCACCCGATGGGTTTCTTCAGTGATTTCTTTTTCCTGATCTTCAAACTCCCGCGCGAGCTCAAGAAGCTCTTCTTCGCGCTTTCTCGCCTCGAGCTCCAGCTCAGCCAGTTTACTTCTCTGGCCTTCCACTTCCGCTGAGCGGGCATCCCGCTCATCTCTTAGGCTTCTGAGAACCAGGTTCTGGGATACGATATTCTCTTTCAGCTGCCGCTCATCGGTTTCCAGGCGCTTTACGTAATCCCGGAGATCACGGACCTTCCCTTCCTCATCCTGGAATTTCTGGTGATGCGACCGGAGTTCATGCGTGATCTGGTCCTTCTGGGAACGAAGCCCTTCAACCTCGGCGGAAAGCTTTCCTTTTTGCTGGGATTCTTTCTGGAAAGATTTCAGAAGCTCATCCAGGCTGTGGCGCTTTTTCCCTTCTTCGTGAGTCAGAGACTTCAATTCCGTCTCTTTCTCTTTTATCCTGAAATTCATTTTCTCCAGACGTTCCTTGAATTCCATTTCAAAAAACGGCGGAGGATCTTCGTGGCTTTTCTGGGCCTGGTTAATCGAGATCTGATAGCGCGAGTTCTCAATCGTGATCGCTTCGCCCTCATGATAGCGGACTTCTTCCCGATGCTGAAGGATAAGGGCATTGAGATACATCCGGTGATCGCTTCCGAGATCCTTGATGAAAATATTCCCACCGGAGATCTTGACCTCGAGGAGCTTCCCTTCCACATCCGGAAGATAAAGATCACACTTTTCCCCGGAGCCCACGAGAATCGGGCCCACACCACTGAAAAGGTATTCCTGGCTTTGACCATCGCGGGAAACTTTTATGATAAGTGAAGACACGCGCCCCTCCCGGGATCAGCTTAAGCAGCTTCTTTTTCTTTAGCTTCATCAACTTTTACCGGGGCCTTGCCCATTTTCCCCCACCATCGACTGATGGGTCTTACGATCTGGACAAAGCCGACTTCGACACTGAGTTCTTTTGCAATGAGGTCTTCCGAGAGTGCTTCAATCGGATCACGCTCAGATTCAAAGGTTGTCAGCTCTTCGGGGAGCTTATTACTCGAGGACATGTTCCAGAGAATATCAAACTCGTTTTCGAGTCTCTCGACGGTACTGATGTAAACCTTTTCGCAGCTGAAGAAGGTATTCACCAGCCCCATGGAAACGGAGAGGATGATCCCGATGATCGAGGTCGACATCGAAAAGGAAATTTTCAGAAGGAAGTTATCCATGATGATCTTTGACCCCTCAACATCAGAGAGATTCATTCCTCCGAGCTCGGGCAGAGCTTTCATGATCCCCAGGAAAGTTCCGAAAATCCCGCCCACGATGAATAGCCCCGGAACGGAATTGAGAAAGTCATTAAAGACTGACACCGGGACGATCCCAAAAACCTTGTTGAAGCAGGGATTATTCCGGAGCACGGTATTTGCAATTTCGAGGAACTTCGGCCGCTCATTCCACTTGAGATACTTCACCTGATTCAGGATATCGTTTACCATGCGGGCAGAACCCTGCTGCACCAGGAACACTCTGTCCGTCACCGTCATGATGGCGTCCGGGTTTCTGCGTTTTAAAATCGCCCGCACTTCGAAGACTTCATAGTAAGTGATTTCCAGCAGGCGCTTACTGATGACATAAAAAGACTGCTCCGCTTTTTCTTCCCGCACACTCATGAATTTTTTCACCCGCTTACTGAATTCTTTTGAGAACCAGTCTTCGCGTTTGACGGTATAATAAATGAGAAATCTCAATCCCGCGGCGAGGACAAAGAATATCGCCATCATTGGCATGAGGAGGTCGGTGGCAAAAACCACGACTCCATCGACAATTGCCTGTACAAAGTCCTGGCCCATACAATTCCCCTTAGTCCTTTAAGTTGAAGCGAATGATCACTTTCTGGGATTTATCGCAGTTATATTTCTGGCAGTATTCTTTATGCGAGAGTCCGGAGGCGATATCACGCCCCTTCACTTCTTCTGCGAGGAACGAGCGCCCGGTCACCTTTACCAGCGGCAAGAGGTCCTTCTGGTGCTGATATGTCATCTCGTTTTTGTTGAACATATAAGTGAAGATAGACTTGGCGCGATTAAAGGAAAGATCCAGGTTATAAGAAACCGCGGTCTTGTCCGAATCGCTTAAGCTTTGGGGATCGACGTACTTCCCTTTATAAGTGGGAGAAGAAAATCCCACGATTTCCACGGAGGAAATCTCTTTGGCGATCTTTTCATCCTCCAGAAGTGCCTTCGAATAAGTTGGAACAAACTTCCGGAGAATATCCTTCATGTTGGGCTTCAGATCCGCCCGGCCGGTATCGAAGTACTCTCCGAACTGGATGGTCACATCACCATTTTTTCCATCGACGCCCGCTTTGATCCCGTTTTTCGCCAGCTGGTCGGCAATTTTCTTCGCGAGTTTCTTCTTCGCATTCATGACTTCTTCAGCACGCTTCAAGTCCCCCGAAAGACCGTCCTTGTCTTTTTGAAGCTTGTCGATGGCAGCGAGATAGCGTCCATGCTCTTTCCGGGCGTCGGCGAGCTTATGATGTGCGTCCTGCACTTCACCCTGCGCACGGGCCAGTTGCTGATCAAGCTCGGCCTTTTCTCCTGCCATCTTTTCCTTGAACTCTGCCAGTGCCCTGGCCTTTTCGGCGGCAGTTGCTTTTTCCTGACCCAGTTGATTTTCCAGCTGCTGTCTTTCGGCATTCATCTTGTTGTTGAAGTCCGACTTCATCTGGGCCATCTTGGCCTCGTGCTCTGCCTGAGCCTGTGCCAGCTCTTCCTTCATGCCTTCAGTGGCATTCTGGAGCTGTGAAATCTTCTTTGCGTTGTCGAGTTTCATCATCACGATCTGACGGTTCAGCACGGTCTGTGAGGTGTTCGCCTTCTGGGCCGTCTCACGAAGTTCCTTGATCTTGTCCGTAAGATTTGAGTTCAGGTTCTGGATCCTGGACTGAGTCTCGTTAAGACTTTGGGTCTTCTCCTGCACTTCATCCTGAAGGCGGGCAACTTCCTGTTTACGACGTTCCAGCGTTTCCTGCTTTTCCCTGATCAGACGATCCTGTTCACTGATTTTCTGTTCGTTCTCAGCAATGATCTGCTTCTTCTCTGTCAGGTCTTCGTTCTTTTCCTTGATCACCTCGTTTCGGAACTTGATCTTCTTATTTGAAAGCAGATTGGTGTTCACGATGTTTCTCACCATCTGCTGATACTGATTGAGGGCGCGGGCCTTCGATTCATTCTCCTGTGCCTGCGCCTCAAGATTCCGCTTTTCCTCTTTTGCTTCTTCTTGAAGCAGAGAGAGCTTGCCCATCAACTCTTCATACATGCGGGCCTCTTCCTCTGAAGCCTCTTTTTCCAGATAGTCATCCTTGAGCGCATTGTACGCCTGGATCTGCTTTTTCAGATCCAGGTTCTCACTCTTTACTTTCTGGTTCTCAATCTGCGATTGGACACTGGAAGTTCCGGACCGGAGAGAGGCAACCACGTAGAGAAGGAGGAAAACGACAGATAAAACCATGAAGAGATCGGAGTACGAAGTCCAGAAAGATCCTTCTTCCTCGTTCTTCGCTTTCAATTTCTGGTAATCCAAACTCATTTTGAATCTCACTGTTAATAACATTCGTTCAAGACCATCGAATGTTACCCTTCTGATTTCCCGGAAACCGGAAAATCAGCAAAGTGAAATTTCTTAGCTACTTATTTGAAATTGCTACGATAAATCTTTGTGGCGCCTGAATTAATTGGTGTGAGTACGATTGATGGCACAACCTCGAATAGGCGTGAAATCATTTGCAGATTTTCTCTTTGAATTGGATGAAATTCTTTTCGAATTGTTTATTCCTTTTCGCTTCTTTATACGGAGTCATGTATTTGTCGTAAGCCGCGGTCCACGGCTCCATTGTGCAGATGACGGAATCTTTCAGGATCTTCCCGGAGGCAAAGTGGGAAACATCGGTAGAAATAGACTTGAGCTCGCTCTTGAGACCCTCATCCGTGATCTTCCTGGGGTCGAGCTTCACCAGCTCGTCAATGATTTCGTTAAATGCGAATTCCAGGTTAAGCATGAAACCCACATCTTCTGTGATCGTTTTAAATTTTGCCTCAGGGTACTTTTTCCAGTCCATGGTGGATCCGAGCTTTTGCCGGTCGAACTTACTGACGTATGTGATCAGCGTCTGCGTTGCACGAAGAAGATTCTGTGCTTTACAGGTTTCGTCACACTGAGGAGTCATCTCCTTCAATGAGAACTTCTGAAGGAAATCCATCACCCGGTACATACCCTTGGTGTAGCGGATCTCGATGTTTCTGAAATGCTTCCTCAAGCACCCGTAATCCCCGGTCTTGCAGTCGATGGCCTTGAGTTTCGCCACTGTTTGCCGGTCATAGTATTCGCGCGTCGATCGATCCATTCCACGATATTCAATAGGAGAAGAATCATGACAATGCTTCCTCGCATTTTCATCAAAGTCCTTTAACCAGGTTCTGTACTTGGCATCGACCTTGGACTTACCTTTGGCAATCTCGTCGTAAATAAGATCTCCCGGGTGAAGATGACAAAGAACTGAGTTACTGAAGAGTTTGCCACTATCAATTTTCCAAAAGGCCCGTTCAAATCCTTTTTTCGTTGAGCCAATTGTCAATTTCGTGAAATCGATTTTTTCATACTCATTTCTGACATACGACAGGTCTTCTTTTATATTTGCATAGGCACTGAGATCCATGTACGCGCGAACGCGGTTGGCCCTGACTGTTGTCGTGTCCTTGAAGTTAAAAATGGAAAGCTTATTCGTGTCGTAGGCCAGAAATCTGCTCAGGAAAAGAGAGACATGATGAGCGCGCATGTTGTTCTGACAAGTCACACTACAGGGAAGAGTATCGTCTTTCAGTGAACGAAGATAAAAAACTTCCAGGATACTTCTGGCAGCAATGAGATCTTCCGGATGAAAACCCGGAACCTTGGACAGTGCATTTCTAAAACAGACATAATCTTTGGGCCGACAGAGAGAGCCGGCGCTCACCGTCTCGCGAAAGATCTTCCAGGTCTCACGTCTTGCTTGCGAAGTTTCCACCAGGTTATTAGTCTCGTCTTCTGCAGCGAAGGCCGATATGGCAAACAGGATGATGAAGAGATATCTCATTCCCCTATCTTGCCATGGAATGTTCTCACTTTCACGCAATCACCCCTCATTTGTACCTTTCTGCCGATTGAACGATCAATAACTTAAGACCGCATTAGGGTCAAAAGCACCACTCAGCCTAAACTCTGCCTACTCACAAAAGGAAGCTCACTTTGTCTCAGGCAGAATTCGAAACTCTGGCACTCGAACTCCTGGAAGCGACGATGAATATCGCCACGATCCATAAAGTCGACGAAAAGCGACTGATCGAGGAATTTAAACGGCACTCGCTGAACTTCAAAAAAGGAGAAGGCATCACCGATTTTCCGAGTCAGGCCGCCTGCATCGCCTATGCGTTTCGATACGGTATCAAAGCCGCCTATGAGACCTGGTCAGTTCTCCACAGAGGTCCCATTAAACAGCAAACAGGAAATATTACCATCCTCGGAGGCGGATGTTGTTTTGAGCTGTCAGTCCTCATGCATTTTCTCAGATCTCAGAATAAAGAAATCCACGTCAAGATCATCGACCCGGTCTCGAAGTGGAAAATTTTTCAACCCATGCATGTGCGACTGGCAGAGAAGATGGGGATAAGACTCCATCTCGACTATGTTCCCGTTGTCGATATTCTGGAGCAGATCGATTCCTACCGGACAGATCTTCTCATTTCCTTCAACAGCTTAAACGAATTGTCGTTTGCCGAGAGGAAAGCTCTTCGAATCGCGTACGCCACCTGCAACCGTCACCTGATCTGGCATTCGAGTCTGACGGTCATGCAGGATGTGTTCAGCGCAACCTATGTTCCCATGAGAGACGAGATGAGTTGTGAAGCTGAGGAGGAATTATCGACTTTTCTCGTCAGAAGATACCCGGGATTGGCAGGCCTTAATCTCTTTGCCAATCTCGGTAAGAAAGGGTTTTATCTCATGCATAATCTCTCTCAGGTGAAGTCGCAGTATGCAGAATCTTCTCCCCAAAGACGGAGTCATGGTTTACGAACCGGATCTTTTTGATCCGGTAGAAGCGCAATCGCTCTTAGAAAAACTCACGCACACCATTCAGTGGGAAAGACCGAACTTCCGGATCTATGGCAAGGAATTTCCCGTTCCCAGAATGACGGCGTGGTACGGAGAAGTTGAATACAAGTATTCCGGCATTATCAATACACCCCTGCCCTGGACCGAAGAGCTTCTCCTCATCAAGGAGAAGGCCGAAAAGGCCTCTCATCATCAA
>JAKFFP010000016.1:0-6865 GCA_036675045.1 Bacteriovoracales bacterium | reverse complement strand
CATCCAGGCGGCGCGGGCCTCTTTGATATGAGCTGGAACGTAATCCGACTCGATCAGGAGCTCGCCGGTGGCGAATTCTTTTTGAGAGGCGGTGAGGAAGTTAGCTTTCTTCTGGAGTGAACTTTCACCGAGACCGAAAGTTTCGAACTTCAATTCCGGATGAGTTGTATCCTGGTTAAAGAGCTTAGCGAACTCAATAGCCTTTTCTGAATTCTGAAGACGCTCGCGCACGATCGTCATGAAAGCATCGATGAGTTTCAGGAGATTGGTCGCCGCTTTACCGGTGACATTTTCTCTTACGAATTTCGCTTCAACCGAAGACTTCAGGATATTCAGGACAACCTGATATTCTTTCGCGAGAACTTTATTTGTGCCGGCCTTCTCATCACACATGGCCTTGAGTTCTTTCAGGATCTTCCGGTCGTGCTTGGCGTGATCGCCATTGTAATTCTGATAAATGATATCCATGTCAAGAACCTGGAGCTCATCCATCTTCTCACGGAAGCCGCGCGGGAGCTTGTTTCTCGACTCGAGCTTCTGGAGATTTGTGACGAGGTTCAACTGGTTCATGTTGATCTTGTCGAAGTAGGCAGCGATGTCGCGTGTCGCCTGCTTGGACTCAAGAAGATCGATCATTCTATAAACCGGTTCGATCGCTCTTGGATTCATGAACGAAAGAACTTCCCGACACTGAGTCTTTAGAGAGAGGGCCAGCCCCAACAGGACATAAGAATCACCGGTACCATTCAGGAGGTGATTACGGATTTCCGTTGTCAGGCGCGCGGCCTGGATCATCTGGGCCGCGACAAACATCGGAAGATGAGTCTGGAGAGGAACAGGTGCCTTGGTCTTGATGAAATCAGCAGCTGATACCGACTCAGAAGATCCCACGTCATCAACCACCACGAATGGAGCGTAACCGCCGCCTTTCGATGTGTTTACGATCGAGCTCATTGGACCTTTTTCTTCCGGGGCATATCTTACGAGAGCATTATGGGTCATCTTAGGAAGTGCTTTCGCTCCTCCGCCGAAGAATACCCAGAGACGGATATCGGCAGCGAGGTTGGCAAAGCGGGTAGATCTCTTGTCCTTCATCGCTACCGGGATACGGGCGATTTTCACCAGCTTCTGATAAGCGTAGTGAGAAGGATTTTTTCTGATCATTTCAATAACTTCTTTCTTCGCCTGATCACTCAGCGTTTTCATGATGTAAATCCCTGAACCACCTGAGAGGTTCGGAGCCTTTACCACCCATTCTTCAGGGTTAGCTTCAATCACAGCGACCGATTCTTTTTTCGGTGGAAGAGTTTCCGGAGGAGTGATCTTCGGACCTTTCACATCAAGACCAAGTTCCTTGATCTTGCCGGCAAAGTATTTCGGAGCATATGTCGTAAGGGCCGCGAGAATAATCTTGTTATCGAGGATACGGTTAAGCCCACCCATGTAAATGCGACGATGAAGGATCGCCTCGAGAAGGCCCGGCACTGAATAGTCACTCTGTAACGGGATCGGTTTTCCGTGGACATCGAGAACCAGTGGAGCTTCTCCGTCTTTTCCGAGCTTCAGTGAATCGCGCAGATAGATCGGCTCATTGGTGTCCGGATCGCGGAGAATAATGCCTTTATCAATATCAAAGAGGGCAGAGTCAGCATTGATGCGTGAATAGATCGCGGTCACGATCGGATTAGATCCATTGATCGTGCGCAGGCGGATGTAACCCTTCTCATCCTGGAAAAGCTGGACTGGATCTGCGTAAACAAGTCCTGAGTATGCCGCGAGATTGTGAATTTCCGGAGCAGCACCATTCATCCCGCCCGGTGGCAGGATAACCTGGATCCCATCTTTGATTCCGGTCCAGTCATCACCGAGAGACTTATAGGTTTCTGCGAGAACCTGGAAGTGATCGTTCGGCATGATACGGCCCATGGAATCGAGAACCTCAGGATTCTGTTCGTAATGGCCTTCAAGCACGTTCATATTGTTGGAAGCACCCGATGGGGCACCGGCGTTCAATTCAAGAATACGGAAGGGAAGGGCGGCCGGAAGCTTGTCCGTTCTCTTTGACTTGAGGATTTCTTCAAAGTTCTTCGCCTGCTCGAGATAATCTTCGATCAGAACCAGATCCAGACCGACGTTATCGAAGAAAGGATATTTCTTCATGTTCGGATGATGAAGCTGCTTGAAATAGTTCGGAGAAGTCATGATCGCGTCGATGAAAATCTTTCTGATTTCATCCGGCAGCGATTTCACAAATCCTGAATCCTTCACGGATTTAGAGCCGTAAATATCCTGGATAACACAACGAAGAGAAACCATCAGCACCTGCGCTGCTTTCTCAATGGTGTTGAATACGGATTTCTGGAGCGGAACGATGGTCGTCGTACATGGAACGGTAAAAATTTTGTAATTCCCGTTAGCATCCGATTTCTGGAATGTGAGATCCCGCTTACGGATGAACTTCGTAAGATTTTGCGAATCTTTCAGATGGACTGAAACTTCATTTGAAAGCAGATGCTTGGCGAGGGCCTTCGAGTGCATGTACGGAGCGCGTTTTCTCTTGGATGAGAAAATGTAATTGGCCACATCCACTTTCACCGTACCTATGAATCCGAGATTCGGATTATACGGCTCGAGTTTTCTTGATCCCCGTTTCACTTTGATCACAACAACCTCACAGAAATTAAGACTTACGTTTTGATGTGGAGTTTAGCGTAAAGGGGTGATGCCTTGCGTTATGAACGCTGTTTACTGTAAAAACTACAAAGCTGTCGACTTCCCTTACACCTCGAACCCGCGCCAGTAATTGCAAAACCCGGGACAATAGGGAGAAGACGGAAATTTCGGTACTTAAGTGTCGGACTCTGTCTTGTTTGTGACTATTTGACTATCTTTTGGGCATTTTGGGACATTCCAACTTCCCAGAATTAAAGGGTTTTTTGTTGAGAAAAAGCTTTCACAAACTTACTTCCTCAAGCTTTCTTTGGCCGGAGGCGGTTTCTAGCGACCTTTTTGCTCAGGAAATGAGATGAGAAATTTGCTGCCAGCAGGGCTTAATTGCCAGAACTCGAGCCTGGCCCCATGGAGTTCAGCAATACTCTGAACGATGGATAATCCGATGCCCGTTCCAGGCATGGTAATTCCTTCGCCACGTTTATAACGTCCTTGCAGAATATTTTCCCAGTCTCCGCGGGAGATCCCCGGCCCTTCATCGGTCACCGAGACTTCAATGCGTGAATTATTTTTTTCCACATCGATCATCACGGTCGTTTCCGGAGGAGAATATTTTACGGCGTTTTCCAGAAGATTTTCAAACATGGCATCGAGTAACTGGCGGTCACCTTTTACGATGAGAGAGTCCTCTTCGAGGCTTTCGCCGATGTTAAATCGGATGCTGATTTTCTTTGCCCGGGCGATGCCGGAAAGTCTTGAGGTCGTGTTGAGGAGAACTTCATCAACACGCACCGGACTCATTAAAAAATGCTCATGACCGGCCTCTACTCGTGAGACCAGAAGAAGTTTTTTCACCAGATCGATGAGCCTTTCCAGCTCTTCCCTGAGTGATTTGCGGAAATTTGCCTCTTCCTCGGGGCTTCTTGCCCGGGATTCCAGGAGATCGAGTTCTCCCTTAATGATGGAAAGGGGAGTATTCAACTGGTGAGAGGCGTTGGCGACGAAATGTTCCTGGGCACGGAAAGATTTCTCCAGCCGCATGAGAAGACCGTTGAATGTCCGGGAAAGTTCTGCGACTTCATCTTCCGTATCAACTTCCGGAACACGCTGAGAGAGGTTTTCGGCGGCGATTGAGCGTGCGGTGGAGATCAGGACCTTAATCGGATCCAGCGCATTCCCGGCAATGAGGTAGGAAGCAATACTTGAAATGAGAATGAGAAAAGGTATCGTCAGAAGATTCATGAGGACGAGATTATCTTCCTGTTCAATCAAAAGTTGTGACGGAGTGGCCACCTGGAGAATCTGAACCTGTCCCTTCGAATTGGTCATCTTGATATTCACCGCCCGGTAAGCAATGTCCTGATGGACCAAAGAGAGAAATCGATGGGTGTAATCAGGACTCTGGGGAAGGTTTGAGCGGTAGGGAATGCGGAGGCCCTCCGGGATCTTATCACTTCCTCCCAAAACTTTTCCATCGATAGAACGAAGGACATAAACCGTTGAGCCAACGGCGAATGGGAATTGCTTTTTACTCTCGTATTCGGGAACTTTCAGCGGTGACAGATAACCCGGAGTAAGTTCATCGCTCCGGGAAATGTCGATTCCGATATTCAGCAGGGCCGAGTCGAAGTCGCTCCGAAGAAGGTCCAGGTATTGGGATGAAAGAATGTAAGCGAAAACACAGATGAAAAACCCGAATAGCGAGGAATAAACCAAGGTGAGCCGAAAGCGGATCCCCTTCAGGAATTTTCCGTTCATTCAGTTTTCTGAAGGACGTAACCCTGGCCCACGACGGTCTTCAGGATTTTCCGCGGGAATGGGTTATCGATTTTCTTCCGCAGATGATTGATATAAACATCAATCACATTGGAATCCGGATCGAATTCTGTGCCCCAGACCTGTCGTGCAATCGCATTCCGGTCGACCACTTTATCCAGGTGGCGCATGAAGAATTCAAGCAGAGAGAATTCCTTGGTCGTGAGTTCGATTCTGATTCCGTCACGGCTTACGTTCCGGGAAAGAAGATCAACGACCAGAGAACCGTTTTTAAGAGTGGATATCTGATCACCTTTTCGTCTTCCGAGTGCTCTGATACGGGCGAGAAGCTCATCCAGCTCAAATGGTTTTGAAAGATAATCATCCGCTCCGGCATCAAGGCCCGTGATTTTATCGTTTGTCGTCGAAAGTGCTGTGAGCATCAGAATGAACCCGGACCATCCGCCACCTCTGATCTCCCGGGCAAACTCGATTCCATTCGTCCCGGGTAGCATGACATCAAGAACGATCAGGTCGAATTTGTGAGTGCGAAGAAGAGCTCTGGCAGCTTCCGGTGATTCAGCGGCCTCGACATGATAGCCAGCTCCGCTCAGGCCTTCTTTAATGAGGGCGAGAACTTTTTTTTCATCTTCAACGATCAGAATGTTTTGCATGGTAGGCACCTTTAGGCAGAAATCTTATCCCTGCTAAAATTGTGCTACAACTAAAAATGCTTTCATGTCTTAATGGGGAAAAGATGGTAGCGACGGGCAGAGTTGAACTGCCGACCCCAGCGTTATGAATGCTGTGCTCTCACCAACTGAGCTACGTCGCCCCAATAGAAAAGTGATGACATACTAATTGTTTACCGGCAATGATGTCAACAGCAATTGCTTGTATTTAGAAGAACTTACCATGAAAAAACTTAGTCCTGTCGCCTATCGCTCACTCTTTTTTAAGCATGTGACAAAATTCATAGAGTCCATCACGACTCCCCGGGAATTGCAGAGTTCTCATGTCGTTGCGGTCTCTGCTGGCCGTGATTCCATGACACTACTATGGGTGATGAATCATCTCCGGAAAGAAGAAAAACTCGGGCCTTTGAGAGCGGTATTTATTCATCATCACACCCGCCCAGGTCAGGATAATGATCAGCAGCTGGTGGAAAAGTTCTGTCGTGAGGAAGGAGTTTCTCTTTCGATCCTGCACGCGGAAAATCTTTCGGGAAGGTCTAATTTTGAAGACCGCGCGAGGAAAATCCGGCGAAGTCTTCTCCTTAACAACCTGAGTCAAGGAGAGCTTCTCTGGTTGGGACATCATCTGAATGACTCCTATGAGTGGGCAATCATGCAGAGAAACCGAAGCTCGAGAGTGAAAACCACCCTGGGAATTCCCGTAAGAAATGGTCGCATCGTAAGACCATTTCTCTGTGTTTCGAGAAAGCAGATTGAAAAAATTTCGAAATTTGAAGGAATTTCTTATCACGAAGATCCTACGAATTCTGATCTGAGCTTTGACCGGAATTATGTCCGTCATAAGGTCGTTTCTCCTATCAGTAAGCGGTTTCCGAAATATCTCAAGCACTATGTGAACATTTCTAATCAGGCCTCAATGAATATGAATTCCAATGTGCTCAATAAACGGGTGCTGATAGATGTGTATTCCTATGAAAACGGAGCTGTGCTGATCGGGCATAAATTTGATGTGGTTCAGATTCAGGAACTGATGCATACCTATTCCAACACCGATCGGGGAGAACTCGTGGGTCCCATCGGGAAAATGATCGATGCTATTCGTAACGGTAAAAAAGGACCTTTCCAGTTCAGTGGCGGACTTGAGGCCTATCATTCGCACAATCTCCTCATGATTTACCGCAAGGGAATGGCCAACAGTGATGCATCGATTGCCAAGGTTCTCAAGACTCTTCCCAATGCCACACTGGAGAATCTTGCCAACTATAGCTACAACGAACTGATAAACTCCTTTAACCATTTCCTGAAAAGCTCACTTGCGATGTGTGACATGCCAGGTCTCATTCTGGTTCTGGAAAATAAAAATGTCTGCAAAACGCTGAATTGCTCCGTGTATGACAGCCGTTTCCCGGAAGTCTCTAAAGTGTGTCAGGAGAAAGGTCTAAGATTTCTCACCTACACAAAATGTCTCGAGAGATGGCACTCGCGTCGTAAAAACCTGCCCGAAAAACTCCGGCTTCTTCCTCTGCACAATCTCACGCATCTCTTTTCTTCCCAACAATAGTAAGCCCCTCTATAATCGAAAGAGCCCTTTCGGCAAAAATTGTAGAGTGAAAAAGGTTTATCATGAGAAAACAACAGAAGACGTTACTCCTATGGATCGTTGTGATTTTGATCATGGCCTTCGTAATGAAGGTGCTTGAGCAAAAAACGGTCAGTGCTAAAAATATCAAATTCTCCCAGTTTAT
>JAKFFP010000210.1:0-6910 GCA_036675045.1 Bacteriovoracales bacterium | reverse complement strand
GAGGAGATGGATGTGTCTGATTATTTGAATCTACGACCTGAGTATCAGGTGTTGAAATTTGTGGATGCGGAAGATTCCTGTTATCGGCAAAGTGAGCGGTGACCGCGAGAAACGCATCGACCGATCTGGCGCAGACACTAACTCCATCGCAAAATTTTAATGAGGAAGCCGACGGATTTCGCACTGAAAGTGACGGAAGAATTTCCGGAAGACACTCGCCCGCTCCCCAATAATCCGCCTGACCTTCAAGCGAAAGTTTATTGTACTCATCACTGAATGGTCTTCCGCCATACAGATGTCCGGTTTCGTGGCAGAGAATGAGCGCGAAGGTATCTTCGGAACCGTTATTGATCGCCGCCGTTCCACCGTACACAATCACCTGATCCGTTTCCCAACGTCGGGCGAAGGCCTGGACCCAGTCTTCTTCATAATCCGTCATGAACACGAGCTCTCTGCCGGATGCCTGCGCAAAGGGAGAAAACTTCGTTTCAAAGAGTGTGATGATTTTTTCGAACGTTTTTCTCGGGAGCTTTTCGCCCAGAGGACGCGAGGAAATTTCGTCCACGGAGGCGAACAGAGGAGTTGAGAGAAGAAGGAGGAGAAGTAGTCCTTTCACAGGGAAATGATATTCGGAAAGAAGAGCGGATGTCTAAGACATTCTGGCCTCGCGCTTGCGAGGGGAAGGCAGGAGCTTGTATGAAAAAGAGGCCTTTCTTTCTGACCATGTGCTTACTGACTGTTCTTCTTGCCTGCGGAAGCGATGATGATTCCAAAGAGGACGCGGAAAGAGAAGAGGAAGACGTGAATCAGGAGACCCAGGGGTTCTACGAAGCAAGTCTTGTTCCGCTGAATACCGGTGTCGCCGGAAGTACTGTAGGAACTTTTAAAATAAGAATCCTGGGGGATGAAGTCCGCGTCCGCGGCGAAGTGGAAAACTCTCCCCGCGTTTTTCACCGCCAGTTCATTCACACCGGCCGCAACTGTCCGGGGCCTGGGGCAGACACGGACATAGATGGGAATCTTTCTTTCGATGAGTCCCTGAGAATCACCGGTCCTGCCCTGATTCCCCTTGATCGGAATCTCTCCACCCAGAAAGCGGGTTACATCTTTCCGGTTCCGGGGGCCCTTGGAGATTACACATATTTTGAGATCACTTCGCTGGTGAGGATGCTCGCCGATCTTCACTCCGAAGATCCGGATCCATCGGACTTCATCACCAAACTCGAAAGTGATGAAGGACTTAATCTTTCCGGAAGAACGATCATGATCTACGGAGTAAGAGGGAACAGTAATCTCCCGATCGCGTGCGGAACGATAGCCCGCACCGTGGAGCCTCTCCCGGATGAGCCATTGCCGCCGGACCGTCCGCCCAGGGCGCCAAGGCCCGCTCCCCTGCCCCCGATTGTTCCCTGGGATGATTTCTTCAGCACCAGACTCTCGCCAGATCTCAAGATCTCAGGCTTCAAATGTCGCGGAGGTGAAAGAACCCGCGATAATTGGATCTGCCTCAGGAATCAGTGGCGGGTGACGATCGACAATGAAACCGACGTCGGTCCTTTCATCGCCCATCTGGTGCTGGAAGCGGCGATCAGTAACAATCACACCGCGTACTATTCGATCAGGCCGGTCAGCTCGATTGATGATGAAACTTTTCTGGATGCTAAAAATCACTGGGTGAGATTCGAAAGAAACGGAACTCCGGTCGTTTTACGGAAACAATAGAACTAAGATCTGCTCTTAATTTGACGAGTCTGAAATCTTCTCCGCGCAACCTTCGCGGGAGCTTTCAACGAAATCCCTGATAAACTCAAAGAGGGCCGGATCTTTTTCCTGAAGCTCTTTCCTCGAGACATTCGCGGACAGGCGGGGTTTTGTCTCTGAAAGATACGCCTCTAGCCCTTGCGCGAAGTACTCGGAGCTGCTTTGACTGGCGTAATTATTAAAAAACATCCCTGAAGCTTTTTTTGTCCGGTAAAGTTCTTCAATCTGATGGTATTCCGTCGGTGTCATGAGAGTAAGGTGAAGAAGATGACCGAACTCATGATAGCCTTCGTTATATCTTCCGGTGTGTTGACGAGTAATGTAACTGGGCTGAAGGAACATCAACTGTCTTGAGGCCATGCCCGGAGTTTCATCCATCACCCGACGATCTCCCGGATATCCAAAAACTTCTTCAATCGTTTTACCGGTAAGATGTGCAAGAGGAGAATTATCTGTAATCTTCTGCCCTGGGTTCAGGATGCGAATGAAGAAACCGTTTTCCGTCTGGTCCTGTGGGAGGGCATCGGGATAAGCGCGCTGAATTTCCGGTTGTGAGAAAAGGCGATCATAAAAAGGTTTATAAGCTCTCCAGTTATCAAGCCGGCACTGGAAAGTGGAGATCATGAAATAGAGTGATCCTCGGTTCTCCTCAGGTACATTATCCAGTTGTTGAATGTTTTTTCTGGCCCATTCCTCTGCAGGACTTAACGGCCCTACACACGGCAAATCGCTTGCCGGATGGTTCACCGTCTCGAGACTCATGTTCGCGGTTTCTACTGCCTGCCTCAGAGGATCCTCAGCAAATACAGGAGTTGCAATGAGAATGAGGTAGACGAGGAAACTCATAGAATACTTATCGGATAAAGGCCAAAAACCTTTACCGCAACTCAAGTACTATCAGGAACCCCGGAAGTTACCTTCTTCTGCGGTTAAACTTGTCACATTCAGAACCAGGGTTGTCCTGAGAAAGACATTTCACTTTCAGATTGTAGTTTGCGATCTCTTCCTGAACGGCGCGCTTTTCAAGAAGCATCTCTTCCGTTGTTTCAGAAAGCTGCTCGGTGGATTTCCCAAGCTCTTTAAACTGTCTTGCTTTCACTTTATTCAGGACGATTTCTTTTTTCTGTTTCTGGATCTCAGACCGGATGGTCTGAAGCTCAGGATCCATAATCGGTTGCTCTTTTGCTTTCACATAACCATCAACGTTGATGGGAGCCGATTCCAGGACCTGCGTATCGTTAACTGCTGTAGTGGGAACTATAACCTCATTGGAAGGCTCGATCTCAAGGGCCGCTTCATCGGCCGCTTCTTCGCCGATCTCGGGAAGTTCTTCGTCGGCAAAAACATTGAAACTCAACGCGAGAAAAGACATTAAAATAAGTGCTTTCATAGGTCCTCCAGAGAGAGGCCCCACCATAGCCCAAGAGGATCGCTTCCCCCATGCGGTTGGGTAGTTTTTACACACATCCATAACGCTCATCGCCTATTCTTCCGGCGTTTCCATACCTTAAGCTTTAGGTATGGGAATACGCTGGAGAATTTGCGCCTTATTGTTTTTTGCGACCACTATCAATTACATGGATCGCCAGATATTCGGGATCCTGGGGCCCACGTTACAGGCCGAGATCGGCTGGACGGAAAGTCAGTACGGAATCATTGTTGCGTGCTTCACTTTCGCGTACGCATTTGGCTATCTCTTCTCCGGTAGATTCATGGACTGGATCGGAGTGAAGAAAGGTTTCGCCTGGTCGGTCGGAGGCTGGAGTCTTGCGGCGATGGCGCATGCCCTCGCTTCCACACCCGTTGGTTTCGGAATCGCGCGTGTATTTTTAGGTATTACCGAAGGCGGAATGTTTCCGGGTGCTGTGAAGACAACAACGGAATGGTTCCCGAAAAAAGAAAGATCATTTGCCACCGGGATTTTTAATTCCGGATCAAACGTGGGAGTCGTGGCAGCAGCGATCTTAGCTCCCTTCCTCACTTTACGTTATGGCTGGAGAACGGCCTTCATCGTCCAGGGAGCCATCGGATTTGTCTGGCTCATTTTCTGGATGAAATACAGAAGCCCTGCCAATCACCCTAAGATCACCAAAGAAGAGCTTTCTCTTATTCAAAGCGATAATGAAGTTCTTCCGAAAACCATGATCCCGTTTAAGACTCTTCTCGGTCAGAAAAGAGCGTGGGCCTGTGCCGTCGGAAAAATGATGACCGATCCGGTGTGGTGGTTTTATCTCTACTGGCTTCCGAAGTATCTTTCTAGCGAGCACGGAATCACACTCGGTACACTCGCTCTTCCGTTAATTATTATCTATGTCGTCGCTGACGTGGGCTCCGTCGCCGGCGGATGGCTTTCGCGCTATTTCGTGAATCGCGGAAAGACTCATTCTGAGGCCAGACGTCTTGCGATGCTCGTCTGTGCTTTGTGTGTTCTTCCGACCGCTCTTCTTCCGCTCGTCACATCTGTGTGGCAGGCAGTGGCACTCGTGAGTCTTGCGGCCGCCGCTCACCAGGGTTGGTCAGCGAACGTTTACAGTCTTCCTTCAGACATGTATCCCTCAAGCTCCGTAGGAAGCCTCGTAGGCTTCGGCGGATTTGTGGGCTCGATGGCGAGCATGCTCTTTCAGGTAGGAACAGGATTTTATCTCGAGTGGAGCGGGAACAATTATGCGCCTGTCTTTATCGTATGTGGACTTGCCTATATTTCCGCGTGGTTTGTGGTGAAGAAGATCGTAGGATCACTGGAACCAGGAAAGGTTACTCCTCTCGTGGTACCAGCTTAAAAATTAAAGCATATCGCAATCAACGGGAACGTTCACAAGACGGATACCTTCACCCGGAAGAACCATTCTGGTGAGTGTACCGGCACCGCTCATCATGTTATTGAGTTTGCCTTCAACAATATCGCCGCGGTTATTTCTGATCGTGAATGATTTCCGGAAAAAATTGATACGAGCGTAGTCACCGTCAAACTGAGCGACAACTCTGCCGTTTATTTTCACATGCCCTTCGCCATCGTTCTTATTCATGAGGCTTCCCTTCGCATAGAAGAAAAGATTATTGCCTCTCACTTTACCGGTGCACCTGGCGGATGCCGCTCCGGCCTGGAAAGAGAAAAGAGCGGACGTAAGAACACTGAGGATGAGTAGAGTACGGATCATATTGACCTCCTGGATACTTGGCGAAACGATAACACGTTTTGGGAATCGCGCTCCTGACCATGTAAATTTAGCTCTGTCTTGAGTTTGTCTTCGATGTAATCAAGGTAATTACCTGCGGACCCATTCTCTTTAATGACCGAAACATGATTCCCGGGGAACCGCGGGAAGACAACCTCCATCGGAATGTCCCCGTCCTCGGAATACTTGCCGGTTAATTCCAGGGCATTGATGAAGTGAGAACGCTGAACCGGATCCGTGAGTTCTTCGGTATAGTCTTTGGCTTCATCGCCCTCTTCTGCGAAAGCGATTTCAAGCGAAACGTTCGCCGGGAATTTCACACTTACCAGTTCTTTAAAGAAGTCAGAGTTCGCCCGCATGTCCTCGAGACCGTCCGGCATAAACGGACGTACAAGTCGCATCCGGGAGTTATCCGGTGGCCCGTCGAATCCGTGCCAGGGTGTATCGATGGTATAAATTTTAAGCTTCGTGAATCTTGAAATTTCGTCTTCCCGGATCAGATCATTGATCGCCTTTCTGGCCACAAGACCGCCCATACTGTGAGCAACAATAGTGGCCTCGGAATTTTTTATTTTCATGATCTCACGGGAAAATTCATAACCATTCGTGCTCGTGTGCTTTTTGTAATCGGCATAGGCCAGGACAAAAATCTGATAGTCCGTGCATTTCATGCGATCAACGACACCCTGAAGGTCGACCGGATTTCCACGGATCCCGTGAACGAGGATGAGGGGAACTTTGTTCTCATCAAAGGAACACTCTTTATCAGCGAGAGCAAGAAGCCGCGCTGACTTTCGTGGACCAAGGTGCGAATCCTCATCGAGCTTTGAGAGATCGAAGTCCACCTGTTTAAAGGCGAAGGCACTGGGGGCAAGCAGCATGATGAATAGTAGAGTTAGCATCTTCATCCCTGAAAAGTATCAGGGAAAGGACCCCGGCCAGCGTCTGTTTGAAAGGATTTCCGGCCGTTTAAAATATGGACACCCGCCTGAGCTATTAACTTAAGAAACTACGCGCGTTTCCAATAAGTTACTTGGTGTCCACAGTTTAACAATGAACAGGAGGATCAATCTCCAGGATCATATTACTGAGTTGGTCACAGAAGGACGGGCACTCTCCTATCAGCTTGAAAGTCATTTCAATACCAAGCTCGTCCATAAACTCAGAGTTTGCGTCCGAAGACTCCGGACCATGCTTGATCTCATCGATGATGATTCGCTTCTCCCTGACGCTGAAAGTGATCAATTGAAAAGTCTCTGGAAACAACTGGGTAAAGTCCGTGATCTTGATGTGGGTCACGAGCTCTCGGATAAATATTCATTTGATCTTGATAAGCTCAAAGAAAAAAGATCACAGGCGAGAAAAAAGCTACGCTCTAAGATCAAAGACGATAAAACCCAGAAGCTTTTTGATGAGCTGGAAAAGCTGGGATTTCGGTCCAGCATTTCCCTGGCCGATCCTCTTCCCCTTCTCAGAAAACTTCGGATGAAGCTTATGCGGACTCCAGGTGGAGCAGAACATTTGCATGAGCTACGGATTGTTCTGAAGAAAATCAGATATTTTCAGGAAGCACTCGGATTTGATGTAGAGGCATTCAAGGAATTCCAGGACTCGCTGGGAGAATTTCACGATCTTGAAGTCTTTCAGGAAAAACACCCGCACTCCATGACTCTCCGGAGAGCGCTCAATATCAAGAAACAAAAGGCACTCGGGATGTCGAGATCAGCGGTACAGCTGGGAATCCGGACTCTCGGAGACGTTGAAAGTCAGTATGAAAGAGAGCTGGCGATCAGGGCCTCGTGAACTACTGTTCAGTTGTTGTGCTTGATCGCTTACAGTCAATGCAAACGGATGGAGCGATGTCCTTACCACTATCCCTGCTTTCGGAATGGATACCCGCGGCCTTTTGATAAACGTCACCATCACATAAAATCACACTTGAACTGTTAGCATCAGCAACGCAGGGCTGAGGG
>JAKFFP010000103.1:0-6921 GCA_036675045.1 Bacteriovoracales bacterium | reverse complement strand
GAGGATGATGATGACTGATTAATGTTTGAAGATGTCCGATTTCATTTACCGTAGATGGGTATTCGTTTCCGAAAGTCTTTGCTGGCACAGAATTCACGACATTTATAATGAGTTGGACGTTAGTGAAAATAAACACGAGGCCCACGAGACCGGCGAGTGCGTAAGTCCATTTGTTTCCCATGGAAGGAGCAAGCCCCAGAAGGTTCTGTGCCCGGGAAACGAAATCCTTACCACCAGTCAGCATGACCGCAAAAAGCATCAGGATCACCACGCCGCCGACATAAACCATGATCTGGGTGACAGCAACGAAGTCTGCACCAAGGGTGGCGTAGAGACCGGCAATTCCGATAAGGGTCCCAAGGAGAAACACGCACGAGTGCATAAGGTTTCTGGTCATCGCAACAGCAATGGCGCTTCCGATGGTTAAAGCAGCCGAGCAAAGGAAAAGAACTTGAAGAAACATGTTGGTCCTTAAATTAGTGTCCGCCGCCCAAAAGGAGCTGCGCCACAGATTTTCCATTAAATACAACGAGCCAGATTGCATTACCGGCCAGGTTGAAAATTGCAATCGGAGTCAGGTACTTCCAGCAGACAGTCATGAGCTGGTCGACTCGAATACGCGGAAGCGTCCAGCGTACCCAGATCACCACATAATAAAGAAGAAGGGCCTTGGTCATGAAGATCACAACTTGCACCAGCTGAAGTGGAATAATGTCGAAAGTAAGCTCCACCGGAAGATTAGATCCTCCGAGGAAGAGTGCCGCACCAACACCGCAGACCACGAAGACTTCGATGTACTCGGCGAGAGCGAAGAATCCGAATCTCATTCCGGTGTATTCAGTATGGTAACCAGAAACGAGTTCTGATTCTGCTTCCGGAAGATCGAAAGGAGCGCGATTCGTTTCAGCAAGTGCACCGATGAAATAAACAAAGAATGCCATGAACGCAAAAGGATTATGGAAGACAAACCAGTTCGTAGGAAGTCCGCTCTGGTGAGCGCTGATTGTTCCGAAGCCCATTCCGCCCGCAAGAAGCGTGATAGAAAGAATCGAGATCGTTACCGGAATTTCATAAGAAATAATTTGCGAGGCACCTCTCATTCCGCCGAGCATCGACCACTTTGAGTTTGAGGCATACCCACCGAGGAAAACGCCCAGACCAACGAGTGAAGAGATCGCAATGAGATAAAAAATCCCTACGTTCATGTCGGCAAGAATAAAGCCTGTCGAGAACGGAAGAACCGCCAGAGTCGCAAACACTCCAACCAGGCAAAGCATGGGTGCGAGATAAAAGAGAAATTTATCGGCGGTGAAAGGCATGACATCTTCTTTTGTCATCATCTTTACACCATCGGCCAGAAACTGAAGAATTCCGTAAGGACCGACACGGTTGGGACCAATCCGCGCCTGAATGTCGGCAGAAATTTTTCTTTCCGCATAAGTACCAAGGCCGCCAATTGTTGCGCACATTCCGACAATTGCGACGGCGAAGAAGAGATATATTGCGAAGGCCAGAAGGCCCTGGTTTCCGCCGAAGAGGGCGAGTAATGAATCATAGAACTCGTATTGCGAGAGGTAAGAGACAACGGTTTGGTTCATGGCTTGATACCTTTTTTATGACTCACCTGGAATGATTTCACCCAGTCAAGGTCACCTTTCTTCCAGCAATAAGCGATGCCCTCGATCAGAACAGAAATAAAGCTCAGGAAAACAATAAGAGCATAAGCTCCCTGACCCATATCGTTCAGCTCTCTGAAGATCGCCGCGACCGGGAACATGAGAACTGATTCAACATCAAAAATAATGAAGATAAGTCCTACGACATAAAAGCGTACGTTGAACATCGACCAGGCCGAACCAACGGGTTGCTCACCACACTCATAAGGAGTAGATTTGAGATGCGAAGGTTTCGAAGGTGCAAGAAGCACGGAAGCGAAGTGGCCTCCCACAAAAAGCGCCACCGCAAGTCCCATGAAGATAACAACTGGCATTAAGCCATCAAACGAAGCTGGGGTCATGGAAGTCTCCACTCGAATTTAAGATCGAAAAAAGTAGTTCCAAGATACAAAAGATAGTGAAAAGAGGAAAGATTTTATTTTACTAGACGCTTGAAATTGCAAAGGCCGGAGCTGCGCACAAGAGGCCTTCCGGTTTAATCAGAATATTTAAAAAGTCGGAATAATTGTGGCCCTATTTGGTGGTGTGGCAACTAAACTTCAATATTGGTTAGGAAACCAGGAGACGCTTTCATTGAAGGGCGCTTCCCCTAATCAGTGGTGTCTTCTTGCGGGAAGTTATTTCCGCGAACTCCTCTTTAAAGATACCCATCTTATTGTTTGTTCTGATCAGGATGAAGCCGAAGATGTTTATGAAGCCCTGAAGCATTCGGGGAATGTTCATTTTTATCCGGGACACAATCATTCCCTTTATTCGTCGATTCTCACTTCCGAGGCCAATCTTCTGGCGCGATGGGCGGTGATCCAAAAACTGCAGAATAATTCTTCACTGATTATTGTGACCACCTGGGAAGCGGCGACCCTTCTTGGACCTCCCGCAGAATTTTTTAAAGAGAATTCCTTTACCCTGAAGAAGGATGACATCGTTTCTCCTTTCGATCTTGCCGGAAAATTGTCCAGAATGGGTTACTACCCGGCCAGTACGATCGAAGAGCCCGGAACTTTTTCCCGGCGCGGGGAAATCTTCGACATTTATCCCGTTTCACATCCGCCAATCCGGATTCAATATTTTGATGACCTGATTGAAGAGATGTTCGGTATCGAGCTCGAGACCCAGAAAACAAATCGTGAAAAAACCTTCAATGAGGTTTGCCTCGTTCCCGGCGCAGGATTTCTGGCGAAAGATCCCTTCACAACACAGTTGAGAGAAAAGATTCCCCAGGCCCAGCCATCGTTTAAAAGTAAATATGAGGCCAGAAAGCAGCTCTTCCAGAAACTGAGTGAAGGACAACTTTTCGAAAACTATCCTCTTTTTATTCCGCTCTTCTTTGAAAATCCGAAAACTCTCATCGATTTCTTGCCGGAAAATGCCAAGGTCACGTTCTTTAACTCTGAGAATGGTCAGAAAAACCTCGAAATGTTTTTTGCCCAACAACAGGAAGACTTTGAGCTGGTTTCCGAGGACGTTGAATCAAGCTCGGTAATTCCCGAGCTGACAAATTTTTATGTAAAAGACCTGGTTATCCCCAAAAGGAAAAAACTTTATGTGGATCAACTGGATATCACCGTTGACTTGGCGACTCCTTTTACCGGAGAGCTTCATCTTGGCTTTGAAAACCTGAAAACTTTTCTTCAGACGAAACTGCGTGCCAGTGGTGTCACAACGGATAATCGCTTTGAATATATCAAGGCGAGTCTCAAGGCCCTGAGAAAAGAGCTGAATGTGCGCGGACATCTGGTTGTGAATTACCGGAGCGAGCAGGCACGCCAGGAAATGGAATTTCTCCTCGAAGAAAATGGCCTGACCGAAATTGGCGAACGCCTGCACTATGTTTCCGGAAGGCTCGACGAGGGATTTCTCTACAAGAATGAAAGTGTATTTGTACTGGCGGAAGGAGATTTTTTCTCGGTTAAGAAGAAAAAAATAAAACAGGTTAAGAGTTCGAACAAGGATCTCTTCGCCGAACAGCTCGCAACGCTTAAAATAAATGATTACGTTATCCACCGGGACTACGGGATCGGAATTTATAAGGGTCTTGAAACCATTGAGGCCATGGATCAGAAGAATGACTTTGTCGTCATTCACTATGAAGACGGCGATAAGGTCTATGTTCCGGTTTATAAGCTCAATCTTATCCAGAAGCATGCGGACGCTGCCTCGGGACTGAAGGTTGCTTCCCTTAAATCAAAGAAATTTTCCGAGTTAAAGAACAAGGCCCGCGGTTCTGTTAAGAAACTTGCCTTTGATTTACTGAAGCTTCAGGCAGAAAGAAAGCTTCACGGCGGTTTTCCTTATTCACCACCGGATCACCTTTTTAAGGAGTTTGAACTCGCCTTTCCTTTCGAGGAAACTCCGGACCAGGAAAAGGCTATTCATGATGTACTCGAAGATATGCAGCACCAGTATCCGATGGATCGCCTGGTGTGCGGAGACGTAGGGTTCGGAAAAACCGAAGTTGCGATGAGAGCGGCGATGAAAGCGGTGCTGGATAAAAAACAAGTTGTCGTGCTCGTTCCGACGACCGTACTCGCCCTTCAGCACTTTCATTCGTTCAAAAGAAGATTTGAGAACTTCCCGGTGAATATCGATTTCATCTCGCGTTTCAAGACCCCGAAGCAAAAAACAGAAGTCATGCAGGCGGTGTCCGAGGGAAAAGTGGACATTCTCATCGGGACCCACGCCGTTTTGTCCGACAAACTCGAGTTTCACGACCTGGGCCTTCTCATCATTGATGAAGAACATCGTTTCGGTGTGGCCCACAAAGAAAAACTCAAGGTCCTGAGATCAGGGATCGATGTCTTAACTATGACGGCAACGCCGATTCCGCGGACACTCCAGCTTTCTTTCCTCGGTATCCGGGATCTTTCTCTTATTCAGACCGCTCCGCCGAGGCGGCAGTCAATTAAGACCTATATTATAAAAGATGATGATCTCACGCTGAAATCGGCAATAGAAAAAGAGCTCGGCCGGGGAGGACAGGTTTATTATGTCCACAACCGGGTTCATGACATTGAAGACCACGAAGTTTATCTTAAGGGCCTGGTTCCGAAAGCACGCATCAGCGTCACCCACGGACAGATGAACGAACGCGAGCTCGAAAAACGCATCAATGATTTCTATGATCACAAGAGTGACATTCTCCTTTCAACGACCATCATTGAATCGGGAATTGATATCCCGAACGCCAATACCATGATCATTGATCGCGCTGATACCTATGGACTTGCGCAGCTGCACCAGCTGCGGGGAAGAATCGGTCGCTCTGACAGAAAGGCGTATGCTTATTTCATGGTGCCGGAGAATCGTCTTCTCTCTGATACATCTCAAAAAAGACTTCAGGCCCTTCAGACCTATGCGGAAATGGGATCGGGTTTTGCGCTGGCATCGAGTGACATGGAACTTCGGGGAGCAGGGGACATTCTGGGCGGCGAACAATCGGGCCACATTGAATCGATCGGTCTCGAGTTCTATATGGATCTCCTTCAGGAAGCGATTGAGGAAATTCGCGGAGAACATAAAGTGTCTGTGAAGAACATGGAACTTCAGGCTCCATTTTCGGCGTTCATTCCTAATAAATACATTGAAGATGCGGCCCTGAGACTTAAGTATTACAAGCGTCTTTCAAATACCCGCACACTGCCGCACCTGGAAGAAATTATTTCCGAAGTGACTGACAACTTCGGAATCACTCCCCGTGAACTCGAGGCTCTCTATTCCATCCTTAGAGCAAGACTGCATTTCCAGCCGGTCGGTCTTCGTCTGGTAAAAGTTTCTGGTTCCAATATTCACATGTATTTCGAGCAGGAAATACTCGACCACAATCATCAGCTACGAGATAAAGTACTGACTTTCTTCATGAACAAACCGAAACTCTACAAGCTGAACCCTGACAGCTCGGTAACTGCTCTCTTCAAAGAGCCAGTGAACCATCACACGCTCCTGGAATTTGCGAAACATATTGCGGCAAATCTGGGTGCATGATACCGTTTTTATTAGATTCAATTAAAACCAGGGATGTGTATGAAGAATCTTATCTTCGTTCTCGTTGCTCTCATGATGACAGCAACAACTTTCGCGCAAAAAGATGTCGTCGCTACCGTTAACGGTCGCGCCATCACCAAAAAACAATTCGAAGAATACCACCTTCAGAATCTGAAATTCGTTGGCCAGAGAAAAATCACGAAGGAAGTTTCCCTTCAGGATCTCATCAAGCGCGAGCTCGGAATCCAGAAGGCCAAGAAGACCGGTCTCGACAAAGATCCGACTGTGATTGCACGTCAGGAAGACATTCTTTATCACGCTCAGATTTCAAAAGATCTCGAGAATGAGTTTAAAAAGATTACCGTGACTGATGAAGACGTGAAAAAGTATTACGAAACTGAAGGCAACAAAGAATATCGTACAGCTCATATACTTTACCGTCTTCGCGCAGAACCAACTCCCGCAGAAGTAGAAGCCGCGCTCGATCAGAGTATGGCAATCTATACTCAGCTTCAGAAGAATCCGGAAGATTTCGCGAAGCTTGCCAACAAGTTTTCACAAACTTCAGGCGCTCCGGTAGGTGGTGACCTTGGTTACCAGCCACCGACAAGACTTGCTCCTGAATATTTCGAGGCAATCAAGGGCCAGAAAGAGGGCTTTATCTCTAAGCCGGTTCGCACCCAGATGGGATATCACGTAATCAAAGTCTTGGGCGTGAAGTCGTTTAACCAGATCGACAAGGACTTGTACAAGAAGATCATCTACGATAAAAAAAGAGATGCCATGATCGAGAGTTATTTCGCCGGACTTAAGAAGGGCGCAAACATCAAGATCAATGAGAATTTCTAACATTGAGAGCCTGTGAAATTTCTAGTTCTAATTTTTATTCTGGGTGTGAGCTCTGCTCGCGCCCAGGAAAAACTCCTCGATAAGATCGTAGCGGTCGTTAACACCCGCGTTTTCTCCCTTTCTGAAGTTAAGCGTATCGAAGACACCCTCCCCGCAAGGCGCGAGATATCTCCGATTGTTTACAGCAAAGAAAAGTACACTAACAAAGAACTCCTGAACCTTATGATTCAGGCCTATATCATTCGCGACAAGATCAGCGCTCAGGGATATGTCATTAATGATGATGCCGTTGAATCGCGGATCAAGATGACGGAAGAAAGACTGGGCCTTAAGCGATCTGATCTTCTGGCATTCCTGAAATCCAAAAACATCACCTTCGAGGAATATTTTGAAGTGATCAGGGAAACAATGGAGT
>JAKFFP010000269.1:0-33821 GCA_036675045.1 Bacteriovoracales bacterium | reverse complement strand
GATACTTCAGGCCTTCAGTTCGACATTGTACGGAGCCTTATCGGAAATGATTTTAAAAATCTTTTCTGTGTCGGTGATCCGAAGCAGGCGATCTATGGGTTTCGCGGTGGTGAGCTTTCAGTTTTCCAGAACTGTGGGAAGCTGGTGCCTCAGGTTCTGACTCTCGCCAATAACTATCGCTCGCTACCGGATGTGATCAGCTTCAATAACTCACTCTTTGATACCGTTCTTCCACTGGGAAAGCATTTCACCGGTGATGATCCCTTCACGGTCGAGGCGGAAGGTCAGAAAATTCCCCCGGAGAAAGTGCACGATACATACGGGGAGGTTGAAATTCTCCGGCTCACACTTTCCAAAGAAGATGATGATAAGCGGAAGCTTGATTTCTCCCAGATGAATCGTCTGGAATCACAGATCTTGGTCAAGGCGATCAAGGCCCAGCGCCTGAAAACCCCGGATGAAGTCTGTACCATCCTTTACCGAAAGCTTGACCCGAGTATTGATTTTATCCAGGGCCTTATGAGCGAAAAAGTGGGATTCACGGCACAATATAAGATCGATGTTCTCGATGATCCGGTCATGGGGATTTTTGTGATTCTTCTTCAGCGCCTGTTCGATACGAATCGAGAGACCAGGGACAAGACTCCGCTCTTTTTAATGAAAAACTATTTTGCGATTCTGGGGCTGGGGGAAATGCCTCCGGTAAATCTGGACGACTTTGACCGGAACATCCGCTACTGGGGACTATTCGAAGCCTTCAAGAAGTTCATCTTCGGCCTTAATATCACCAATGAGAACTCTGATGTGAATCTTGATCTCATTGAAACTTTCTGCAAACTCTTTCATCAGGATCCGGAAGCAATTCTGGTTCAGCTGGACGGGAATGAGTCGCAGAAAGTAAGTCTGGAATTCCGCTCGGGCGAGAGAGCCGAGATGGTGAACATCATGTCAGCTCACTCATCGAAGGGTCTTGAATACGACAACGTCTATCTCGGCGGCATTTATACAAACGGGTATGAAATGTCGATGAAGGATCTCTGGGGGAAATGGCCTGAGAGTTTCTACTACTATGTTGATCTTCAGAAGCACCAGAAGATCAGAACTCCCCAGTATGAATTTGAAGCCGTTCTCACAGGTCTCAAGAGTTTCTCGGAATCAAAACGCCTGTTCTATGTCGCTTGCACCAGAGCGAAGAAAAAACTCTCTTGGGTGAGTCTCGATGGAATTGAGAACATGGCTTCCGTTCCCAAGAACAGCTGGATCATCGGTCTCAATAAATGGTGGACGGATACAACTGACACAGCTCTGCGGGCGAAAGTCATTGAAACAGAATTCGGTGAACTGACACTGGATGAGGCCCTTTCCGGAAGATCCAATCCGGCGCTTCCGCTTTTTTTCTACGATTCAGTTGGTGTTCACCATCGCCAGGGAGAAAAAGCCGAGCTTGCTCTCATGGCCGAACTGAGTGTGACGAGACTCAATTCACTCATGGATTGTCCGCGAAAGTTTTACTTTGAAAATATCCTGAAGTTAACTTCAACGCGTGATCAGAAGAAGAGTTATGTTCCGGAAGAATCAGATGAAGTTCAGGTGCGTTCATCTTCCCAGCGCGGAACTCTCATTCATGAAATCCTCTCTACCGCCATCCAGAGAAACTTTGTCATTCCCCGGGAGCACTTTAAGGGTGAGCACCAAAAACCACTTGAGTGGGCCATAGGGGCAATGGAAAGCTTCCGCACCGACTATGATTTTATTTCTGAGAAGCCGCTGAAGTTTAAATTTTTCAATTTCATGATCTCGGGTATTCCGGATTTGCTCCTCCTGCCGAAGCAAACGGGAAGGCCGGCACAGATCTGGGATTTCAAAACCGGGCGAATCACTCAGGAAAGTCTCAACCATTATTGGGTGCAATTGAAGGCCTATGCTTATGCTCTCTACGTGCTGGGCATGGTTTCCCGCGAGGATAGTATTGAAACTAAGCTATGCTTTGTGGATGAACAGAAGTTTTTAAATCTCAGTGTGAACTGGCAGATGGTTCACCAGGATTTATTCGCTGTCTGGAAAACACAAAACGAACCGTGGATGACGAAAACTGATCACTGTAGTCAGTGTTCTTATGGTGATATTTGCCCTAGATAATTCAGAGTCTTGCACCTCTTCCTGTGCGTGTTACACTTTTTAAATACGTACTAACAAGTGAAGAGATTATGACCAAAATGTATTTCGTTCTGTTATCCCTCATCATGAGCAGCATGGTGATGGCAGCTGAATCATCACTCTACAATTTTTCGTGGCTCGATAAGGACAAAGAAATTTACGTCCTTCAGAATCGTAAGTTCCGGAAAGACGGAAAAGTTTATATCGGTGGTAACGCCGGGAAAACTTTGAGCGGAGCTTTCATCACGGCCTACGGAGCGTCTCTCCGCGGAGGTTATTTCTTCAGTGAAGATTGGGGCGTCGAACTTGCTTACGGAAAAGGCATGGGCGGCGAAAATACGACAGCGAAAGGGATCAAGGAGCAGGGAACTGTGCCTTTCTATCGCAAGGTTGATTCCTATATGGGCGGAATGCTGATGTGGTCGCCGTTCTATTCGAAGATCAATACTTTCAATAAGATTTTTTATTACGACTGGCTCTTCGGCGCCGGTCTTGCGAGTGTCAACTCGCAGGATAACCGCGAGAAGTTCAACGGGAAATCGGAAATGACATCTGAATCCACCATGGGACTTCTCTGGACGACGGGTATGCGTTTTTACATCACTGAAAGCTGGAGCTTTCGCCTGGATTTTACGGGCCTTAACTGGAGAGCTGACCGCTACGGGAAACCAACTGGAGTGGCGACGACCCAGAAGAAGATGGATTACTTCAGTAATTATGATGTGAGCCTTGGTCTGAACTACGCTTTCTAATTTTTGAAAAGGAGAACACGGATGTTCTCAAAATACTGTCTTCTGCTACTCATATCCTTTCCCGTTCTTGCTTCTTATGAAGTGGCAGAGCGTACTTATGGAAAAGGCTCAATCTCTCTTTCAGGCTACCGCCGCACGATCATTGATCTCGTTAAAAGCGGTCACTACTACTCCGTTGTTCCCTGGATGAAGGATTATCTGGTGAAGAATAACTCTTCACTCGATAGCGAGCTGGAAAATGCCCTGGATCAGATTCTCTCTCATACCGGAGTGAAAGTTTTTGAATCGCTGCCAGAAGAAGTTTTGAGGCATTCACGCTCCGGAAATATTCGCTACATTCTTGCCAAGCGCCTGATGAAGCGCGGTCGTTACGCTGAAGCGCTAAAAGAAGTTTCGGGCATCAGTCTGGATCATTCGGCCTATCCTTACGTCGCTAACATGAAAGGTGCGCTTCAATCGCATCTCGGAAATGAGAGAGCGGCGGAAAACGAATTCCGCGAATGTGTTTCATCTTCTGAAAAAAGGATCGGAAAAGTCGATCTTCTTTCTCAGAAAGAGCAGTTAACCTGGAACCGGGACTATTGTGTTGCCGGTATCGCCCGCACTCAGTTTGGCCGCAAAGAATACCAGAAAGCTGAATTGAACTATCTCGATATCCCGAAAGATTCATTTGTCTGGCCCGAGATTCTCTTTGAAGAGGCCTGGACCAGCTATTACATGAAGAATTACAACCGCACTCTCGGTAAGCTCGTCTCTTATAAAGCTCCGGTATTCGACTTTATCTTCAAGCCGGAAGTCGAAGTGCTGAAGGCACTCACATACATGAAGATGTGCCTGTATGACGACGCAAAGAAAACCGTAGATGATTTTTACTCTGATCTGCTTAGTCCTTCCCGCGAACTGAGAAATTATCTCATGGGCGCAGGTAAGAACTATCGACGTTACTACGACCTCATGTCAGCGCACGAAGATGGGAAGCAGTCTCAGCTTCCGATCGTTGATTCCGCCCTGAAGTCAATCCATAAAGATGGCGCTTATCTTGAGCTCAAGAGTGCCCTGACCGGCGCGATTGCTGAATACAATCTTCTCAGGAAAAAACCCAATTCCAGCATCCGTTCGAATCTCCTGCGAAATGTTCAGACGCTTCTGGACGAATATCGCACAATCATCGGTGCCTACGTGCGGGCAGGACTTGTCGGGAAATACTCGGAACTCTATTCGGCGTTTCAGGGAATGAGTTATATCAAGCTCGAGGTCCTCGCCCAGAGAAAAGAGCGTCTCTATAAATCAGGTACACTTTCCGGCGGTAAGCGCGGAGATGTGAAATACATTGAACGTAACGACAAGCAGTACTTCTGGAACTTCAACGGTGAGTTCTGGGCGGATGAACTGGGCGATTACGTTTTTGCGCTGAGGTCTGAATGCTGAAGTATCTTCTCCTCTCTCTATTAATAAGCACGGCGTTCGCGCAGAAACTTTCCCTGGATGAAAGACGCACGAAAATCATATCGATCGTAGATGAAGAGTTGGCGGAAGTCTCACGACTGGCAAAACAGCAGAGTTACAAGGATCCAAACATCCTTCTTCGCATGTCTGAGCTGAACCTTGAGAAAGCACGCCTCTGGAGAGAAGTCGAAAACGAAAAATATCTCGCGATTCCTGCGGAAAAACGTCGTGATCTGAATAAGGCCGATTATTTCCGGAAATCCTCGAAGTACTTTAACGATGCCAACCAGACGGCATATGCCGTGGTGAAACGTTTTCCGAAGTACAAGGGCATCGGCGAAGTCTATTACATCCTGGCCTACAATAATAAAGAGCTCGGTAATCAGAAAGAAGCTCAGAAATACTTCAAGCTCGCTTCCCGGAGATCCACTGGTCCAAACAGCAAGATGAATGCAAAGTCACGTCTTGCCCTGGCGGATTACTATTTCAACGATCACAAATATGCCCAGGCAATCCCGCTTTATGAATATGCGATCAAACAGCTGGATGAGAAGTGGTGGACAAAGGATGCGTTCAATCTGGCGTGGTCTTATTACCGCACCAGAAAGTACGACAAAGCGATTAATCTCCTGCTCGAAGTTCACAAGAAGAGCTCAAGCTCCAAATATGTGGACATGAGCAACATGGTGGAGCGGGACATCGGGATCTTCTACGTCGACGCCGGTCGATTGAACGATGCCATTGAGTTTTATAAGAGAAATGGGATAAATTACACAGAACAGTTTGTAAAAATCGCGAATCTTATCGTCTCGCAGGGACGTTTCTCCCAGGCTGAAGCTTTATTGAATGAGGCGGCGAAAGTAGAGAAAGACCGCGAAAGAAGAATCGCCATTTACCTCGCCCAGTTGGATCTCTTTGATAAATACAATAAGATTGGTCAGCACCTGAAAGTTTCCCGTGCCATGGTGAAACTCCACAGTGAATCACCGCTGAATTCAGATGATATGAAACGGCTCATTTATCATGTGGATAAAAAAGCCGCCGAACTTCAGAAGGCGACAGCATCGCAGACTTACGCCAACGTTCCGAAGGTCAAGGCCCGTAAGTCAAAGCAGGCGATTGCTTACTTCGAATTGGCGCAGAAATTAAGTCCTGGCGAAAAAGCCGAGAAAATCTTCTTCCAGGCAGAGACCGCTTATGCTGCCACGGATTTCGGAAAGGCTCTTCGGTATTACGTCAAATCTTTTGATGCCGCCTTTGCAAATAACGAGAAGAAGCTCATCACCCAGAATCTTGAAGGAATGCTCGCTTCCCTCGCGCAACCGGGTCTCAACCGTGCCAACGCCGAAAAGTATTATGAGCCGGTTTACACGCGGTACCTTTCAGTGGATTCAAAATCTGATCGTGCTAAATCCATTTACGTGAAGCTCTTCAATACCCGCTTCGATAAGGGTGAAATTGCTGAAGCCGAAGACACCATGGAGAAGTTCGCCGCCAAATTCCCGAATGATTATGAAACTCAGGAAGGGATGCTCGCTAAGATCATGGAGCATTACCGGAAGAAGAAAGATTACGGCAAAGTGAAAACTTACGTAGCCGATATCAACAAGGGCAAATACAAGGTCTCAAAAAAATACGCAGATGCTTTACGATCCCTCATGACGAAAATTCAGATTGAAGGTGTACAGCAGTCACTTGAAAAAGGTGACAAAGACATCGCAATGAAGGGTTATCACCAGATCTACAAGGATCCGGAAAGCACTCCGAAAGCCAAAGTGAATGCCGCCTATAACCTTTCCGCTCTCTATTACGAAATGGGTGACACGAACCAGAGTTATCAATGGGGTGTCGTCGCCGCCCGGGATATGGAAGCTGTGGATGTTTCAAAATTCGCGGATTCCTTCCTTTCCATTTCGGCCGGGCTCTTCCTGCGCCAGCAGTTTTCTCAGTCAGCTGATCTTTCTTACCGGGTCTTTGCCAAGCTCTGTAAGCAGAACTCAAACAACAAAGTCGTAGCCTTCAAAAATGCGGTCTTCATTTCTCTGGCCAATAATGAACTGGATAAGGCCCTTGAGATCAGGAATTTCGCCCGTCAGTGTCAGCTTCCAAATTCTGTTATGTCAGAAGTGGGACTTGAGCTCCTGAAAGATATCGGCAAGGCGAGTCGCTGGCAAACTTACGAAGAAGACCTGAGAGCACTCGAAGCTGATCCGAAAAATCGTCCGAATCTCATCCGACCCATGGAAGAACTTCGCAAGGAATTTCTCAAGGTGGGAAATACGGAAGAAGCAAAACAACTTGAAGCCAAGCAAACACGTTTTTACAACGAGGCCCGTAAGGCGAAGCAGGACGTGCCGGTTGAGGCCCTCGATCTCATCGCTGAAAAGCTCATGGTGAAGGTAAGAAATCTCAAGACTCAGGTGGGTGAGATTACTCTTCGCTTCCCGGAAAATGAATTTAATAATGCCGTGAAGGCGAAACTCAGGATATTGGATCAGCTCACGAGTGAAGTGAACCAGATCCAGAAAACGGGCTCAGGTAAAGGAATCGTTGAGGGTTACCGCCTGGCCATCGATGCCTACGAAACATTCGGTGAAGAGCTTAGAGCTTTCACTCCGGAAGGAAAATCTCCGGAATACGTGGCAAGTTTCCAGAAGGCGATGGCAGATGTTTACAATCCCATCCTGGCCAATGCCCGCAAGCAGAGAAGTGAAGTGAAAAAGCTGATCATGGATAACAAGATTCTTTCTGCTTCGAACTATGCCGTTCTTTACGGAAGACTCGAGAGCTTCAAGCGCTATGTGAGTTCAAAAAACATTGTGCTGATGGATAGAGGAGGTCAGCGATGAAATCTTCAATTCTTATTCTGGCTTTCCTGGTGGCCTGTTCTTCCGGGGAGAAATCCCAGGAAAGAAATTCAGATGCACCCGCTAAAGTGACTAAGCAAGCCTTCAAGAAAGAAAGAGCTCTCACCAATAATGAAGTTCCGGATTTCTATTCACCTAAGACAACGACAGTAAATCCTGCGCTTCAGGATGAAACACTCGATCGCTATTCGGTAGAAGAAATCGAGGCGATGGCTGAAGCGACCGATCCCCTCATGGAGATTTCTCTTCGTTGTTCACGTGGTGATTACAAGACTGCATTTTCGGTGGCGGCTAAAAACTTTAACAAGTATCAGAAAGTGGCGGCGTACTGGAACCAGGTAGCGAATTGCCACCTGAACCAGGGCTCTCACCGGAAGGCCCTGCTCTTTTATAATAAGGCCCTGGAAGTGAAGCCGAATTATATCCCGGCGCTGAATAACATCGGTGTGATGTATTCGCGCATGGATCAGGACCAGAAAGCTCTTGTCGCTTTCGAGCGCGCAAATAACGTATCTAAGTTCGCCAAGACTCCAAGATACAATCTGGCGAAGATGTATCTCGTATATGGCCTGGCCGAACCGGCGCTCCCGATTCTTAAAGGTCTCCTTGATTCATCTCCCCAGGATATGGATCTTCAGAACTCCGTGGCGAACGCATATTTTCTCATGTCGGATTATAACCAGGCATATTCCTACTTTAAGATGATTCCCGGAAACTTCTGGTCGAGACCTGAAATTGGGCTCAACCTCGCAGTGACCCTGAAAAAACTCGGCAAAGCTGAAGATGCTCTGAAGGTTTTTGATAACGTTCAGAAGCCGAAGAATGCGGCCCTTTCCCGCTACTACAGTAGTGTGGAAAATTATCTCGGAGATAAGCAATGAAGATTTTCATCCTGATCGCACTCATCTCTCTACCTGCTTTTGCTCAGCAGAGATCGAAGACGGTCCGTTACGAATATAAAAAATTTGAGAAATTCGACTTCGACGAAATTGGTGTCGAAGGCGAAGCCGGCTCTCCGGGAGATCTTTCGATCACACCGAGAGCGCGAAATGAGTTCAGGAACAAGCTGCCTGAGCGCCTGAACTTTAACCGAGAAATGAAAAAAGCAGTGGAAGTAATCCGCTGACCATAAGGGGCATTTGTGGAAGTAACACGTAACAAATTAACCGCGCTGTTTGAGCTGAGACCGACGCAGGAAGCATCCCGTGCCAAAGGGGGGGTCTTTCCAAAAGGAAGAATTCTTCTCGGAAGATCAGAAAGCTGCGACCTCATGGCTAACCATGATTCCGTTTCTGCGGTTCACGCGGTTCTTGAGATTTTTGAAGATCGCGCTGTCCTTTATGACATGAACTCGACCAATGGCACGTTCGTCAATGGCGACAAGGTCGTAAAAAAAGAAATCCATGTCGGGGATACAATTCGCCTCGCCGATATTGAATTTGAATTTCTGAAATATTCCGCTGAAAAAGCCGCTCTCCCACCGGTTCTCGACATCCTTGAGCCATCCGCCGGAGCTGCATCAACTATCCTCCCACCGGCTCCACCGGCAGCACCTCAGGAATCAAGGGGCCTTCCGCAAGCGGCGCCTCAAGTCGCTGATCAGATCCCAAGTGTGGTTTACCCACTGGCAGCAGATCCGAAAGCAGAATTCAGCGAATATATCTTCGAGGATAAAGCACAAATTTACCCTATCTTTAAATACGAGGCTTCCCGCCAGGCGGTTGAAGTTATCATTCTTTTTAAAGACCAGATTTACAGTGTGGATTATCTTCCGGAAGGGAAAAATACCTATTACATCTCCGGATGGTGGACATCTGAGCAGGAAGTTGAATTTCCTTATTTCGGGAAGACTGAAAAGATTCCTTTTGTAGATGTAAATGGAAGTAGGGCCACTGTTCACACGCTCCCTGGTTTTGGGGTCTTTTTTCTGTCAGACAGAAAAAAGGATTCCGGACACGTAGGAAGTTCTATTGAACTTCAGGGTCAGGATCTTGTTCGCTTCCAGAAAAATGATATACAGATCTTTGTCCGGAATGTTGCTTCTCCACCTAAGATCGCACCGGCTCCGATTCTTAAGCGCGATCCGGATTTTCAAAAGTATCTTTTCTTGTTTCTCTTCTTTGTCGCGATGATTTCTGTCGGTTTCAACGTGATCGAAGTTCCGGAAGACGAAAAGAAAGATGAGCTGGCACCTGAGCGTCTTGCGACCATTCTTTATAAGCAGCCACTGACGGTAAACAAGAACAAAACGATTGAGAAAACTGAGAACACTAAAAAGATTCCTCAGAAGGCTCCGGACAAGATCGCTGTGAAGAAAGAAATTCCAAAAGAAAAACAGCCCGAAGTGACTAAGCCTGATGTGATCACGACTAAAGATCAAAGTAAAAAATCTGATCCGGGTGAGCGTAAGGCGAGAGAGAAAAAAGTCGTGAAGCAAGGTACAGAGAAAGTTACCAGACCGACAAATAAGATTGCGACCAATCTCGCGGCATCCAAGAACAATAACAATCTCAAGACGAAATCTGCGGCTGCGGCTTTCTCCACCTCAGGTCTTCAGACCCGTGGGCCGGTGGAAGTTTATAAGTCGGCTGACTTTGCTTCATCCGTAAACACGATGGTCGCCAAAGGCGGAACTCTTTCGGGGATCCGTACCCGCGGTGCCACAGGTGCTGGCGGCGGAAGCGATCTGGTTGGAGCCGCTACCGGGGTTAGTACAGGGACAGGAAATATTAAAACGGCTGAAATAGCAACGAATCAGGGAAGCCTGGTGGGAGCCGCGACCGGTGTCCTGGGAAGTTCCAAGGGGGCTGAAGGGCTTTCGGCGAAGAAAGCGATTTACACTGCCGGTATTCCATCTGAGACCGTCGTGTTGGGATCAATGGATCCAGATGTTATCAGAAGAATTCTCCTCGATCATCTTCCGCAGTTCAGATATTGCTATCAGAAAGAACTCGAAAGAACGGGCGCTGACACTTCCGGTACTGTGAAGCTTGATTTCACTATCGGCGCCTCAGGGCACGTTACCCAGGCGGGAATTGATGGTTCTTCTGCTTTACCGACCGATGTGAAAAAATGTGTCGTGCAGGTTCTGAAAGGAATCAACTTTCCTGAGCCCATGGGCGGAGGAACAGTTGGTGTGAAACAGCCAATGAACTTCTATCCTAAGAAACTCTAGCTCTAAGAACAAAGCATAAAAAAAGGGCCGCTCAATGCGGCCCTTTTTTTATGGCATAAAGTACAAAAAGAATTAATCACCTTCAGTCAGAACTACGAATTTGAACTCTTTAAAGCCCGCTGAGGCAGCCGTGTACATGACTCTTTTCAGGTAACTGTACTTAAGTGACTTATCAACCACCAGATTTGCTATCCCTGAGAATTTCTTGGCCTGTGGTGAAAGCATTTCTGACTGCTTAATAGTTTCTTTGATCTTAATGAGCTCATTATAGAGAGGAACGATTCGACGTCCTCCTTCATCAAACACCTGGCCATCGGCTGCGCTCTCAGCTGTCAGAACTTCCTTGTCATCAACCCAGATATTGGTTTTGGAAACCTGGATGTTCACGCCGAAGTTATTGAGTGATTCCGAAGCAGACCGGGGGAGTTCGATCCCATCCGGAACATTGATAATCACTCCGGAAGAGTTATAGCTCTGAAGAAGAAACACAAGAAGGATGGTAAGAATATCGAGAAGGGACGTAATGTCGATATCAAGGACCTTATCCTTCTTTCTTCTACTGGAAAATCTTGAAGCACGTACTGGCATATAGGCCTCTTAGCTCATCAGATTACTGAAGATGATCTTATCGAAAAGATTCTTCAGGGGTTCATCAATGCCTTCTTTATTCGGCTTCATGATGGTGTCGTCAGTTTTCTTTAGCATGCGGACCGCATCCATAACTTTTACAATTTCCTCGTACGTCACTTCACCGATCGGCTCAAAGATAATTGAGTCTTCAGAGACATTCTGTTTTTTGATCTCAATCAGCTTCGTATGAATCGCTTCATAGTCAAAAGTTCCGTCTGGGAGGCGTCTGAAGCGCTGGATCTCTTTCTGAGGAACACCTCTTAGGAGAATGACCTCATTTGTATCGAGAGTCAGTGCCAGCGCCAGTGGATCCTTATCGGGAGGTGGCGGCTCTTTGTCAGAGATAATAGGAATCGGACTTCCGATTTCATAGATCTTGAGGAAGCTTGCCGACATCAAAAGGAAGAAAATAAAGATGAAGACTGAATCCATGATCGGAACGAGATTCAGTTTCTCATCGGGTCTTTTTCTCTTACGGCTGGTAGGAACACGCAACATGAGCTTATGTCCTTATTCGTCGATCGCTTTCTTAGTTCCGAGAAGATCCTGAAGTTTCACAGAATATTCATCGATCTCGTTAACGATTTTTTCTGATTTCGCCATAAGGAATGCATGGATCATCATGATGGTGATCGCAGCGAGGAGACCCAGAGCGGTTGTGTTCATCGCAACCGCAATACCCTTCGCCAGAACTTCCGCTTTCTGAGTCGGATCCGCTGCAGATACTGCAGAGAATGACTGAATCAGACCCTGGATCGTTCCGAGGAGTCCGAAGAGAGTAGAAAGGTTAGCTGCGAGCTGAAGATAAGGAATTCTCATCTCAATCTTCGGAATCACTTCGAGTGCTGTCGCATCGATAGCATTCTGAACCTGAGCTGTTCCAAGGTTAGAGCGCTTGAGTCCTGACTTCAGTACTCTCGGAAGAGCGGCCTGTGAGCCGGAGCAAACACGGATGGCACCCTGAATGTCATTCGAGAGAATGTAGCGTTGAAGCTCATTCATGAATGAAGGTCCATCAACGTCATATGTGTAGGAGAGTTTTTTAAATCTCTCGAGCGCGACTGCACCGGCAAATGCCCATACAGCGAGGATCACGTACATGAAGATCCCGCCTTCAACAATAAACCGGATAATATCTTGGACTAACGTCATAACTGATTCCCCTTCCATGGAAATTTAATGATTTACTTAATTATAAGCGGATTTGAGATTGGTGAAAGGAAATTCAAAAGAGGCCTAAACAATAGGGGCGACGAATTCGCCCCTATTGTGCATATCAGATCAGAATGAGCAGGTAATTTTTTGATTATCAACCGGGAAGGAGAAACTTTTGAGCCTGCCATCGGTTTTGATCGTAAGCAGGGCCCCGTCTTCCGAGAAATAATCGAAGTCTTTCGCCACCACCTGGCCATTTTCGCGCCAGAAGTTCGTGAGAGTGAACTCTTTCCCGTAACGAACAACAGTTTCCTGTTTGTCGTTCTTCCCATTCAGATCGACTTCCACCTTCACGGTGTAACCGGGAAATCCGTAATAATCTTCTTCTTTGATATTTCTGATCTTCGCGACTTTCACCTTGCAGGTAGTGCTGATTCCGCGAACGAGTGTCTTTGTTTTCAAAGAGCCCTTGAGAACGGCCACACCAGTGATGTTCTGGGCGAAAGCAGTTCCGGTCATGAGAGCAGCGAAAGTAAAGTATTTCATATTTTAACCTCTAGTATTTGATTGTTTTCTTGCCCGTATCGAGGCCTTCGTAACTTTCTTCCCATCCCTTGAAAGCCTTTCTCGCGTCCTGGAGCTCAGGAAGTACCCAGTGATTCCGGCGGGCACCTTTCTTGTCTCTCATTTCCATATCGAGCGGACGGAAATAATACATTGGTGTTTTCATGGTGTAGCAAAGCTTCGTCCACTGATGATCTTCATACTGCTTGTAGTTTGTGATCGCAGGACAATTGATCTTTGAAGTTCTCATGAAATAATCGGTCCATTCTTTTACGGTTACCGGCTTGTTCATGAATGTTCCGTCGAGAACGTAATCAACTCCATCAGCAGTCACCATGGGAGCCACGTGAAACCACCAGTCGAATTCATCCACGATCTGGTAACGGGCCGTATAGAACATGAAGATTTTCTGAGAGTTGATTCCCAGTTTCGACCACATATCAAAGGCCCACATGTGGGCGCGCTTGAAGCATTGTGAACGGTTCTTATCGCCGTCATTTAACATGTCATTAAAGATCTGAGTTACCTGTTCAATCGACTGGAGATTCGTCGGTGCGAATTTTCTGAGCTCATTATACTGGAAGTGATTAAGGTCATAGACCGTCTCATCAACTTCAGAGCGATTTACAACTTTTATGTCGACTACGTAATGCTTGGATTCCTGTGTCGCCGATGTGAGTTTTACCACCTGGCCGATCATTGACTTGAGAAGTTTCACGTTCTCTTCCGTTCTGGTTGAACGATAGACTTTCCCGTCAGCGCCGGAAAGAACTAGAAGAACTTTTTTCTCCGGCTCATTCACGTCGATGACGTTGAAGACAGTAGTAAAGATCTCTTCCGCCTGGGCAGCACCCAGCGAAAAGAGCATAGCGATCACAAGCAGCCATTGTTTCATGGACATAGTTACCTCTCAAAGATGATGGCTGCTTATAGGAAAATGATCTTCGGTTCGTGAACGATGAATTCAGTTAATTGTAAAAATTACCCGAAAGGGGGAAAGCTAAACGGTTGAAACCGTTAATTTTGAAAAGGACTTTAAATGATTACTTGTAATTTTCAGGGAAAAGCTGGCGCTCAATCCCTTCAATGAAAATATGTATGCACTTGATGTGCACTTCCTGAATACGATCTGTGATCGGGCAATCAATCACCAGGGCGACGTCCACCATGGATTTAAGTTTCCCGCCGTCTTTCCCCAGAAGACCCACCACCTTCATGCCCTTTGATTTGGCAACTTCTACCGCCTTGATGACGTTCGCAGAGTTACCCGAAGTTGAAATAGCGAGGAGTGTATCGTTCTTCTTCCCCCACGCCTCAACGAAGCGGGAGAAGATATACTCGAAACCAAAATCATTAGCGATGCAGGTAATGTGCCCGGCCTCTGAGATTCCGGTAGCCGGAAGTGGGGCGCGGTCTTTTCTGTAACGGCCGGTGAGTTCTTCGGCGAAATGAAGCGAGTCGCACATCGATCCGCCATTCCCGCAACTGAAGACGGCCCCGCCATTTCTGAAGGAAGAAACAAAAGTGGTGATCGCTTGTTCGATCTTTTCAACGTTTTGTTTGTCTTCTACGAATGTATTGAGGGTTTTCTGCGCTTCCTGGAGGGATGAAAGGATGTATGAGCTCATAAAAAAAGAGCGGGCGCCGCTAAAATTAAAACGACGCCCGCTTCCTGTTATAAATTAATTAGATGAGGCTGTTGATGTTCTTGATGATCTCGGCTTTCGGCTGATTGCCGACGAGTGTTGATTTCACTTCACCATTTTTGAAGAAAATCAGAGTCGGAATGCCGCGGATGCCGAACTTTTGCGCAAGGTCAGAAGCCTGGTCAACGTTAACCTTGACGACATTCGCCTTACCATTCATCTCGGTGGCAATTTCATCCAGAACAGGTGAGAGCGCCTTACAAGGTCCGCACCATTCTGCCCAGAAGTCCACGAGAACAGGTTTATCTGAATTCATGACTTCTTGTTCCCAGTTGGATGAAGTCACACTAGTTAAATTGGCCATACATACTCCTTAGAGAGAAAACGATTTATCTACTTTATCGTATGATGGGCATCCCCACAAGTTCCACAAGGGGGGCCAATTGATTGACGTGGTCCGAAAAGCGCGAAAAACGGTTAAAATCGTGATTTTTTAGCTACAATGTCCGGGATGAAGAGAAAGGATTTCCTCAATAAGCCATTGGCCAGAGCGCGCATGAACCGCTTGATCGCGAAACTGATTGATATCAGTCTCGTGGCATTTGGCGGCTACATGTATTATCCGATGGGTCTTATTCTCGGAACTATCTATCTCTGTATTGCTGATTCATTGTACGAAGGTCAGTCCATCGGAAAGCGTTTCATGGGTTTCGGTGTGGTTTCACTGGTGGACGGAACTCCCTGTTCAGCTAAACAATCTTTCATCCGGAACCTCCCTTTTACTGTGCCGCTGTTTTTATTCATCTTTCCCTTTTACGGATGGATCTTTGCCGGCATCTTCGCGCTTCCTCTTTCCGCGATGGAAGTCTATTTTCTCTTTAAAGATAAATCACCGTATCGGCTTGGTGACATCATGGCGGATACAACGGTTATCGCAAATGATGGAACCAGGCTTGATCTCCGGAAAACCAAGACGCCGTGGTATGAAACGCCACCAGTTCCTTCTCCCTAGGATGCCATGAAAAAACTCATCATCGTCGACATCTCCAATTATATCTTCCGCGCCTTCTTTGCCATAAGACCTTTACATGCTCCGGACGGGACACCCGTGAATGCGGTTTATGGAGTGCTGTCGATGGTGCACAACCTGATCCAGAAATATCAACCGACGCATATACTTATCGCGCGCGATACGAAAGAAGGATCCTTTCGAAAAGAGATCGATCCGAATTACAAGTCGAACCGTTCGGAACCGCCGGATGAACTCGTACCCCAGTTCGCCCTCGTGGATGAGCTGGTGAAGTGTCTCCGGCTTCCCGAAATAAAAATGGCCAATTATGAAGCCGATGACATTATCGGTTCCGCAGCGATTCAGTGGAGGAAGGAATTTGACGAAATCCTGATCGCCAGCGGTGACAAGGATCTCATGCAGTTCGTGGATGGCCCGGTGAAGATGCTCGATACCATGAAGGAAAAAACCTACGGCCGTGAAGACGTGAAAGACAAAATGGGAGTTTATCCGGAACAGATCATGGATTATCTCTCTCTCATCGGCGATTCTTCAGATAACATCCCGGGTGTTGCCGGCATCGGTCCCAAGGGAGCGCAGGGCCTCATCGAAGATTTCGGGACACTGGAAAATATTCTCGCGAACATTCCCAACATTAAAAACAAGCGCAGCCAGACTGCTCTTGAAACTCACCAGGCGGACGCCGTTCTCTCGAAAAAGCTCGTCCGCATCGTAACGGACCTGAAGCTTCCGTATTCCGCAGTTGATTCTTCCTACAAGCTCGTTCTTCATCCTGAGCTCGAGGATTTCCTGAATAAAGTAGGCTTCCGCACCTGGATCACAAAACTTCAGGATTATAAGTTCAAGGAACCGAAGGCCGTTCGCGATGACGTGGCCCCGGTAAAACCCGTTGCGCGTAACGAAGCGAGAAAATCTGAGCGCTGGACGCTGGAAGATCTCCGCCAAAATATTGCCGGGAAGGGTGCCCTCGCTATTTCTCACGTCTGTGATGATGAGCTCAACCAGCACCAGTGCTGGCGGGGGATGGCGGTGGCCACTGATACGAAGGCCGGCTATCTCTCCATGGGACAGGAAGAGGCGAAGGCCTTCATCGAGATCATTCATGCTGAAAAGCCGCTGGTCGTTTGTTATCAGTCTAAGCCTATTCTTCAGCTGGCACTCATGGCCGGGATCAATCCCGACTTCCGCTACTTTGACCTCGCGCAGGCCCACTTCATTATCAATCCGGAACAGCGGCATGATCTCGATACGATCTGTGAAGAATTCATGGGGCAAAAACTTTCCCCGAAAGTGGATGGCCAGGCCGATCTTCTCGGAAACATGACCGATGAGGAAATCGAATATCACACGGAGAAGGCGCAGGCGATTCTTCAGCTTTATCCGCTTCTCCGGACCCGGATGAATGAGCTTCAGGTCGAACGTCCCTATGATGAACTGGATATTCCGCTCATTAAGGTTTTAGCGGCGATGGAGCTTGAAGGGGTTTCCCTCAATGTCGCTTTCTATAAAGAGCTTGAGAACGAATTCAGTAAGCAGATTGAGGAAATTGAAACTGAAGTGAAGAAGATCGCCGGTGATAAAGTGAATCTCCGCTCCCCGAAACAGGTGGGGGAGTTACTCTTTGAAAAACTCCAGCTCCCGGTTATCCGGAAAACCAAAACCGGTTACTCGACGGACGCGGAAGTTTTAAATGAGCTGGCGGCAATGAAAGTCAGTCCCATCCCGGAAATGCTTCTTCGCTATCGGGAAGTGGAAAAACTTCTTTCCACGTATGTGAAGGCTCTTCCCACCATGGTGAGAAGTTCCACCAACAAGATTCATACTCACTTCCAGCCAAGTAACGCCGCTACCGGAAGACTTTCAAGTGATAATCCGAACCTTCAGAACATTCCCGCGAGAACTGAAAACGGGAGAAGACTCAGAAAAGGGTTCGTCCCTTCCAAGGGACGAGAACTTCTTTCCGCCGATTATTCCCAGGTTGAGCTTCGCCTTCTGGCGCATTTTTCACAGGACAAGAACATGCTTGAGGCCTTCCTGCATGATCGGGATATTCACAAGCAGACGGCGGCGGAAGTTTTTGAAGTGCCGCTCGATCAGGTGACAAAAGACCAGCGTAATGGAGCGAAGGCGATTAACTTCGGACTCATGTACGGGCAGACGAGCTTTGGTCTTTCACAGGCACTCCACATCTCGCAGGGCGAGGCGAAGAAATACATCACCAGTTATTTTAAAAATTTCAGTGCGGTAAAAAGTTTTCTGGATGGTCTCAAGGAAAAAGCGGAAGACACCGGCTACGCGGAAACTCTTTTTGGACGGAAGCGCGTTCTTCCGGATATCAAATCCAGTAATCGCCAGATCAAAGCGATGGCCGAAAGAGTGGCGATTAACAGTCCGATCCAGGGAACAGCGGCCGACATCATCAAGCTCGCCATGATCAATATCCAGAATGCGATCCACGACAAAAATCTCAAATCGAAGATGATTCTGCAGGTACACGATGAATTAATTTTCGATGTGGTTCCCGAGGAAATGGAAACCATGAAGTTGCTGGTGCGGGATCTGATGGAAAATGCCGTGACTCTCTCAGTCCCCCTCAAGGTGGAAATGGGTACCGGACAAAACTGGTACGACTTAAAGTAAGACATTTATTTAATTCCGGAGAGTTCCGATAGAAAGGATATGCGTATCCTGGTCGGACTTTTATTCGTCTTCTCTGTGAATGCCTTCGCCATGCAATGCGATTGCGAAGTCCGTGTCTATTCACCGATTACCGGCTCCCATCAGCTCGATGCCACACCATTAAAAACCTATACGCTCGAGACTTATGACAGTTATCGCGTGAAGAACCAGTATCGTTGCCGCAATCTGTGTCTCAGGACTTTTGAGGAAGACCTGCCTCACGAACGAATGACCGCACTTCTTTTGATTCACTCGGCCCGTCTCATCCGCGAGGGTGTTCAGGGTTACAATTGCACCGGACTTACGACGCTCAAATATCCGGTGAGAGTGAAGGCGAGTCTGGGGAAACTCAGCCTCGGAAACGTCGCGGATCAGGTGTATGTCGTGAATCACGAAGAACAGTGTTTTTAAGTCGACCTTGATCCTTGAATTTGGAATCAATAAGAACTTAAAAAAAGTTATGATTTGATGGGATAGCCCGACTCAATCCACTGATCCATTCCGGCATCGTGAATACAAACCAGATTCGATAATCCGGCATTGGTCAGAGTCTCAAACGCCGCCTTGGCGCGACCGCCGCGCTTACAATGAATATAGACGGCCGAGTACTTCCGGAGTTCATCCGCAAAACCCGCTACCTGATCCACCGGAATGTTACGGGCATTTTCGATGTGGCCCGCCTCAAACTCCTCAGGGCGGCGGACATCGAGAATCAGCTCATCCTTCTTCAGTGATTTGTGGCAGTTAAAGAATTCATCTAAGGTCATGGTCTTATTTGACATAAACAGTCTCCTAGTCAGGAAATTCAGTCAGATTCACTAACAAAATACCGATAAAGATCAGGAAGGGGAAGCATGCTTTACGCCTTTTTCTTGGTCATCGCCATTATCTACAACTGGAGAAAGTTCCGCCGTGAGCGGGTAAGTTTCCTTTCGTCGTTAATTGATGCCAAGGATTCTTCTCACCGCGAGATGATACTCTCTCACCATTTTTACATTTTCGTCTTTGAAGCATTTCTTTCATTCATCGTTGCTCACTTTATTTCCGAGCGCGCTTTCGCTCTCGGCATGATTGAAATTGGTGCGGTTTACCTGGTTCTTCTTTTTGCGGGCTTCGGCCTTTATCAGCTGTTTGTCCGCTATGTCGAAAAGCAAACCAGTCTCGACCTGCTTGACTCTTTCCGGAAACATCTCATCCAGGAAGTAAGAGTGAATTCCGCGATTATCCTTCTTCCGATTTTCATTTACTCCGTCATCAATGTGACTTTCCAGGATGGGGTTTACGAAGAATGGGGATCACTCTGGTTCATCGGACTTGTATTTAACATCATCTTCGTTTCTGTCCTCACGATTGCCTGTTCCGTGATTATCATGCTGAGACTTATTCCGAACCGGGAAATTTCCGAGCCGGAGTACCTGGAGATCATCAACAAGCGTCTGCACGATATCGAAATGCCCGGCATGCGTGTCCGCTGGATTGAAACAGATATCAAGAACGCATTTGTCGTGGGAATGAAACTCTTCCGTTTCTCCAATCAGACAATGTTCATTGGAAGAAAACTTCGCACGACTCTTACTCTGACAGAATTTGATGCTGTCATCGCCCACGAACTGGCCCATGTAGCAAATCGCCATATTCATAAGCGCGTGATCGATCTCATAAAAAATCTCATCTCAGTCCTTATGGGCGTGGGACTCATCATGGTCCTCCTGATTACATTCTCGCTTCTTTACTGGGGAGAAGATGCTTCCTTCCATGCCGGGATGACAGCGGCACTGGTATTTATCTCCTGTTTTGCCTGGGTGATTTTCAATTACGCTCTTCTCTTTGATACCATCCGCTCTCACGAGTATGAAGCCGATGCCTTCGCGGTCATGAAACTTGGTGCTGATCTCGAATCAATGAAATCCGCTTTAAGAAAACTGGCGGCTCCAGAAGAAATGCCGGATTACTTAAAAGGTAAGCTCAAACCATCGCAGAAGAAAAACTTCTTCCAGAGGCACTTTTCCACTCATCCGGATCTAGAGTCGCGGATCGACTCGCTGGAAAAAAAGATCGCGTTCAGTCTTGCATACAACCATTACGTTTCTCCGATGAAGAAGTTCCGGGGAACGGTAGGTTCATTCATGACCTGGAGAGTTCTGGTTCCAGGATTCACCGTATTCATGGTGATGGCCGGCTACTACGTCAACGGTTATCGGGAAGCGAAGAAGACGCTTACCTTCATCCAGAAATCGAGCCGTGAAAAGATCATTACTCCGGAAATAGCCAGGGTCATCAATACCCGGCCGACACCCTTGTCACCGAGCCTCATGTACTACGTCGTGAAAAAAGAAGATGAAGTTCTGATCGACTACTTCCTTGATCGTGGGGCAGACAAAGGGAAAACTCTTATCTATGTCTCCCAGACGAGAAATCTCAATCTTCTTCGTAAGTACTACGGACTACTCAAAGATAAAATTTCCGATGAAGAATACTTCAAGGTCCTGAAAAAGACCGCGGAAATGAACCACACGGAAGCTTACCGGTATCTCGTGAACGCGGATAAGTTTGAAGCCCTCGATTCATTATCCAAGCAGAACATCGTCCGGATCCACAGCAAAGCGATCCGCAGTCGTTCTCCTGCCTCAGTTGACAAAAATAAGAAGTGAAATAAAAAAGGTTCCCGCATACTCGTAGAATAAGTATGCGGGAACCTTTCTATTATTTGAATCAGATCCAGTTTACGTCGTAAATGGCGTCGGCCTGAAGCTCATCAGAGTTTGATTCCAATTGAATGGAGTTTCCGGCCGGGATAATCAACTGAGTCTGGCCATCGGTGATGTCACCAAGATCATACCCATCCTGATCCACGCACTTTTCAACCGGCATCGAATCTTCAGCAACACCCTGGTAGGTACACTTGGCATCGTAGGTTTCCGGATCATCCGCCCGGATGTTGTAGATGATTGTCACAACTTTTCCGAGAGCATTGTTTGATCTTACCCGCAGCTGTTCCGGAAGAATGTAATGACCGGGTCTCTTTGCGATATAAGTCTGAAGCTTCTCTTCGATCGCGAGGATCAGAGTAGGAGAAGGCAGCTGGTTTTCAATGTGGGGCTTGGTAACGGACTCTGGTTCAGTCATCTTTTTTCCACAACTCATCATGAAGAGCAGGGAGAAAAAGGGGCAGAGCTTTTTGCGGGTCAGTTCGAGCATATTCCTTCCTTGGAGATGCCTGGTTTAATTGTATCGTGAATACCTATCGGCGCCGGAAGGGCCCCCCTGAAAGGATTTCAAACCACCGGAATTTAACGCGCTGATGGGGCAAGATTTGCTGGACCCAGAATGAAACCAGGGAGGGTATCAAGCACTTACAAAAGCGATGAAGATTTTTTTCATCTGCCAACCTTGACACTCACCCATTCGAACCTACATTGTGTTGGCACTTATCATAGACACTATTAACTGACTGTTGCGCAGCACTAATTATCTTTTCTTAGGAGGAAAATATGGAACTGAGACCATTAAATGACCGGGTTGTAGTTAAGCGTATCGAAGAAGAAACCAAGACTGCTGGCGGGATCATCATTCCTGATAATCACAAAGAAAAACCATCACAGGGTAAAGTTGTGGCCGTTGGAAAAGGCCACCGCCTGGCAAACGGTGAAGTGAAAGCTCTCGACGTTAAAGTCGGAGACACAGTTCTTTTCGCCAAGTGGGGCGGCGGAACTGAAGTGAAGGTTGGCGGCGAAAACCTTCTCATCATGAAAGAAGAAGAAATTCTCGGAGTTCTTCAGTAATCAATTTTTCAATTCCATTTGGAGGAATATATGTCAGCAAAAGAATTAAAGTACTCTGAAACAGCACGCGCTTCCATCCTCGCTGGTGTGAACGCTCTTGCTAACGCTGTTAAAGTCACACTCGGTCCTAAAGGCCGTAACGTTGTTATCCAGAAAGCTTTCGGCGCTCCTTCTATCACTAAAGATGGCGTGTCTGTTGCGAAGGAAATCGAGCTCGAGAACGCATTCGAAAACATGGGCGCTCAGCTCGTGAAAGAAGTTGCCCAGAAAACTAATGAAGACGCTGGTGACGGCACAACGACTGCTACTGTTCTCGCCCAGGCGATCTATCGCGAAGGTGTTAAACTCGTAGCTGCCGGCCACAATCCGATGGACCTCAAGCGCGGTGTTGACCTCGCTACAACTAAGATCATCGAAAAACTCAAGGCCATGTCTAAGAAGATCGACACAGCTGAAGAGATCGCAAACGTTGGAACAATTTCTGCGAACAACGACGTTGAAATCGGGAAACTTATTTCTGAAGCGATGTCGAAAGTTGGTAAAGAAGGTGTCATCACAATTGAAGAGTCTAAGACTGCTGAGACATCACTTGAAGTGGTTGAAGGTATGCAGTTTGACCGTGGTTATGTTTCTCCATACTTCGTGACTAACGCTGAAAGAATGGAAGCGACTTTCGAAAACCCATACCTCCTCATCACAGACAAGAAGATCTCTTCTATGAAAGAGCTTCTTCCTACCCTTGAGAAAGTTGTCCAGACTTCACGTCCACTCGTGATCATCGCTGAAGACGTTGAAGGTGAAGCCCTCACGACTCTCGTTGTGAACAAGCTCCGCGGCGCTCTTAACGTAGCTGCTGTGAAAGCTCCTGGTTTCGGTGACCGTCGTAAGGAAATGCTGAAAGACCTCGCGACTCTCACAGGCGGCCAGGTTATCTCTGAAGAGCTCGGCATGAGCCTCGAGACTGTTACTCTTCAACACCTCGGTACTTGTAAGAAAATCAATATCGACAAAGAAAACACCATGATCGTTGATGGTGCCGGCAACAAGAAAGACGTAGACGCTCGCGTAGCTGCTATCCGTTCTCAGATTGCTGAAACAACTTCAGACTACGACAAAGAAAAACTCCAGGAACGTCTGGCCAAGCTCGCTGGCGGTGTTGCCGTTATCCGCGTTGGTGCTGGTACTGAAACAGCCATGAAAGAGAAGAAAGACCGCGTAGAAGATGCTCTCAATGCAACTCGCGCTGCTGTTGAAGAAGGTATCATCGTTGGTGGTGGTGCTGCTCTCCTTCACGCTGCTGTTGCCCTGAATGACCTGAAAGGTGAAAACGAGGAGCAGACTGCTGGTGTGAAAATCATCCGTCGCGCGATCGAAGAGCCTCTTCGTCAGATCGCTTTCAACGCCGGCCTTGATGGCGCGGTTGTTGTGAATAAAGTGATTGAATCTAAGAATGCTAACTGGGGTTATAACGCTCGTGACGACCGTTACGAAGACCTCGTTAAGGCCGGGATCATTGACCCGACTAAAGTAACCCGTTCTGCACTTATCAACGCGGCTTCGGTTGCCGGCCTCATGCTTACGACTGAAACGATGATCGCTGATCTTCCGAAGAAAGATGATCACGGTCACGGTGCTGGCGCCGGCATGGGCGGAATGGGCGGCATGGGTGGAATGGGCGGAATGATGTAATCTGTCCCCCGATAAATTGCTTAATAAAGAGGGCCCCTTTCGGGGCCCTTTTTTTATGGCGTGTAATTTTTTCACCTTCCGGGAGTGAGAGTCGGTTTGTGCTAAAGTGCGCGCACTTAAACCCGGAGTCCTTATGAATACAACACTCATCTTTGTGCTCGCTTTATTCTCGCTATCGGCTTTCGCCGAACAGAAGCTTTATCCTCTGAAAGACGCAGTCGTGAGCCTGGAAAATCAGGTGCTGGTAGTTGAGGGAGTTGCCGTTCGCAAGAATGTTTCTTCCCGGTTGGGCGTGGTTCAGGTCACGGGCACAGTAGCCGGTAAGACCTGCGCCCCTTATGCGTGTTCCGGAAATCTTTCGATTACTTCCCGTAATGAAGTCGTTCTTTCTTCGAAAATTGACTCCGATAGTGATGGCCTCATCGACGGACAGGAAAAGAAAGTTGTTGGGATTCTTCACGGCAACAAAGTCCATTTCGATGTGAAAGTCATCTTCACTTATGTCGAGCAACGCTACTCTTTCGTCGAGCGCGCTCTCGGACAGAAGAATTCCGAATACATCACACTCAGCATTCAAATCTAGTTAACGCCCGGTACTTTTTGCCGGTGTCATAAGGCCCTGCGCGCTCAAGCGTGGGGCCGTCACGCCCCTCAGAAAATTCATCTTTTAATAATGTTGAGTTACCTTTCGCACCTAACTACATTACTCCAGATAGTAAAAAAGAGAGTTTAGGCTCTCTTACCATTGGCATTTGTCGTGCAATCATTTGGTTAACAAAAGCTGTGAATGGATTCGCGGCTTCGTCAACCAGGTCCAGGGAGTGGGCATGAGATTAGCGCTGTTACTGTCTCTCGTTTCGTTCTCGATTAACGTCTGGTCCACGGTCACGGTTGATCAGCTGGACTGCCCGACTCAGTTTGAGGGCAAGGTTAAAGAAATCATGGATGAGGTAGGCCCTTCTAATCCTCTCTCCTCGCAAAAAGTGATTTTCGAAAACCGGACTACGATCAAGGGCGATGTCGGAGACATAGTTACTTTGGACGTTTTAAAGCACGGTCCTTTTTCCATCGAGTCAGGTGAGGAATACCTGGTGCAGATGAGAGGGGAGAAACTTTGCTGGATAGAGAAGATCTGAAACATTTTTTCAGGAAGAAAAGATTATGTGGATGAAATTTATTCTCTGCTTTCTGCTGACGACCCCGGCGTGGGGTTACAAACTGACAACCGACTTCATGAACGGGTTTTACTGGCGTAATCTTCCGATCAATATCACCGTGGTTGAAAGCGATCCCAATTTAAAATCCAAGCTCGAATACCTTTCCCGCATAGCAGTCCAGGACTGGGAAAACGCTACGAACCTCGATCTGTGGGATACCTCTAATTCCGGAACGAACAATATCATCCGCTGGTCAAAGAACTTCGCCGCTGAGACGAATATGGATCCGGCTTCTGTGCTGGCGGTGGCGATCCGTTACACGAATGGTCCTTATTTTGCGAAAACTGAGATCATCATTAACGGTAATCACATGTACAACCAGCAGAACAATTATCTACTGACGACGATCACCCACGAACTCGGGCACACCATGGGACTTGATCACTCAAATGTGATGGAAGCGATCATGGCGCCGTCACTTCAGCTGAACTCAAGCGGGGTCCGGCAGGATGATGCCCAGGGGATGGAGGACGCCATCTTAGAAACGGTCCATCGCCAGGAAACCGGCTATGTTTCTCCGCTGGCCTTTGAGAAAGAGGAGAAATCCAGCTCACCACTCTCATGCGGGACCGTGGCTGTCACGAGCTCCGCCAGCCCACTCAGTGGCCTCATCTCACTGGCGGCGGGAATCCTGATCGGATTTGTCAGACGAATTCGCAATTGGTTCAAGACCCTTTTTTAAATTCCGAATAGAGAGGCATGGATAATACCAGGCCTTTCATTTTTTACCTTACCCTTGAAGAACAGCTCCCGGAGCAGTTCTACACTTTCGATCGTCTCTTCAAGGAATACGATTTCATTCTCGTGCCCGTGAGAGTGGATCAGCTCCAGCAGCTCGTGGCCAGCACGGACCAGAACCACGTGATGGTGATCAGCTGCACTTCTAACTTCCGCGAGTATCGCCTCTTTAATGAGAAAGTAAGGAAGATCCTGAAGTATGTTCTGAAGTCAAAGCGTCTTTCCTTCCTTCAGCTTTCAAGTTTTGCCAATCTCAACGATACGCGCGCGCACAATCTCACAAAGAATTATTTCTTTCTGAAAACTCCGGTCGCTGCCCGCGAACTGACTGAGAAAATGGTTTCGTTCCATATAGAGAAATCAGAAAAAAGCCAGATCTGGCCCGGTGGTCATAAATCACTCGCCGGAGTCGCATGAAAAGTAAGCACGACGAACAGACTCAGCGGGTGCTGCTACTCATAAAGATAGATGCCAACAATCTTTATTCGCGGGTGAAAGACAGAAAGACCGAATACCTTGAGATCTTCGCCTTGAGGCGGACCCGCACTCACTTTCCGAAAATCTTTAACAACCGCTATGAGACGACATCCATCATGGACCTCTCTCACTGTGGCGCTGAGCTTATCACTCTCTTGGATGAATATTATTCCCATGCGGAAGAAATGAACTGGTACCTCTTCGCGACAGAAGACATGCCGGGGACAGTTGAGGCTTATATCGACCGCAGAATCAAGAAAATGGGGAAGCTCCTCGATACTCTCAATGTATTCTTAAGCGCTGAGCTGGGAGTAGACGAGGACCAGGAAATTCCGGAGCCAAGTCCCGCCTACTTTTACGATGAGCCGGTGGAAGAACCCTTCACAGAAACTCCGGTCGATGATACTTCTTCACAGGAATCATGAAATCTTTATTACTCGCTTTCCTCATTCTTTCGGGAACTGCTTTCGGTCGTGATCCGATTTCCGGAAACCGTTACCAGCAGCTCTCGGGTGTAAAAATCCAGGGCGATGCCAAGGACCAGTGGGATAAGAGATATTCCCGTCCCACATTTGTTTTCGGTAAGTCACCCGTTCGCTTTCTCGCTGAAAATTACCAGTATATACCTTACGAGGGAACCGTTCTCGATATGGGTATGGGTGAAGGACGAAATGCTGTCTTCCTCGCTCAAAAAGGTTACCGGGTCACCGGGATCGACATTAGTTCTGTGGCCGTGAAAAAAGCGTACATGCTGGCCGAGGAATTCGGCGTCAAATTCAAGGGCGTCGTCGCATCCCTCAATGAATATAAAATCGCCCCTGCGTCGTTCGACGCGATCATCTGTTTTTATTATGTCGACCGTTCACTGATCGAGAAGATGAAAACCTGGCTGAAGCCCGGCGGGATTCTCATGTATGAAGCCTATACCGTGCGGGAAATGCGTTCGAAAAAGGCCCCGGAATACAATCCTGAATACTATCTGAAAGAGCAGGAACTCCTGCATCTCTTCTCCGGCATGCGGGTTCTGAAATACGAAGAGCCGCTGCATGAAAAAGAATTTCGCTCAAGTATTATCCTGCTGAAAGAATAATCCCTCTCAGTTCTTTCCAAAAATCCACAGTCTGGCATAATAAAATCAATGTCTAAGTTCTTCTTTTTTCTTCTCACCTTAGTAGTTGCGGAAGCCATCGCCGCCGGACCTCTTCTCTCACCGGAAGATCAGAATGCGCGTTTCTTTTCCGGCCGGGTTTCAAAAACTAATACCGTCGCAAGACTCATCCGTATTCGCACGGATTTCGCGAACATCAAGTTTTTGAATCGCGGTGATCGCATGGAGTTCTGGAATGAGAATTATCCCGCCTTCCGGTGCCGCGGTTTCGTGGAAGGCAGGACCAATGATTATCTTCTGATGAAAATCCCCGACATCCAGGGTTGTATCCGGAACGTGCATTTCACCACCGGTTCTTATCTGCACTTTGAAAGTCAGGATCTCAATCAGTCCGTTGATCTGGCAAAGGATGTCGTCAGTATCCTTCAGAAAAAGCGCCTCGCCATGCAGGCCAAAAAGAATCGCCACCAGCGTGAGCTCGATGGCCATGTGGACCGCGTGGATACAGTGAATAAGCGCTATGAAATACTTCGCCAGAAATTAGAAATTGAATGGCAGAAAGAACTCGCCAGCCTCGAAGAAGACAAGGCCCGTACCTATGCTGAGTTTAAGAACTCAGAGGCGCGCATGAATGAAATAGATACCAAACTGGAAGCTTACCGGATCGAGGATCACAATCTCAAGCTTGACCGCTGGTCGCTTGATCCTGCTCTCTACATCAGAAAATAGTTAAGGAGTTCCCATGTCATATAAGGTCCTGAACCTCGTAGTCGTTATGTTCATTCTCATTGGGTTTATCAGTTGTAATAACAAGTCGGGAAAATCATCCAAGGCGATTTATTATAATATCGGGGGAGAGCCCACGACTCTCAATCCACTGGCATCGACAGACGGTTACTCAACTTCAGTTCAGAACTATGTCTTCGAGAGTCTTTTGACTCGTGATCTCGATACCTATGAGTGGAAACCAGCACTGGCCACGGAATGGGAAATTTCCAAGGATAATAAGGTTTTCACCTTTAAGCTGAGACAAGGCGTGAAATGGCATGACGGAAAACCTTTCACTGCTCATGACGTGAAATATTCTTACGACGTGATCTACACGGATGATTACAAGGCCGTACAGATTCGTCCTTATTACGATGCCGTGAAATCCGTTACCGTGATCGACGATTATACCGTCCGCTTCGAAGTGAAAGACGATTACTTCCAGAACTTTGACGTGTGCGCAGGTATTGAAACTCTTCCGAAGCACTTCTACTCAGATCCCGCTAACAAGAAAGATTTCGGGAAGAAGCTCATCGGAACCGGTCCTTACATGTTCACGAAGTATGATAAGGGCCAGAAAATCATTCTGGTGAAAAACCCCGATTGGTGGGGCATTAGTGATCCGAAGGAAAAAGATTCTTATCTCATTCCGAAAATCGTCCTGAGATTTTCTTCGGAAGAGAATGTGAGCCTCGAGCTCCTGAAAAAAGGTGATATCGATTTCCTGGGTCTTCGGCCTGAAGGCTTCGTGAAAAAAACAGTCGGGGATGTCTGGGAAGACAAGATCGTGAAAGTGAAGACCGAGAACAAGACCCCGAAAGGATATAATTTCATTGGCTGGAACCAGATGCATCCCATCCTGAAAGACCGGGAAGTGAGAAAAGCCCTTTCGATGCTGGTGAATCGTCCGCTGATGCAGGAAAAATTTGAATACAATCTTTCGGAACCCGCCACGGGCCCGATCTACGTGCAGTCCGATTACGCTAATCATGATGTGAAGCCTGTTCCGTACGATGCCACGGGTGCCCTGAAGATTCTGAGAGATGCGGGCTGGAGAGATTCAGATAAAGACGGCACTCTCGACAAGATGATTGGTGGAAAGAAAACTCCACTTTCGATCACTATTCTCGAGCCATCTGCTGACTTCATGAAATACCTTACGGTCTATAAGGAAGATGCCAGCCGCATTGGCGTGGATATCCAGATCAAGAATGTTGAATGGAACTCTTTCATCAGTCTGGTTGATTCAAGAAAATTCGAAGCTGTACGGATGGCCTGGGGTGGAGGGAGTGTTGAAATCGACCTCAAGCAGGTTTGGCATTCTGATTCAAGCAAGGCATCGGGATCAAACTTCATCAGTTATTCAAACCCTGAAGTCGATAAGCTCATTGATCAGGCGAGAAAAGTTTATGCCAAGGACAAACGGATTCCTTTACTCCAGCGCGCGCATGCACTCATCGCCAATGATTACCCGTACGTCTTTTTCTTCAACTCGAAGTATTCGCTCTATGCTCACACTAAGCGTGTCGTTAAGCCGAAGGATACTTTTGTTTATGGCGTGGGCCAGCAGTACTGGAAGCTCAAGTAAATGCTGAAATATTTCATCCGCCGTATTCTCATCCTGATTCCGACACTCCTGGGAGTTACCGTCGTGGTTTTTGCCATTATTAATATGGCACCCGGGGGACCGATTGATCAGAAGCTTCAGGAGATCCGCTTTGGCGGGGGAATGGGCGGGGGAGCCGAAGGCATCAGCACTTCCTCTCGCGGAAGCACCCAGGGAGTGCCGGATGAAGTCCTGCAGGCGCTGAAGAAGCAATACGGTTTTGATAAGCCCGTTCATGAGAGATACCTTCTGTGGTTGAAAAATATCGCCACCATGAATTTTGGTGAAAGTTTTACTTACGAAGAACCGGTGGTGGACGTGATCGTGAGTAAGTTTCCGGTTTCCCTCCAGTTCGGGATCATTTCTCTCCTTCTCAGTTATCTCATTTCCATTCCGCTCGGTATCGCCAAGGCGATCAAGAACGGCTCGGTCTTTGATATCACTTCGAGCATTTTCCTTTTTATTCTTTATTCGATTCCATCTTTCATGCTCGCCATTCTCCTCATTGTTCTCTTTGCCGGAGGAAGCTTCTGGGAAATTTTCCCGGTCGGCGGTATCCAGTCCGAAATTTACGATGAGCTTTCAGGCTGGGAGCAATTCCTCGACCGCGTTCATCACTTCACGCTTCCGCTTATTTGTTACACCATCGGATCGTTCACGAGTCTTACCGTCCTCATGAAAAACTCGATCATTGAAGAGATAAAGAAGGATTACATTCGTACCGCCCGCGCTAAGGGCCTGGAAGAAAAAGTCGTTTACATGAAGCATGCTCTGAGAAACGCCCTGATCCCGATCGTCACGGGCCTTGGTGGATTCCTTTCCGTCTTCTTCGCCGGCTCACTTCTCCTGGAAACGATTTTCCAGCTCGATGGCATCGGTCTTCTTTCCTACAAGAGCATTCTCTCGCGCGACTATAACGTGATCATGGGCCTGGTTTTCATTCAGAGTGGTCTCTTCCTTTTGGGGAACGTGATTTCTGACTTTGCTTATGTTCTCGTGGATCCAAGGATCGATTTCACATGATAGAGCGGCTGATAAAAAACGACGAGTCATTAAAGAAATGGAGACGCTTCAAGGGCAGAAAGCTCGCTGTTGTCTCCGTGTGGATTGTCCTCATGGCATGCCTGGTGAGTTTTACCGCGGAATTCTGGGCCAACAGTAAGCCGCTTTATCTTCGTTATAACAACTCATCCTATTTCCCGGTATTCAGTTATTATCATCCTTCCGAATTCGGCCAGGAAGACGCTGTCGTGATGAACTACCGGAAACTGAAGCTTGATGAGGAACGCGGAGACAAGGCGATCTGGCCTCTCATTCCCTGGAATCCCTACGAATCAAACAAGGAAGTGGACTCTTATCCATCTGAGCCAACGGGCAAAAATCTCATGGGAACGGATGATCGTGGCCGCGATATCTTCACCCGCCTCATGTATGGTCTTCGTTATTCGGTGATCTATGCAGTCCTGGTCTGGATTCTTACGTTTATCGTGGGAACAATTCTCGGCGGGATCATGGGCTATTTCGGCGGACGAACCGACTTCTGGGGACAAAGGATCGTGGAAATTCTTTCGACTGTACCGCAGTTCTTTCTTCTCATCATTATTATTTCTATCTTTAAGCCGACGCTGATTCTTCTCGTTGTTCTTTCAAGTGTCTTCGGATGGATCAGTATTTCTTACTATATCCGGGGCGAATATCTTAAGAACCGGAAGAAGGAATACGTTGAAGCCGCGCGCGCTCTCGGTGCCGGGCATATCAGGATTTTCTTTCGCCACCTCTTACCGAATTCTTTCTCGCCGATCATAACTTTCTCCCCGTTTGTGATCGCCGGAAATATCGTTGGTCTCGCTTCTCTTGATTACCTGGGTTTTGGTCTGACACCTCCGACCCCAAGCTGGGGCGAGCTTCTCAACCAGGCCCAGAAACATTTCACGATCGGCTGGTGGCTCGCGGTTTACCCGTCACTCGCTCTCTTTCTTACTCTCACTATGCTTTCTCTGATTGGAGAAGGTGTACGGGATGCTATGGATCCCAAGGATTAAAATGAAAAACACAGCTACCAAGCTCGCGGACTTCAAAGACTCTATCTTTGGTGTCATCTCCCGCCTTGCCCGTGAACATCAGGCGGTGAATCTCGGACAGGGATTTCCCGATTTTGACGGGCCCGAGTTCATGAAAGATCTCGTGACCCAGAAAATGAGGGAAGGTCATAATCAATATGCTCCCTTTCACGGCACTCATGGCCTTCGCACCGAGGTTTCGAATTATTATAAAAAATATTACGAACTTGATTATGATCCTGAAACCCAGGTCACTATCAGCGTCGGAGCGACCGAGGCGATTTACCTCGTGATCACGGCCGTCACCAATCCGGGTGATGAGATCATTGTTCTCGAACCATTCTATGATTCCTACGTTGCTTCGATCAAAATGAGCGGCGGGATTCCCGTTCCGGTGACGATGCACGCGCCGGATTTTTCCGTGGATAAGGCCGAACTGGAAAAAGCTATCACGACCAGAACCAAGATGATCATACTGAACAACCCTCACAACCCGTCAGGCAAAGTCTGGTCCCGGGAAGAGCTCAAAGTTGTGGCCGATCTCGCAGAAAAACACGATCTCTACATTCTATCGGATGAAGTTTACGAGTTTCTTCTCTTCGACGGAGCAAAGCATATTCCGACAGCAACACTGGAAGGCATGAAAGAGAGAACGATCACGGTCTCGAGCGCCGCAAAAACTTTCGGTCTCACCGGCTGGAAGATCGGCTGGATCTGCGCCAGTCCCGAGATCTCCCGCGTGTGCCGCCTGGTCCATCAATATGTGACATTTTCTGTTTCCACTCCCATGCAGGAAGCAGTGGCCGAGGGCCTTAAGAAACTTCCGGAGTATCTTCCGGGGTTTGTTTCCCTCTATAAAGGTAAGCGTGATCTCTTTTACGGCGAGATGAAAAAACTGGGCTTTGATTACGCCATTCCGAAGGGTACATACTTCATGATGGTGCCAATCTCGAAGAAAACGAACCTGACTGATGTCGACTACGCTATGAAGCTCATTCAAGAGAGGAAAGTGGCGACCGTTCCACCCTCGGCGTTTTATCTGAAATCATCCGAGGGCTCGAAGTACTTACGGTTCTGTTTCGCGAAGAAAGACGAAACCCTGAAACAGGCTATTGCGAACTTATCGCCTGAAGCGTGACTTTAGTCGTGAGGGTTTTTCCCTCGCGACGATACTTCACATCGACCTGTTCACCAATTTTCTTGGTCTCGAGGATCTGATAGATATCATCGAGGCTATTCACTTCTTTCCCGTTGATCGCGAGAATGATGTCGCCGATATAAACGCGTCCAAACTGGTCCTGAGTCATGCCTTTCAGTCCGGCCTTCGCCGCTGAACCCTTCTCATCGATATAAGAAATAATGAGTCCCTTGGTGTTTCCAGTGAGGCGTGTTTTCATTGAATCAGGAACGATGCCGATCCCGAGACCAGGACGAATGACTTTTCCGTGCGTAATGAGCTGTGGAACGATTTCCCTGATGGTGTCCACCGGTACTGCGAATCCAAGTCCCGCGCTGGAACCGGAAGTTGAAAAGATGACTGTGTTCATCCCGATCAATTGTCCCGCCGAATCCAGCAGCGGCCCTCCGGAATTCCCCATGTTGATTGCCGCATCCGTCTGGATCATATCGTTGATCTTCACTCCGCCAATCCCGTCGATCTTTCTTCCCAGCGCCGAAATCACACCCGTGGTGAGAGTGTAATCCAGACCAAAGGGTGAACCGATGGCGTAAGAGTACTGACCCACGAGGAGAGTCTTGGAAGTACCAACAGAAATAGGGGAGAGCTTTGAGGGTTTATCCTGGAGTTTGAGAACTGCGATATCTTTATCCGGTGCTGCTCCGACGAGCTTTGCCGGATATTGTTTCGGATCATTGTAAAACGTCACGACGAAGTTATTTCCACCCTGGACCACATGGAAATTTGTCACGATATGGCCATTCCCGTCCCAGACGAATCCTGAACCCTGGCCTTGTGGTATCTCCACTTCGCCGTAGTAGAAATTTTTCGCGAGTTTAATATTAGAGACGTTAACCGTGCTGGGAACGGCCCGGCGGTAAATGTCGATAGTTTTGGTTTCCACCGGCATAAGATCAATGGCAAATCCAACCTGAGACAGAAGAAGAAACATGATGAGTAACAATGGCTTCATGGGACCCCTTTTTGACTGTAGTTAGCGCAGTAAGTATAATCCCAATACAAAATATTCCCAAGAGGAAACCCGATATGACAACTATTGCCAGTCCCCCCGAGATCAAGTTCTACAACCGGGGTTCC
>JAKFFP010000267.1:0-6954 GCA_036675045.1 Bacteriovoracales bacterium | reverse complement strand
CCTTTTAAAAAAGGTGTTAGTTGTTGTCCGTGGTACGCCTCAGTGATGAGCGTGAGCATCATCATGATCGTGATGAGCTGTGGCCAGACTGATATACACCATGGTCAACAGGGTAAATACAAATGCTTGCATGAAACACACGAAGAGACCGATTACATAGAATGGAATCGGAACAATGTACGGAACGAGGCCGGAGAAGATCGAAAGAACCAGGTGATCTCCTTCCATATTTCCCTTCAGACGGAGACCGAGTGAAAGAGGACGAACCGCGTGTGAAATTAATTCGATTGGGAAGATAAGAACTGCAAGATACCACACCGGGCCCATGAAGTGCTTGATGTGGCCAACGATACCCTGAGCGCGGATACCCTGGAAGTTATAATAGAGAAACACAAACAAGCCGAGAGCGAGTGTTGTGTTGAAGTTATCAGTTGGTGGCAGGAATCCCGGAAGAAGACCAATGATGTTATTCAGAAAAACCAGTGTGAACAGAAGCATGATCACGCTGTAGTAACGTTTAGCTTCTTCTTCGCCCATAATGTTACGGGCAAGGTTGTAGATAAACTGCCCGAGGGCCTCGAAAACATTTCTGAATGTGATCCCGCGATCGGGAACAATATTGTTCTTTATCGAAGAAAGTTTCGCACGATAAAGAACACCCATAAGAACGAAGAGGGTGGATACGAGAGCGAAAGTAATGATGTGTTGCTTGATGTGAACAGAGTGCTCGAGTTGGCCTAAAAATGTATAACCACTAGCAAAAGCTGCAGCAGGAACCAAGGCGGCCAGAAGCGCGATAAGGCGGATCATTCGAGGGGACCTTTTTTGATTAAGTTTCCAATGTTTTTAATACTTAAGCCGAGAATTATCAACTGGAAAATGAAGATGACAATGCCATATGGAACAAGGGGTCGGGCATAGGTTACTAAAAGCGCAAAGGCCAGGATGAGAGAGACAATTTTCAGGAGAAGAAAGAAGGTCAGTTTCTTCTTGTTGATCGGTGCGTCGCGATCGGAAATTTGGGCCTCAATCAGGCTACTAACCACATAGACGCTTGAATAATGGTTTATCACTGACCCCAGAACAACAACCAAAAGCCAGATAATAGAGTGGATATCAGGCCACCCGAAGATTCCGGCCGCGACAGCGTTTCCCGCGGTGCCAATTGCATAATTTTTACTGTTTATCTTTTTTGCCCACGACATTTTTCACCATCAAAAAGAAGAAGTAACCGATCACTAAAAGAAGTATGCCGAGAAGCATATTCCAGGAAATGTATCCCGTCTGCACCAGTTGGTAGAGAAGATAAAAAACACCAATGATGGTTCCAGGGAGTCCCACCGCCAGACCCATCGTAAGCATCATTTTTTGCAGGGGAGTCTTTTCACTCATCTCTTACGGGCCACTCTTCTTGCATAAAGGGATTTCAAGCGGGCCCTTAACACTTCCGGATTGGGATAAACCGAAAGAAGAGAATAATAAATATTGTAAGCCTCTTTCAGCTTCTCGTTTGATTCGTAAGCATTGGCGATCAGGAATTTTGTTTTCACAATCTGATCTTTTCTCTTCTCACGCTTCAGATACTCAAGCCAGTAGTCGACTGCCTTGTCCCAGTTCTTGTTATAGAACTCGATCAGCGCCATTTGGTTGTACGCTTCGATGTAATAAGGGTTGGTAGGATTGTTTATGATTTTATTGAAGATTTCGCGCGCTTTATCGTAACGGCCCATTTCAAAATTCGATTCTCCCACGCGAAGGAAATAGTAATCGTAATTCGCAAGCCTTGGTTTTACCTGCATGAGCATCTGGTAAGCACGGATCGATTCACCGAAATTTCGGGCGAAACTAAAGTTAATGTCAGCGATTTTCTCAAGAGCCTTCACCTGCCAGAGAGGATCATCCACATTTTCCACGATGAACTCGTAGTATTTGAGGGCCTTCACCTGCTGATCCAGATAGAGATAGTAAATTTCGGCCAACTGATAATTGATCTTGGTCTTGATGACTTTTGACGGATTTTTAACCAGGATTCGCTCGTAAAGCTGAACCGCCTTATCGAACTGCTGGTTATCAACGTATTTTTGCGCGGAAAGAATATCCTGGTTGAGTCCTGAGGTGAAATCACACCCCAGGACAAACAGGAAAATTAAAAGTTTACTGAACAGGATTTTCAGGAGTTTCGCCATCGGCTCCATCATCCTCTGACTCGGCGATTTTCTCAACTGCCACAACTTTTTCGTCAGGCTTAACGTTGATGAGGCGAACACCCTGTGTATTTCTTCCGAGAAGAGAAATACCCGAGATCTTCGTTCTGATCACTTGACCCTTGTCGGTGATAATCATGAGATCGTCTTTATCAGAAACAGGGAGGATCGCCATGATCTCACCGGTTTTCTCCGTGAGTTTCATCGCCAGAATCCCCTTACCACCGCGGGACTGCTTACGATATTCCTCAGCAGCTGAACGCTTGCCGTATCCGCGGGATGTAACCGTCAGGATCTCAGACTTATCATCGATCACTTCCATTCCGATCACGAATTCATTTTCGTCAATCGACATACCCTTCACACCCTGAGACACACGTCCCTGAGCGCGACAGTCATCTTCGTGGAAACGAATCGACTTACCGGCAGAAGAAGCGAGGAGAACGTCTTTCTTACCATCAGTAATTCTCACGGCAAGAACCTCATCTCCATCAACAACCTTGATGGCCTTGAGACCATTCTGTCTCATGTTCTTATACTCAGAAAGCTCAGACTTCTTCACGATACCCTGCTTGGTAGCAAAGATCAGGAAGTGCCCCTCGGCTTCTTTTGGAACTGTAATAATTTCTTTCACCACTTCACCGGCTGGAACGTTAATGATGTTCACGACGTTACGACCCTTAGAAGTACGCTGGCCTTCAGGAATCTGATAAACCTTAATCGAGAATACAGTTCCCTTATCCGTGAAAATCATCAGTGTATCGTGAGTATCAGCAGTGAAAATTGAGGTGTAGAAATCTTCATCGAGATCAGCACCCTTCACACCCTTACCTCCGCGCTTCTGTGCGCGGTAAGTATCGGTCGCCATGCGCTTCAGATAACCCTTCTGGGTAATCGTCACGATGACTTCTTCATTCTTGATCAGATCTTCCATCTGAATTTCATCTGCCTGGGCAATGATTTCAGTGCGCCGTTCGTCACCGTAGTTTTCTTTTACTTCAGCGAACTCAGCCTTGATGATCCCCTTGATCTGTTCTTCTGAACCGAGAATTCCTTCGAGACGAGCGATTTCTTTCATGATGGCTTCGTAGTCAGCAATAATCTTATCGCGCTCAAGGCCAGTAAGGCGCTGGAGACGCATGTCGAGAATGGCCTGGGCCTGAATTGCTGAGAGAGTAAACCTCGTCATCAACTGGTCTTTCGCCTGTGCCGGACCTTCAGCAGCCTTGATCATAGCGACAATTTCGTCGATGTTTTCAACGGCGATCTTGAGACCTTCTAAGATATGAGCGCGCTCTCTGGCTTTTTTGAGTTCGTAGGTTGTACGACGGATAACAATTTCACGACGGTGCTCAATGAAACACTGGAGCTGTTCCTTGAGGTCCATGACTTTCGGCTGACCATTGTAGATCGAAAGGAAAATGATACCGAATGAAACCTGCATCTGGGTCTGCTTGTACAGACGATTCAGGATCACGGCACCCTGTTCACCTTTCTTGATATCGATAACAACACGAATACCTTCGCGTGAAGATTCATCGCGGATATCAGAAATGCCCTCGATGGCCTTTTCTGTCACAAGTTCGGCAATTTTCTCAATGAGTTTTGCCTTGTTCACCTGATAAGGAAGTTCAGTGATCACGATCATCTCGCGATCATTTTTCTTCACTTCAACTTCGGCTTTCGCACGAATCTGAATCACACCCTTACCGGTATGATAGGCCTGCTGGATTCCAGCAGTTCCGATAATTGCACCAGAAGTAGGGAAGTCCGGACCAGGAATAATCTTGATCAGCTCGTGAACCGTCATTCCTGGGTTTTCAATGAGGGCCTCAAGGCCATTCATGATTTCAGTTAAGTTATGCGGAGGAATGTTGGTCGCCATACCGACGGCAATACCGGCAGATCCGTTAATGAGAAGATTCGGAACTTTGGTCGGAAGAACCGTTGGCTCCTGAAGGGATCCATCATAGTTGTCCTGCCAATCCACAGTTTCTTTGTCGATATCACCCATCATGTCGTTAGTGAGTTTTTGCATTCTCACTTCGGTGTATCGCATGGCCGCAGCGTTATCGCCGTCAATTGAACCGAAGTTCCCCTGACCATCGATAATCGGATATCTCATCGAGAAATCCTGGGCGAGGCGAACCATGGCGCCGTATACGGCAGAGTCACCATGCGGGTGATACTTACCGATAACGTCACCGACCACACGTGCGGACTTTAAATATGGTCTGTTGTGATAGTTATTCAGCATGTGCATCGCGAACAATACGCGTCTGTGCACGGGCTTTAATCCGTCACGAACATCCGGAAGTGCACGGCCCACGATTACCGACATCGCGTAATCGAGATAACAGTTTCTCATTTCGTCCTGGATAAGGAGAGGAGTGATGTTGCCGTGGTTAGGAACGTTGTTGTTTTCTTCGCTCATTCAATCTTTCCTTAAATTAAATATCGAGGTTACGAACATTGAGTGCGTTTGTTTCCACAAACTCACGTCGTGGATCAACCTGGTCTCCCATGAGAACAGAGAAAACCTGGTCGGCATCAATGGTATCTTCGATTTTTACCTGAAGAAGTGTTCTATTACCCGGATTCATCGTCGTTTCCCACAGCTGTTCAGGGTTCATTTCTCCCAGACCCTTGTATCGCTGGATGTATGCACCCTGACGACCTTCGGCCGAGATGAATGCGGCAAAAGTCTGAAGACCCTTATGCTTGTAGGAGTTTCCAGCGTGCTTCATTTCAAATTCAGAATTGAGGTAGCGCTTGATTCCTTCATATTGGTTCATGAGATCCGCAAATTCTGAAGATTCAGCGAAGTGGAGACCAATCCGGAAATTTTTCGTCTTAAGTGATGAAACAACCTGAATCTTCACCTGATAGCCAAGTGTCTTCACGTCTTCTTCCACAACGAGTTTGTATTTTTTCAGATTCACATGATCATCGGCCATCAGGAGATGAGTCGTTTTCTCGGCCCAAGTCGTAAGCTTGGCCTTGTCTTTCATGATGTCGGCCGTAAGTGTTCCGTCCTGAACAATTGTTCTCAGGAAGTGAGCGTCGTAATGACGATCATAACTTTCAAGCGTGAGGTTATAAGTTCTGAACTTATTCACCGCCGCCTTAACGAGGTCAAGATCAACCTTGTTTCCATCAATCAGAATATCTGAGTCAGAAAGAGATGTTGTTACGAGATAATTCTCGAGCTCTCCGCCATCTTTCAGGTAACGCTCGTGCTTGCCTTTCTTATATTTGAAGAGTGGCGGCTGGGCGATGTAGAGGTGTCCGCGCTCCACGATTTCCGGGAACTGACGGTAGAAGAGAGTAAGAAGCAGCGTCCGAATGTGCGATCCATCGACATCCGCATCGGTCATGATCACAATTTTGTAGTAACGAAGTTTTGAAATATCGAAAGAATCTTTGCCAATCGAAGTACCGATAGCCTGAACCAGCATTTTAATTTCGTCGTTACCGAGCATTTTGTCATAACGGGCCTTCTCAACGTTCAGGATCTTACCCTTGAGCGGAAGAACGGCTTGAGTACGACGGTCGCGACCTTGTTTTGCTGATCCACCCGCGGAGTCACCCTCAACGATATAGATTTCACAAAGCTCAGGATTTTTTTCCTGACAATCGGCCATTTTCCCCGGAAGACCGGAGAAATCGAGAGCTGTCTTACGTCGGGTAAGTTCCCGCGCCTTACGGGCAGCCTCGCGAGCAGCAGCGGCATCAATTGATTTTTTGAGAATGGTTTTCCCGACGTTCGGATTTTCTTCCAGGTAAATCTTGAACCTGTCCCCAACAAGAGAGTTCACGATACCTTCAACCTCAGAGTTTCCGAGTTTTGATTTCGTCTGTCCTTCGAACTGGGGATTCGTGAGTTTCACAGAAATAATTGCCGTAAGACCTTCACGCATATCATCACCCGTGAGGGAGATTTTGATATTTTTGAGAATGTTATTGTCTTTGGCGTAGTTATTGAGAACACGCGTGAGAGCTGTCTTGAAACCAGAAACGTGAACACCACCCTCAGGCGTGTTAATGTTATTGGCGTAAGAAGTAAGTGTTTCGGAATATCCATCCGTCCACTGCATGGCCACTTCTACTTCGTAATTGTCGCGCGACTGGAAGAAATAAATTGGATCCTTGTGGATCGGGGTTTTTGCGCGGTTAAGGTACGATGCGAATTCAGCGAGACCACCTTCATAGTGGAAGGTCTCACCTTTTTCTGTCCGTTCATCGAAGAGAACAATCTTAAGCCCCTTATTCAGGAACGCCATTTCGCGGAAACGATTGGCAAGAGTATCGTACGCGTACTCATGAACTTCAAAAATTTCGTTATCTGATTTGAAAGTAACAGTTGTTCCTGTGTCTTTCGCATCACAGTCACCAATAACTTTCAGCGGTTCTTTTGCTTTTCCATGAGCAAACTCCAGGCGATGAAGTTTTCCATGTTTTTTAATTTCGATTCTTACCCATTTAGAAAGGGCGTTTACAACCGAGGCGCCCACACCGTGGAGACCACCGGAAACTTTATAAGCTCCGCCCTCTTCATTGAACTTTCCGCCCGCGTGAAGTTTTGTATAAACGATTTCCGCAGCGGAAACGCCTTCACCGGGAACGAGATCTGTAGGAATTCCACGACCGTTATCCACAACCGTGAGTGAATTATCCACATGGATGACGACTTTGATTTCCGTACAGTATCCGGCGAGCGCTTCATCGACAGCGTTGTCGACGATCTCGT
>JAKFFP010000149.1:0-7073 GCA_036675045.1 Bacteriovoracales bacterium | reverse complement strand
AGATCATCGAGAACTCCCTCAGCATGAAAACTCAATACGAAGAGCTTCTCAATTGCGTCCAGAACTCGATCAAGGACGCCATGAGGCTCCAGGTCACTCCGAAGAGATAATATGAAAATCGTCGTTCAGAGAGTGCAGGAAGCGAGTGTCACTGTCGATAACGAGATCATTGGCTCCATCCAGGCGGGACTTCTTCTTCTGGTTTGCTTTGAAATGGATGATGATGAATCGTGCATCCCTAAGGCGGTCGATAAGATCATGAAGCTCAGGATCTTCGATGATGAAACCGGAAAGATGAATTTTAATATCGAACAGATTAAGGGCGAGATTCTTTCCGTATCTCAGTTCACTCTAAGCTGGGATGGCTCCGGCGGGCATCGTCCATCATTTGAACGCTCCATGATTCCTCAGGAAGCGCGTCTGAAATACGCTCTCTTCAATCGGGAGCTGCGTTCGAAGGGCGCCAATGTAAAAGAAGGCACCTTCGGTGCCTTCATGAAGGTCCAGCTCGTTAACGATGGACCGGTTTCTTTTATTCTGAATTTCTAAATCCTTCAGTTCACTTCCGCGGCGGAGGTCACACTGCATTCAATCCTGGTCAGCACCGTAGATGAATTGAACTGCTTGATCACATTCTGACTTCGTCTTGAATATGTGGACCTTGCATTCCGGGAAGCCATATCCCCACTCGGGGCCAGCGGCCTGAGGAAAAGCATAATAGTAACTTGTCGCTGTTGCTAAAGCACTTAAGGGAAGACTAAGTCCAAGCAAAATCCATTTCATCAGTGATTGATTGTCTTAGCGAGATCGCGCTTCTTCCCCTTCATCACAGACACCAGATTCTTAGATCTGTTCTCTTTAAGAGCGCGATCCATCACAAGACGGATATTCATACCAGTGATCTTTCCGTGACGATCAACCTTGTTCTCAATAAACCACTGAGCATTCGCCGACTGAACCATCTCCTTTAAGATCTGGAGATTCATATCGAGGTTTTCTGCGATCACTTCAGGATTGGCCGCATATTCCAGCTCAGGAGCTGAGAAAACATTTCCACTGCAGAAGAAGTTGAGGACAACACGATCAGAGTGGATCTGTGTTCCCACCATGATCTTACGGTCATCTGTCCGATGAGAAAGAAGCGCATTCACTGCTGCATTCATCATGTGCTCAACGCCCTCGCCATTAGCGAGAAGCTGAACATCGCGCAGTTCAGAAATATGAAGATTGTCTTTTGTGTGAAGATTCTGAAGTGTGACGAGAGCCTCTTTCAGTGAGGTTTTCTCACGGGTATCAATAACCGGAATCTCCATTGTGGGAGATGTGAAAGTTTCAGCTTCCGGAGCCTCTTCTGTAACAGGCACATCAGTTGAAATGCGTGTTGCCTGTCTTTCCAGCAATTCTCCGTGATAATCGCGGAAAAGCTGGGCCGTGACCGGCATCCCCTGTCCCATGAGTGCGTTTTCAACCAGGCGATCAACAATGGCACCGACATTACCCTGACCCGCGGTCAGATAATTCAGGGCCTCCCGTTCAGTCGCTTTCTTCCCTTCGAGTCGGTAGTACTCCTGCAGAGAAAGAAGTGAAAGAGCGATGACGAACATCATGAGGCCAAGTCCCATGAGGACTTCATTATTTCCCTGAACCTTGCGGATCAGGTGAGAAGTGTTATCGATTTCGTCCGAGAGAGTCTGCTTATATGACTCCATTCTGCTGTAGCGATCTGAGATCGGAGCAATATTGGCCGCTATATCTTTAGCGTTATTCACGCGGCCGATTTTTTCGTGGAACCAGTGCGTTTCAGAAATAAGCTGATTGAGATTCTGATAGGCCTTGCCCAGGGCAGATTTCAAAGTCACTGCACCCTTCGAAGTTTCAGCGAAGCACTCATTTGAAAGACCCATAAAATCCGACTTCACGTAAGGAGACTGAAGATCAGAAATCATCACCGCCGTGAACGTCTGTGATACGCGGTTAAAACAAGTCGTGAGACCCTGGTTCACCATCCCGAGTTTACCCAGCTGTGATTGATTCGATTGATAATGCCAGAAAGATCCGAGGATCATGGCGAGGGATAAACCAGCAAAAATGAAGATACCTGCGGGTTTTAAACTCAGTAATTTTTTCATGGTGAACAACGTCCTTATTGTTTTTCCGAAGGCTTAAAAGCCGTAAAATCAGAGTTATTGTCTCTTTTTTCCAGGAACCGAGTCAAGTTGGGAAAAATTATCCGACTCAATCTCTCAACCTGACGTTTTGTCGTGGGCGCGATAGAAGGATTGCGTCTCAATTTTCGGCTAGATACACTATTAAAGTCAAAGGAGTCCGACCGATGTCGGATCGTGGCCTCGAGCTCAGATTGCGCATAAATTTTCCGGTGATATTTTTCACCGTGCTCGCCATTCACGCTCTCCTGATGGGAGCGAAAAATATTGAACTCCTCTCAGTCTCAAAAAAACCTCAGGCCAGTGACCGGAACCGGAATCCCCTTCGTATTCGTGACATCAGGACCATCGGATCCCGGGAAAGTAAAAAGCATGACTCGGTTTATGTAGCGAAGTCTCCGGTTGAGACAAAACAAATCTCAAAAGAAATGTTCCGTCCTATGCCTTCGCCGGCCTCCAGAAAATCCCTCTCCTTCTCTGATTTGCAGGATGATCAACCCGTGGTTGCAAAAAAGATGGAGCGCCCAGGTACACGGCCTGAGGTGGCCAAGGCCGTTGAGAAGACCAAGGCATTATCAGCGATCAGCCTCAAGGGAGAACAGATCAGTAAATTCGCGAGCGCTGAAAGTGCCGCGAAGCTTTCAGGTGATCCGCGCGCGGCGACTCTGAGTAACAGCGACATTCTGGTGAATCTCGAAGTGCCGGAAGGTGTGAATCCGGATGAGCTTAATAAGTACGAGCTGATGTTCTATGGCTTTCAGAGAAGAACTGCGATCGGTTACATTAATAGCTTTTACAAGAACCTTGATAAGTTTCAGCGTGAGAACCCGCATCTCAATTTCCCGCTGACAAATTCAAAACAAACCATGACGGGACGACTGACGTACGACTCCAAAGGAAACATCGTTCAGATCAAAATGATCCGCTGGAGTAATGAAGATCGACTGCAGGAATTTTTCGTGGATGTATTAAAGGACATGGATACGCTTCACAATCCTCCCCAGGCACTTTGGGGGAAAAGCGGCGAGTTCTCCATTTTCTTCAGTTTAGTGGTTAACGGCTAAGCCATTCTTCCCAGGCATCTTTCACACGACCCCAGGCATTTCTAGGTTCTTCACGGAGAAGATTCAGCACTGATTCGCGGATTTCATTTTCCAGGGAATCAAGGGTATCGCGAGCGATTACGGGAGTCGGGATCAAAGAGCGAACGAGGGCCAGCTCTTCTTCTTTGGTGCGTATCTGGGATTCAAATTCCGGATGAGTATGAACGTAGGCCTCAAACTCTGCTTTCTCAGAAGCTGAGAGTGAGCCATCAAGGTATGGGATGATCTTTTTCTGATAAAGATTTTTTTCCATCGTCATCATGGATGAACACCCTGGTTAAGATCATTAAGAAGAAGGAATCGGCCATTGTGGAGTTTCTCGATCACTTCATACTTCGGAAGCTGGGCGATCTCTTCGATCTCTTCCACCGTGAACTGAGTTTCAAAACGAAGCTTCATCACGAAGCGAATTTTTGGATCAAGTCCGAAGAAGGCCTGAAATCCTTCCGGATCAGCTGCGATGCTATTTTCACCAAGCTGGTTACTTCTGCGAACGCCGATATCACACATATAACGAAGAAGAGTCTTGAAGTAAGTGCGGCGAAGAAGCAGAACATTTTTTTTGCTTTCGACATTGATCGATCTCTGAAGAATCGATTTCTTTTCTTTGATAAGAAAAGCGTTCATCGCATCGATCACAAGCTGCTCGGCCTGAAGATCATCCGGAACGAGGGCATACGCCATGCTATACAGTTTCTCGGTCAGAGGCTGGACCAGCTGGAAAAAATCGGTTCTTTTCATATACCCTTATTGTAAAATCCGGATCCGACGCAAGCCAAGTCCCCAAATCTGTTAAATCCTGTCCGCAGCATGTCATTTCAGGACTTTAGGCCTAAACCTCTCCAGCTTATCAAGTTTTGTCTCTGAATTCCGAAAAGACAATGGAGTCAGTTAGTAAAGGGGATGTCCCCTCTAAAGGTATGCCTATGAAACACACAACTTTTGCCGTTCTCCTTTTGAGCCTTGTGCTGTGGGGATGTTCCGAATCCTCCACTACAAGTAAGAAAAGTGACAGTAGTTTAAATCCATATTGCGTGACTAATCCTACTGCTTACGGATGTGGAACTACAACCGGAACACCAACCTGCTCATCAACCGATTATGCGACCGTAGGAAGCACTTGTTTCTGCTCAATCAATACGACTCACTCAAGTTGTGGCGGCGGTTCAAATACCGGTGGCACCAATCCTGGTGGCCCAAGCTATGGAACTATTCCAAGTGATAACAGCTGGACTGGTCTTTATAATGGTCCAGGTAAGCCATCGGTTCCGACTGCGACCTGCTCTGCTCCTACGGGAACAGGATACGGTACCCGGAAAGGAACCATCACCATGGCCTTCCAGAAAGATACGACTGTTCCGGTTGATGATTATTCACCGGCGCTTTCAGGACTTTCGAGTTTCACGAATAACGTGAGTTCATTCCTCGCAAATAAAGACGATGCTAAAATGTTCATCGATACCGATGCCCTTCTTAAAGTGCGTCTGATGCCGAGACCGCAGCCGAAGCCTTCAGCTGGTAACGTTTACTGTTACGGAAGAAGAACCGGTGCTGGTAGCGGAACTGCTTATGGTTATTCGAAGCTGAGCTTTGCCGTGAGTGTGCGTGCCGTGAATACTGATGGGTCTCTCGGGCCACACCAGGGTACACAATACCTCACAACAAATATTAACAGCTGCTCTCCAGGACTCGACTACAGCGGATACGCACAGTCAGCGCCAAATGGTCTCGTACTCGTTGTTCACGATGTCTACTCAGATCAGAGCTGTTCATACTTCCCGTGTGATGGCTGGTCACAGACTACGACGACTTGCTGGCAGATGGATGTTGAAGTTGCGGTTGACGGGACGAAGACCTTCTAATGAAATTCTTCTTCCTGTCGGCACTGATTCTTCTCGTTTCGTGTAACCCACAACTCGGAGAAGTCGGCGCCAACAAGAACGATGTCGTTAAGTATTTCAAACTCACAAAGACTTCTGACCCTAAATCACTTGGTGATGGAATCCTGATCATCGCTCATGCGGGTAACAAGCGCATCCTCACCTATTACATCCAGAATCCACGCGGCTTCGCCCATACCGATGTCACAATCACAACTCTTAATGGTTTTAAGCTGGATTCGGTCTACTCACAAACTGAGGCCTGTAAGCTTCAGCCGGATGTCGACCAGCCTGACGTCTATAATTCGCTCAGGATCGGCGGAGAAATTCGTGGGTATAAGCTTGAGATCCTTCCAAGAGAAGAAGCCATGGCCATCGTAGGCACGCTCTCCTGCTAGATCATATCGATTACGACATCTGCTAAATTTTTTTTGAAAGCATAGGATACTTCGACCAGTAATCCCGGACAGGTGATATTCACCTCAGAAATTGAGTCTGAAAGAATATCAAACGCGACCCAGTCCACACCATACTCCGCCAGCTCCTTCACAATCGCTTCACAACGGGCCCGTGCAACCGGAGACAAAGGTTCAGCATGGAAACTCGCACCCTGGGCTATATTGGAAAGGAACTCGCCGTCTTTTGGCGTCTTAAGAATGGTCCCGATTTCTTTTTGCTTGAAATAGAGAGAGCGGATCTCCCCTTTTGTGACGGCAGCGATATATGGCTGAACGATCACCGGACCCTGAAGCTCAATGACTTTTTCTTCAAAGCGCTTTGTCCAGTTGTTGAGCGGAAGTTTCTCGACCCCAATACCTGAATAAAGATCCATCGGTTTTAAGATCAGAGCAGAAGGCTTTTCTTTCAGAGAAGAGACGAATTGCTGAGCGAGCTGGAGGTTCGAACCGATATAGCTGGAAACAGCTCCTTCGGAGCGATAGGCATAAAGCTTCTCATTAAAGATCATGATCCCGCGGGGTTCGTTCATGACTCTGATTCCCTGAGACATCAGGTGATCCAGCATCCAGAGGACGCGCTGGTATCGCGAATCAAAGGGAGGATCGAGTCGCATATGTATCAGATCGTTCTTTGCTAATTCAATGATCTTTGAACCAGTGGTCTCAAACGAGGCCAGATATATTCCATCTTCTTTCAAAGTTCCCTTGAACGCATGAACGGTCAGCTTATGAGTATCACCATTAACGATGGCAAAATCCTTCTCGAAGAAAATATACGTTTCGATTCCCCTCTTCTGAAGAGCGAGTGCCAGCATGAGTGAAGAATCTTTTTTGATGTTCAGTCTCTCGAGTGGATCAATGAGAAGGAGATGGCGCATCGGATACCCTTTTTTTGAGATAGTCGGTGAAGCTTTCAAACTCATCCTGGTCTTTAAATGACTTGTATTCTTTCCGGAGCCACTTCAGGAGTTCTTTCAGATCCAGCTTAAGTTTTTCCTGAATCGATCCCAGGAAATCCTGTTCCTCTTCGTAAGTCAGAAACGCCGCAAACGATGCCTGATTCCATTTGTGCTTGAATTCGCAATCCTTCGCCGGAAGTTCGAGCTTACTACAGAGGGCCCGCAGGTCCGGCTTGAAGACTTCCTCTACAAACCTTCCGGTGAGGAGATCGGCCTTATCGTCCGTCAGAAATGTGCCGAGCTTGGCAAATTCTCTCTGGAGAATGGAAATCAGCTCAACCACTCTCTTCTTGAGAATTTCTTTCTTCTCTTCATTGGCCATGTACTCTTTCAGTTGTTGCTGGTCCTTGAAGTATTCCTTCAGGAGCTCTTTTCCGTAATAATTCGCAAGGTTCTCATTCAGCTCTACTTCATCCTTGATGAAGAAGACTGTATGAAAAAGCTCATGGAAAATCATTTCCCCCAGTTCCACATCATCATAGTCAAAGAATGAAGAAAGAATCCGGTC
>JAKFFP010000270.1:0-7077 GCA_036675045.1 Bacteriovoracales bacterium | reverse complement strand
GCGGTGCCCGGGCGCATCGAGCCGACCACCACGATTGGCTTGTCGGTCTTCTCTACCAGGTCCCAATGCTTGGAATAGGATTCCATGGAAGTCTTGCGCAAAGTGATGGTCGAGTTGTCGCCCTCCTCCAGGAGGTAACAACGTTTGCAGCCTTCCGTTGGTCGATCGTTCAGCATATTGAGACGAAGCTCGCGCATTTGATCACCATTCCAGATATCCAGAACGGATTTTTTTTCATCGAAGCTTCCTAATGGCAGATCGGAATTCCAGATACAACATGGGAAAGCTTTTCCGTCAGGCCATAGGTGCATGTGCACCCAAGGCATCATGCAGAAGTGTTTGGAAGCGAGTAATTTTTCTTTGCTCATGTGATGTGAATTATAGCACGTTCTCACTCTTACTAACAAAATCGTCAGGGCGAATTCCTGTAAGAATCAATCAATTTAAATTAGCCTCTGGCTGTAGATAGGTTTGGCCGGCATAATAGCGCTATGTGTGGAATTTTTGGCCTCTGGCTTAATGAAAAACAGAGCATCCCGGACAGGGATCTTCAGTCTTTAGTGACCAACCTCATTTTACTGTCACAGGAAAGAGGGCGTGATGCCATTGGGGTGGCATTCAATTCCGGTCAAAAAAATGGTGTCTTCAAACGACCGGGAAATGCAAAAAGCTTTCTCGAAAGGCCTGAGCTGTCAGAACTTCTGCGGGAGGGACTCGCTTCTGGTTCTCCGGAACTAACGATCATCGGCCAGTGCCGGCTGGTTACGAATGGAGCTGAATTCTCTAATGAAAACAATCAGCCCCTGGCTGCAGCGCAAGGGATCATGATCCACAATGGGATAGTGACAAATGCAGTGGATTCTTCAGGTTTCCAGGAAGGCCCGGAAGCTACAAACGATTCAACGGTGTTGCTATCGTGGATAGAAAAAGAGCTGATAGGTTCTGGTGACGCTTCTTTGGCATTAAGTAATACATTCGCTCGCGTGGAAGGATCCGCCAGTATCGCGCTTATCCTGAAACAGCAAAAGAAACTGGTTCTCGCCACAAACACCGGATCAATTTATTTCGTATTTTCCCACGATAAGCGCAGTTTGATCTTTGCGTCAGAGAAAATTTTTCTGCAAAAGCTTTTACATCGAAAAGGCCATCAGCTTCGGCATTTTTCAGAATCGGGGATTACTCAGCTCGAGGCGGGACAGGCCCTTCTCCTTGATAACCTGGACCGATCGCAGAAGTTACTTCCTCTACCGGGATATCCAACGGCTTCCTCGCAACCATTAAGTCCTGTTTCTGAAAAAAAGATTTTTTCTCCTGCCAAATTCAAGCCTGAGCTCAGACGTTGCGTCCGATGTATTCTGCCGGAGACATATCCCCTTATTTCTTTTGATGAAAGGGGCGTATGTAACTTCTGCCGGCGCTACGAACGGCAACAACCCTTAGGTGAAAAAGCTCTCGAAGAATTCCTGGCGAAATTTCGTTCTAAAGACGGCTCACCCGATTGCCTCGTTGGCCTTAGCGGGGGAAGAGACAGTTGTTACGGTCTTCATGTATTGAAAAAAAAATACGGCATGAACCCGGTTGCCTATACTTTTGACTGGGGCCTTACGACAGACACTTCTCGTCGTAACCAGGCCAAGATTTGTGGCAAGCTTGGCATCGAACACATCATCCGCTCACCCGATATAAAACAGAAGCGGGAAAACATCCGCTTCAACGTAGAAGCATTTCTTCGTAGACCGCATCTTGGAATGGTACCCCTGTTCATGGCAGGGGATAAGGCCTTTTATGAATATGGAAGGACACTCAGGAAAGAATACAATTTGTCTTTGACAGTCTTCTGCGCCGGGCATTCACTTGAGCAGCGGGATTTCATGACGGGTTTTTGCGGTGTAGATGAGAACATTGCGAACAATAAGCGGCTTTACAAATTCTCTTCATTTAATAAATTGAAGCTCGCTTCGTTCTATGGTCTTCAATATCTTTTAAACCCAGCGTACATTAACCGGTCTTTCTGGGACAGCATCCGGTCTTTCTTTTACAGTTTCGTTCATACCGATGACTTCCTTTATCTTTTCGAATATCTGCCGTGGAATGAAAAAGAAATTGAAGCCCTGTTAAGCCGGGAATATCAATGGGAAGCCGACCGCTCTTACGGAGAAAATCAGTGGCGAATGGGGGATGGTCAGACAGCGTTTACGAACTACATTTACTACAAGGTCGCGGGTTTTTCAGAATTTGATAACTTCCGGTCTAACCAGATACGTGAAGGCATGATCACAAGAGAGGAAGCACTCACTTTAGCGGATGCAGACAATGCGCCGAAAATGGAGACACTAAAGTACTTCGCTGAGCTCGTCGGGATCGACCTGCAGGAAGTCTTAAAAAAGATCGATGCCATTCCCAAGCTTTACCATGAGTAATCGTCTTTCCGTTTCCAATACCTCCTGGGCCGCAATCTCATTCGGAACCCAGGCACTGATGGGCCTCATTTTAAATTTCGGTCTCATGTGGGGAAATTCTCAGGAAGCTCTGGGCTCTTTTAACTTTTACTATGCATTTTTTGTACTTCTCGGACAGGCGGGAGCTTTGGGAGTACAGGAAACTTCCCTGAAGCATGTGTCTCAACATCATCCTGATGACGTGACCGTCAAAGATATTTCCCGATCAGCGATGGGTCTTGTTTCTATGAGTTCGGGACTGGTTGCCTTCTGTCTGTTTGTGATGAGTTTTCTTCTGGATCACGTCCTGGCACCCGGTCTGCGACAGCTGGCACTGGCGATTTTTCTTTTTTCACTGAACAAGGTCGGGATGGCCATTCTCAATGGTCGTCATCACTTCAAAAGCTTTGCGCTCCTGCAGGCCCTCAGGAGCATTCTCCTTGTGTGTTCTGTCTATGGGATTGTCCTTTCAGGATATACCAATGTGCATCTGTCCTGGGCGTTTCTCTTCACCGAAACCGTGCTTTTTTGCACCATTTTTTTTCTTCTGTTAAAGGACTTAGGTCATTGGTTCCGGAATGCTCCGAAGAAATGGCGTGATCTGCATTTTGCTGATGGAGTGAGGCTTCTTCCTCATTGTCTTTTGAGCGAAGCCTTTTTGAGAATCGATGTTCTCATGCTTTCTTTTTTTGTGAACCTCGAGATTCTTGGTCGCTACAGCTTTGTGGCATTTTGCGCGGAAGGAATTCTTCAACTTCCCTATTTTATAAAAAACATGGTCACGCCTCAGCTTGCCCGTCACATATTTCACGGTGAACGGACCGAGATCCATCGCACAGCTTTAAAAGCTTCCCTGATCAGTCTTTCATTGACACTCGTTTTGACGATCTCTCTGACCATACTTTTTCCGATAGGCCTGAGAATGATGGGCCTTACGGGTGCGCAGGCAATTTATGATTGGTGGAAAATTCTTGCGATAGGTGTCGTAATATATTCGATCACAGTTCCGGTAGAAAATATCCTTTATCTCCTGGGCTTTCCCAAATTGCAGAGTGTGTTTCTCGCAGCGATTACCTCAGTGAATGTATTCCTGAATCTGATGTTCATCCCGGACCTGGGGGCCGGGGGAGCAGCGATGGCGACCACCCTTAGCTTCCTCTCCGGAGCAGTCATTTTGCCGGTAATGGCCTTTATTCTTCTGAGAAAACAGACCAGGCTAACTTAGTTTCTTTTCTTCCCGAATAAGAAAGAGTGGGAGGTCTTTGGAAAAGACCAGGCGACGCAGGTACGTGGCGAGGATACTTAGACAAAGAAGCTGAAGGCAGCCCATTAAAATAACCGTCAGAATGAGCGTGGGCCATCCGGGTTGCAATACTTCTCCTTGCATCCAGGCATAGGAGATCTGGATTGCATGTATGATCGAGATCGCAATTCCGAAGAGTCCCAGCCAGAAAATGAGCCGCAGTGGCGAGCTCGAAAACCGGATGATACTGGAGATGGCGAGTTCCCAGCGCTTGACGAAAGTAAAACGGGAGAGTCTGCCCGGTATCACTTTCTGATCGTAGGTAACGACGGCCTTCGACCCGGGAATCCAGGCGGCGAAAACTCTCAGTGAACCGATATGAAGTAAATATAGCTTAAGGGAGCGAAGAAGAACACCATCCCAGATGCAGAAGTCGGACTGCCCTGGCTGGATCTGCACACCGGCGATCCTCGCCATGAGTTTATAGAAAAGCCTCGAAGTCAGTCTCTTTTCCAGTGAAAGTTCCGCGTGGTCATTTCTTATGCCGTTAATGAGGATGTATTTTTTCTCTGCCCATTTCTCAATGAGTTTTTCAGCAGCACTGACGGGATGCTCGAGGTCTGAATCCATGGTCAGAACAGCATCCGGCCATTCATCAATGGAAGTCATTCCGGCAATCAGCGCTGCCTGATGGCCGAAATTTGCTGTAAAGCGGATGTATCCAAGCCAGTCCCTGGTTTGGGCGGCACCGGCGAGTTTTTCGAAACTATCGTCATGGGAACCGTCTTCCACCAGCAAAAGCTTAATCTGAAAATTCGCCATTCTGGACCGGAGTTGTTCAATTTCCGAGATAAAAACCAGAATGCCTTCTGATTCATCACATACAGGTGCAACTATTAAGATATGATAAGGGGTATCTATGTCTGAACCGACTTTCAATGCAAATCCTCTGCTGCCTGGCCAATGTGAATCCTGTTCCTCACATTATCCCCGCTGGTCCGTTAAATATCAAGATTTGGGAATATGGCAGTGTCAGTCATGCCAAAGCTTAAGTTATTTCTCCACCGAAGTCCTTAATCCCAAGGACCTATATAATGAAGCCTATTTCCAGGGCGGAGAATACCTGGATTATACCGGACATGCTGCTGCTCATGAGGCAAATGCCAGAAGAAAGCTGCAACTCCTTCAGCGCTTTACCGCTCAACCTCTAGAGATCTTCGAACTGGGATGCGCCTACGGATACTTTATCAAGTTCGCCCGTGCGTCAGGGATAAAAAATACATTCGGAATCGATGCCAGCACAATAGCGCTGGAGCAGGCACGGAAAAATGTCGGCCCATACTTCGGGGAGACTGGAGAGGAACCAGCCTTTGACTTTAATTGTCTGGTCGCCTGGGATGTCTGGGAACATCTCGAGCATCCGCTTCAGGTTTTCAGAGAACATATCGGAAAGCTCAGGCCAGGTGGCCTTGTGGCCGTGACAACGGTGGATTCAAGTTCTTTGGTCGCGAAATTAAGAGGAAAAAAATGGCGGCAGATTCATCCTCCGACGCATTTACATTATCCGACTGCCAGCGCACTTGAGATGAGCTTTAAAAAACTAGGATGTGAAATTCTTTACCATAAAAGCTTCGGTCCAGCCCGAGCCCTGGAAAGCTATGCTCATGCTATGGGGATTCGCATTCCTTCAAACAACACATCATTCAGGAACTTTACGATTCGGCTAAATCTATTTGATGTGCAGATGCTCATCTGCCGGAAGCTTACTTAACCCGATAGATTTCATATTTGATTTTGATCCCACTTACGATGACGGTGCTCGTTTTCATGTGGAGCAGTTCGATGCCAAGGTCCTTCGTTTTCTGCAAGAACTGTTTTTTGTGTTCTAACGATTGAAAGGGAAAAAGAACTAATAATCCACTACGTTTGAGCAGGTCTTTGTAGTCAGACTTCCTGAGCTCGTCAATTTTCGGTGCTGGTATCTTGTAAGATAAATTATGTCCCATGATGTCTCTCGACGTTTCCATGATTTTGTAAATAGGGGCCGGTCCCAATCGTCCGCAGGTAGTTATCCGGGGAGCGAAAATTTCATCTGACCCATAGTAAAAGACATTGCCGGGATTTGGTTCCATTTTCTGCAATTCTACAACAATGCTGATAACCGCATCGTGGGCTTCCGAGCGGTAATGACAAGTGGCAAATGGATGGCGCGGCTCATGCGAGAAAACGGAGTAGGTAAAGGCAAGGGCCATAGCCGACAAGGCCGTGGCCCATTTCGGACTACGAATGAGGAAAAGGAGTCCGAGACTTATCAGAATCAGTCCATAGCCCAGAGGAACAATGTATCCGGAATAAATGCCGAACTTCACTTTAATGGGTACCGAATAGAGTAGAGCACACCAGAGCACGAAAATTATTAGTCCCCATGTTTTCCATGGTGGAGGGATGTCGCCACGGGATTGCCTCAACCAGTCAGCAATCATGAGAAACGCCGGAAGCTGAAGAGGATGAATAAAGTCTGCCGGCACGAGCGAGGTTTGTCCAATTGCCTGCCAGAAAACCCACAAAACAAAGAGCGCGGCATAATTTAAGGTCACAATTAAGTCCCGAAGGTGTTTCCTGCGGAAAAGAATCAGAAGACGAGTGACTGAAATTATAAACAGGCAAACATGAAACGAAAGATATGGACCAAAGCTGAGTCCAAAGAACATTTTAAAACTCAATGGTTTCCACCAGGAAAGCTGATTGTCTGAGTTCCCCAGGTATTTCCCGAGCGCCCGGAAAAGCGTACTGAAAAATACAAATGATCTTCCATGTGCATAATTAAGGACGCACCAAAAGAATGTTCCGGACACTGCGCCGGCGAATAGCCAGAAGTACTTCTTACGATCGAAGCTACGGCCCATTGAGTTATCAAGCATCGGGTAAATCAGAAGAAGATTGACGTAAACGATATTCGTGAAAAGGGTGCAGGCGAGAAAAAATCCACTCAAGAAAGTATTCATTCTTGTCTGCGAGGAAGATGAGCCAAGCCAGAATATCAAACTGAGATTCATGTAGATCAGTGAAGCCGGGTTTTGATACGTTCCTCCACCCGCATATGTTCCCACCAGCGCAGGAAAGAACACAATCCAGGGAAGAATAAATAAGGCAACGCTTCTGTTGGCAAAACGACTCAATAAGAAAAAATAACTGAGACCTGCAAGAATCCATCCGCCGACCACGACGACGGGAGTAAGTAGATAGGGACCGAAAAGTTTTTGCACATAAAACAAAATCATCAGCCAGGGAACCCGCGACGATTTATAGTATTCCTTATAGTTGGTGAACTTATAAAAAAATGCGTATCCCTGATTGATGTAGGCATCGGCCCACAAAGGAGGCATGTAGATCCAT
>JAKFFP010000215.1:0-7104 GCA_036675045.1 Bacteriovoracales bacterium | reverse complement strand
CTGCGAGCTTGGCGGCGAGCCTTCTTGGTTCCAGGACAATGACTTTTTTTGAGGTCAAAGCGGTGAGGGCCCAGGGCAGGCGGGTGGTCTTGCCTGATCCGGGCGAGGCCCTAACAAGAAGAGTCGGATGATTTTTCCCCGCCGAGAGAATTTCTTCCACATGGGAATCTATGGGTAGAGGAATCCGTTTTATTTGATTCATTGAGCCTTAATTATTGATTTGAATCTTTTTCATCTTACCTCGATAATAGGGAAATTCACAGGAGCCATTCATGTCACTTTGCCCATGTCGCACACTCGATCAACAGCAACAGCTTAATTACGATGCTTGTTGCGCGCCCTTCATCACCGGTAAGAAAAAAGCACCGACCGCTGAATCACTTATGCGCGCCCGTTACACCGCCTACGTGGTCAAAGCGATCGATTATATTGACCAGACTCAGATCACACTTTCGCAGGAAACTTTTGACAAGGAAGAAGCCTTGAAGTGGGCCGAGAGCTCAGAGTGGAAGGGACTTGAGATCAAGAAAACCCAGAAAGGCGAGACAGCTGACAACACGGGTATCGTTGAATTCATCGCTCATTATAAGGACAAGGCTTCCGGAACTGAACTTCGCCACCATGAAACATCTCTCTTCCAGAAAGATGGCGGTGACTGGAAGTTTAAAGAGGGCCAGATTCATGGCGCTCAGCCGGTGAAGCGTCTTGAACCAAAGCTTGGCCGCAATGACGTCTGCTCATGCGGCTCAGGGAAAAAATACAAAAAATGTTGCGGGGCCTGATTGAATTCCAGCTCGGCCTCTATTATTAAACGAGCACTCCTCGATGAGCTTCTGAAAAAGGCGCGCGAGGAACTCACTCATCTCACGCGCTCAGCTCTTGAGCAGAAAAACTTTGCCACCGACCCGGAGTTTAAGGCCGAGAGTAAATACGACACCCGCGCCCTCGAAGCGTCTTATCTCGCCAGTGCTGAGGCCAGAAGAGTAGAGGAGCTGAATCTGGAAATCCAGATACTGGAAGAAGTGGATCTGGACGCCAGTTCCCGCATGGGGGAGATCGGTATTGGTGCCCTGGTGGAACTTTCCTTCAGTGATAGAGAGATGCTTTATTTTCTCATTCCCACTGCCGGAGGAACGCTTCTCAAGATTCATGACGATGCCGTTGTTGTCGTTTCGGTGTTTTCTCCGATTGGAGATGCCATGTTAGGTCTTAAGGTCGGTGAAAATTTCGAAGTCGAGACTCCCAAAGAAACCCGCTCCTATAAAATCCTGAACTTCCACTAAAACTCCTCAAATAATGGGCAAATCCTAAGTTCGTGGCGAATTTTCGGGCCACATTTCCCGCTGCTAAGCCAGTGGAAAAGCAGCGATCCGTCGGAATTGGTCAAGTATGCGCCCGTGTTCACCGATAATCTCTAACGAGGTGAACGTATGCGGATTCTTATTACTCTTCTTTTTGTTTTTTCTGCCACTGCCCAGGCCCAGGTATCAAAGGATGAAGCAGTCCTTCTGATCGATGAGATGGTGAAGTCTAATATGATTTCAGCAGAAGAGGCGGAAAAGGCCAAGGCACGCATTCCCGTTCAGACAGAATCTAAAAATGACAGGGCCCCGGCTTCAGTGACAGTGGCCGACCCCACAGACGATCTGGCCCAGGAACAACTCTCTGCCATTGAGAGTGATCTCAGTGTGATTGCTCCCCACTATACTCACGTACCGACAAAATCTGTGTCCGAGTTCCTCGGAATGTAATCAGTACGGAGAGCCCACGTACTTCCAGAGCTTCTTCTTGATAATCTTAGGCACAAAAAACTGAGTGACATGCGTGATGGATTTCAGGCGCACGAAACTTTTCATTCCCCAGGGGAAGTGAGACAGAAGCACGTTCTGATCAAGCACCGAAAAGAAATAATCGAGGATCACGGAAAGAATGATCACGTCGTCGAGAACGCCGAAGATGGGAATCCAGTCAGGGATGATATCTAATGGTGAAATAAGAAGAGCAATCATCGCCAGAAGAATTTTTTTGTCACGATCAGGGATCCGGGGATCCTTTGCGGTATTCGTAAGAAAGTTTTTTACATCATTCAGAAACTTCAACATCAACAAATCCTTTCGTGAGTTCACGAATCACAATTGAAGTCGTGGCGAAAGCGAAGGCACCCGTCACAAAACTTGCAGAACCAAAGCCTTCGTTACAGTCCATGTTCTTGGCAAAACCCGGCGGCTTATGAGTGGTGCAGCCAGTGGAAGTGGGATAGACCGCGCGTTCGTGGGACCACACCGCCCAGATCCCGAAGTCTCCTTCGTGCTCTTTCGGAAACGCGAATTCCTGCCGGAGCTTTTTTCGGAGTCGCGCGAGTAATCTGTCATTCTGGGAGAAGGACATATCGGTCACCCGCACCTGAAGGGGATCGATCTTCCCGCCAGCACCTCCCATGACGATCATGGGAATATTGTTTTTCCGGCAGTGATCAATCAGGTGACACTTATTAGTGAAGTCATCACAAGCGTCGACCACGAAATCGTATTTTTTATCAAAAACTTTTTCGACATTTTTGGGACTGAAAAAACACTGTTTGATATCGATGTCGCAGTAAGGATGAATTTCCATGAGTCTTTCTTTCATGACTTCCACTTTGAATCTTCCGACAGTACTGGTGATCGCATGAACCTGACGATTCACATTGGTCACACAAACATCATCGAGATCAACCAGCGTGAGTGCTCCGATTCCGGTGCGGGCGAGAGATTCAGCGACCCAGGATCCGACGCCACCAATTCCGATCACGAGGACAGAAGCGGTCCGGATCTTTTCCTGTGCGCGAAGACCATAGAGTCTTCCGATTCCGGAGAAACGGGCATCGTATGTTGAATCAGACATGTTTCCTCCTGGAACTTCCTTCTACCCTGAGTTGCCCGCAGGCAGCAAGGATATCATCACCTTTTGTGCCTCTCACCATCACTCTGAGATTCCTTTTCACCAGGAGCTCTTTAAACTTTTCCACTTCTTCGGCGGCGGGCCTTTCCCAGCGAGAGCCGGGAAAAGGATTCATGGGAATAAGATTCATGATGGCCTTTCTCGGGCCCAGGTGAAGTGCCAGCTCATCGGCATGGCGCTCGGACATATTAAAGTCTTTCACCAGAAGGTACTCGAAGGTTATGAACTGACGGGAAAGAAGCGGGAGCTCATCGAGTTTTGAAAGAACGTCCTGCAATTTGTATTTCTGATTAATCGGGATGAGGAGATTTCTTTCCTCATCGAAGGGAGAATGAAGGGATAGTGCGATATTGATCCGTGGAAATGATTTCAATTCGTCCATTCCCGGCAGATATCCCACCGTCGATAGTGTCATCTGTCTCACGCCCACATCACACATCTTCGGGTCATTCAGGATTTCCACTGAGCTTCTGACTTCAGCGGCGTTGTGAAGCGGTTCTCCCTGGCCCATGAAAACGATTCTGGGAGTAGGGGCCTTGGGATCATTTTGTTTCAGGTATTCACGGGCCTTCAGGTACTGGCCCACAATTTCTCCGGCAGTCAAATTCCTTCTCAAACCCATGGTTCCGGTATAGCAGAAGGAACAATTCATACCGCAACCGACCTGAGTGGAAAGGCAAACGGTGTAGCGTTTATGAAAGGGAATAAGAACTGTTTCAACTTCAAGACCGTCAGGCATTTTCATCTGAAACTTCGTCGTCCCGTCAGAAGCTTCCTGTATCTTTGTGATCTCAGGAAGTGAGAAATCGAATTTTTCACGGACACGGCCCAGGAAGTCCGGGGAAATATGCTTTTTCCAGATATCCTGATTGCGGTAGAGACCTTCGAGCCAGAACGGAAGAGTGGAGGGAGATGCTCCGCTTTCCAGAAGAAAGTCTTTCCATTTTTGAGAAGTCATTGAATACACTGACGTCATGGTGATATAGTATAGACATGCGAACCATGATTGTCTTGGCACTTATCATTTTCCTTCCCGGATGTGCTTCTTTCCGGAAACCTGAACCCGGGAAACCTGGTCCCCAGGTGGAAAAGAAAATGAAACGTGTGACGAAGCCGGTGAAGAAGGCCGTCATAAAGACTGCAAAATCCCCCCGGAAAAGTCAGGCGGTCTGGCATCTGATCTATCCTCTGGATGTTGAATTCGCCCTTTCTCACCGTGTATCTGGTAAGAAAGAATTCATCCGGGTCGAAACAACTTTATCGGATATCGAGCTTCCTGCCGGCCACTATAATATTGAGGCCGTTTCGGTCGGTGGCGAAAAGTACGATGCCCTCGAAGGTCAGGAACTCTTTCAGTTTGAGATAAAAAAGAGATCCCCGACTTATATCGGCTCATTTGTTGTTGAATGTCCCAAGGTCGGGACGCTCCACTTATCCGAACTCCGGAAAATGAAGTTTTTTAACCGTCTCAATTTCACCGGCGATAATGGGACCTGCGAGATGATCGTTGGTAACGATATCGATAATGTTCGCCGGGCCTGGTCCAAACTCGAAAAGAAACCAGGGTCCAGACTTCTGTTAGGTTTCTGATACTTCCACTGCCAACTACCTTTGGCTCTGGTTTTCACAGCTGTCACCGATTAGAGGCAACGTACTTCTAAAGGTTCATACTCCCGGCAATTCACGATTATTCAGCTGCATCCCAGTTGATATCTTTAATCAGGAGAGTAGAATCCGTATTAAGTAATAAAATTCTTTTTTTCTGATTTTGTTGTTGGACGTTATTTCACGCTGCACGTATGTTGATCCCGAAATCAGAAAGAACCGCATGGCTTAACAGTCTGTTTCTGGGAAAACCATGAAACACTCACTTACAAATGGATTTTGGTTCGCCAAAACGACGGTTCTTAACGTCAACAAAATCGCGATGACTCTTCTCTTCTTAGCGAGCGTTACCGCTTGTAACAAAGAAGAATTCTACGAAAAAGACTATTTAAAAGATCCGGTTCCGGACACCATCAGTGAAACATCTGGTGGAAGCACTGGAGGCGAGACTTCGGGCACGGATGGTTCTGCTCAAGGTGGAGTGGATTCGGGGGTGACCAGCGGTACTACTGACGGCACTACTGGTGGCTCTTCGACTGGTACAACTGCAGGTGGATCAACAACCGGTGATACAACTGGCGGTGCAACAGGCGGAGACACTACAGGCGGTACAGTTGGTGGTTCAACAACCGGTGATACTACTGGTGGATCAACAACCGGTGAAACTACTGGTGGAGTGACTTACGAAGACGTAACCGAAAACTTTCAGCAGTCGGCTGAAGAAACCAAGAAGCTCGACATCATGTGGATCATCGATAACTCGGGATCTATGTCCGATGAACAGTCTGACCTTGGTAGCAACTTCGATTCATTCATCACCCAGTTCATCAACATGGACGTTGATTTCAAGATGGGTATCACAACTACTGATACCAGCTCTGATTCCAAGAAAGGGAAGATGGTTAAGGATTCAGATATCAAACTGACTTCTGCTCAGGCAGCCGCAAACCCTAACCAGTTCATGGCCGACTTCAACAGCATGGCTCGTGCGCTGCAGTCGCGTGAGCAGGAGAACGCGGCGCTGACGATGCAGCTCAACCAGGCGCTTCAGTTCGAGCAGGAGCGCGCGTCGCGCGACCCGCTCACCCAGCTGCGCAACCACCGCTACTTCCAGGAGGCGCTCGCCGCCGAGCTGTACCGCTGCTCGCGCACCGGCGAGATGACCACCATCGCGATCATCGACCTCGACGACTTCAAGGCCGTCAACGACACGTACGGTCATCAGGAAGGCGACGCGGTGCTGATCCGCACCGCGCACGCGTTCCAGCAGACGCTGCGGCCCTACGACCTGCCGGCGCGGCTTGGCGGCGAGGAGTTCGGCGTGATCTTCCCGTCGACCTCGCCCGAAGAGGCGAAGGTCGTCATGGACCGAATCATGGACGTGCTCGCCACCGCGGGCCCGAACTCGACGGTGCAGACCTTCTCGGGCGGCATCGCGACCTTCCCGATCCACGCCCGCGAGCAGGCGATGCTCTACCAGCTCGCCGACAGCTCGGCGTACGCGGCGAAGATGAACGGCAAGAAGCACACCGTCGTGTTCGATCCGGGCAAGGTCTCGAACGTCGCCGAGGACGATCGCGTCAACACCCGCGAGCGTGACAGCCAGCTCAAGGCCGCCAAGATGCTCGTGCAGACCGTCGACACGCTCGAGGGCATGGGCAGCGAGCATTCCGAGAACGTCGGCCGCATCAGCGCGCGCATCGCCACGGAGCTGGGCTATGACGATGCGTTCGCGCGACAGATGTACCTGTGTGGTCTCCTCCACGACGTCGGCAAGCTCGGCCTCGAGCAGTCGCTCATGCAGAAGGCCGGGCAGCTCACGCCCGCCGAGTTCGAGCAGGTCAAGCGACACCCCGACCTGTCCGCACAGATCGTCATGAACGCCGGCCTCGGTGACATCGCCGGCTGGGTGCGACACCACCACGAGCACTTCGACGGCACCGGCTACCCGCTCGGTCTCGCCGGCCAGGACATCCCGCTCGGTTCGCGCATCGTGCTCGCCGCGGAGGCCTTCGACGTGATGACGAGCGACCGCCCCTATCGGCAGGCGATGAGCCTGTTCGACGCGATGCAGGAGCTGACGCGTGGCGCCGGCTCGCGCTTCGACCCGACGGTCGTCGACGCGCTCGTGCACCTCGTGCGCATCGGCGAGGTCAAGCCCGAGGGCGGCACCGCCCCCGGCACCAGCGATCGACGCCGCGCGGCGTGATCGACGCGAATCGCCACGGGCCGACGCGCTGAGCGATCAGTCCGCGGTAGCCGAGGTGTGCCGATCCCAGGCCTCTTCCCACGACTCGATGCGCTCGATCTCACCCGAGTCGACCCAGGCACCGTGCTCGTCGCACACGTCGATGACGACGCCCGACCCGTATCGCCATACGTCCTTGCGCAATGTCTGGCTGCACACGGGGCAGGTTCGGAACTTCTCGTCGGTCAGTCCGCGTGGTTCGATCTCCGACGCCGTCCAGGCGACATCCTCCGATGCGGGCGAAGCCTCGTCGACGTCGTCGTCGGCGATGCGCTCGAGCTGTTCGAGCTGGAGCCACACGCCGTGGCCGA
>JAKFFP010000327.1:0-7140 GCA_036675045.1 Bacteriovoracales bacterium | reverse complement strand
TCTTTTTCTCAATGCCAATTCTTCGTACGCTCTTGACCAGGGACTTTCACTTCTCTCGGGGAATCTCCACGAAATTTATCTCGAGCTCTGGGATTTATTCTTAAAACACAAATCTTCGCTCGAGCTCTCCATTGATTTCAGCGAAGACGTTGGTGAAGAAGCCGCTCGTGAGCATTACCTCGTTTCCCTCGAGAATTTCCGAAAAAAGTTCCAGACCCTCGTAAAAAGAGTCGAGCACCAGGATGCCAACCTTATTCAGCCGGAGATCGTGATTGCGGGCCTTCCGAATGCGGGCAAAAGCTCGCTCTTTAATTTCCTGCTCGCGGAAGAGCGCGCGATTGTTTCTTCCGTTGCCGGAACGACACGGGATTACCTCTCTGAATATCTGGCAATTGAGGGTGTGAAATATCGCCTGGTAGATACCGCCGGCATGAGAGAGGCGAGTGATCAGATTGAAGCTGAAGGTGTAAAGCGTGCGAAGAAAAAACTCGAGCACAGTTTTTTCAAAGTGCTTCTCATTAATCCATTTGAGATGAACGAAGGATTCTCTGCGCTGGTAAAAGAGAATTTCGACCTTGTTTATTTCACCCACTCTGATCTTCCGGGATTTTCCGAGGCCCGGAAAAAAGTCGAAGCAGCTCATCCCGGGCTTGGTTCTATAGGGGCGATGAGTTTGCCTCAGCTGTCGCCAGACTGGGAGAAAGTGTTCAAAGACGCTGTAAACAAAAAATACTTACAGGCGATGTCTCATCAGCCCATCCTGCTCGATCGCCACAAGCACCTGATATTACAGGTAAAACAAATTTTATCGACATATGTTCCCCTGGCCCAGACCGAGCACGACGTGGCCGTTCTCTCTGCCGAATTAAATGCCGTGGGGCATTGCATTTCAGAGGTCATAGGTATAATTTCTCCCGAACAAGTTTTGAATTCAATCTTCAGCAATTTTTGCATCGGAAAATGAAAATGTTCCACGTGGAACAATCAAAATTATGAACTTCGACATTATTGTTGTCGGTGGTGGCCACGCTGGAATCGAAGCAGCCTACATCGCCTCACAATTTAATCTGCAGGTCGCCATTCTCACCATTCCCGGTGTGGGACTCGGGTCTGCGCCCTGTAATCCCTCTGTGGGTGGAGTCGGGAAGGGCCAAGTTGTTCGGGAGCTCGATGCTCTTGGTGGACTTATGGGAATTCTCGCTGACAAAGCTGGAATTCAGTACCGTACACTGAATGAGTCTAAGGGTTTTGCGGTTCAGTCCAGCCGGGTTCAGATTGATAAGGATCTCTATTCTGAAAAAGCTGAGGAATTCATCGGTGCCATTCCCAATATCTCCGTTATTCGCGAAAAGGTTCTTAGTATTTCTCCCGGTTTTGAGATTACAACCACTGCCCGCTCCTATAGGGCCAAGAAAATCATTATGACGGTGGGAACTTTTCTGAATGGAAAGCTTCACACTGGATCCGATCAGACCCTGGGAGGAAGAGTAGGAGTTGAACCATCTTCCGGACTCCAGGATTTATTGGCTTCCATCAAGACGAGACCCCAAAGATTCAAGACCGGAACTCCACCGCGCCTTCATCGGGATTCAATAGATTATTCAAAACTTGAAGAGCAGCCATCTGATTCGGGTGTGCGGAATTTTCACTCTTTAAATGATCCGTTTACCCGTGAGGCAAGACAGGTTTCCTGCTATCTCGCCCATACCAATGCCGAGACGATGGAGATTATTCGTTCCAATCGCGAGCGTTCTCCCATGTTCAATGGCCAGATTCAGGGTGTGGGGGCCAGATATTGTCCCTCGATCGAAGACAAGGCCTTCCGTTATCCGGAAAAGACCTCTCACCACGTCTTTATTGAACCCGAGGGTCTCAATTGCAATACCGTTTATCCTTCCGGGATTTCCTCTTCGCTTCCGAAAGATGTCCAGGAAGCCTATGTGCGCTCAATGGATGGTCTCGAGAATGCTCAGATCGAAGTCTATGGTTATGCCGTAGAATACGATGTTCTCGATACGACGGAGCTCAGTATCTCTCTTGAGCACCAGGAACTTCCTGGGCTCTATTTTGCGGGCCAGGTAAATGGTACTTCGGGATACGAAGAGGCCGCAGGACAAGGATATATCGCCGGAGTAAACGCTTCTCTTTCTCTTTTGGGTCTTGATCCACTCATCCTAAGTCGGCACGAGTCTTATATCGGGGTCATGATCGAGGATCTCACTTCTAATACCAGAGACGAGCCTTATCGGCTCTTTACGGCGCGCTCTGAGAACCGGCTTTTCATCCGGGAAGACAATACACTTCTTCGTATGGCGCCTTATCGCCAGCAGCTTCTCCTCAATACCAGGCTCGACCAGTTTCAGAGAGAATTTCTGGAAAAATACGACCTCCTGATAAGATTTTGTGACGAAACGACCATTCCGGAGGACTCCGTTCTCATGAAGGAATTCTCGGGCGAGGGTGAACTGCAGAAGCTTTCGGGGCGCAAGACCGTTTCTGAAATTCTGCGGCAGGCATGGCTCAATCCCGTTTCTGCTCTCGAGAGAATATTGTCCCTTTACGGGATCGCTCTTCCCTATGATCTCGTCCGTACCGTGGCCATTTCGAAGAAATACGATGGCTATATTAAGCGCTCTGAGAACCAATATGAGCGCCTGAAGAAGATGGATGCCATGAGGGTGAACTGGGAAGAAATCGTGGGTTCCGGGAACATCTCATTTGAATGTAAGCAGAGGATCTCTCGCATACGTCCGGAGACCTTCGGGCAATTAAAGCTTATCGAGGGAATCCGTCCTGCTACCCTGGCCGTTGTGGCCGCCAAGGCGCTTTGATGCTCGATTTCTCTATTCGCTATCTCCATGTACTCAAGACCAGGCTCGCCGGGCTTAATCTTACTAATATCCTGGATCCGGATGAGTTCTATCATAAGCAGATTCTTGATTCGATAAACCCTTATCTCCAGTCGGAACTCTTCAAGGCAGAAGTCGCAAAAACCAAGTTGGTGGTTGATGTCGGTTTCGGTGGTGGTTTCCCTATTCTTCCCCTGGCAAAGCTCCTTCCTGATGTTCAGTTTGTAGGAGTCGAAAGTAAGCGGAAGAAAGTCGATGCGGTCAAACTGATTGCCGACGAATTGGGGCTCACCAATGTGAAGCTGGTTCATTCGCGACTGGAAGATTTCTTCTTTGATCATCCGGCGACGATTACTTTTAAAGCAGTGGGCACTGTTGCTGATTACCTTCCGAACATTCATCGCAATTCCAATAAATTTTCTGTATTTTTTTATAAGGGCCCAAACTTCCTGGAGCTCGAGGAGAAGTCGCTGGCGAAGCTGACTGATTGGACCTTACGTGAAAACCAAGAGATCCAAGTTCCCGGCACACAGCAGCGTTTCCTTGTAAGCTTTAGTTCGAAGAATGTTCCACGTGGAACAGCTAAAACCCTTGTCAAACTCTCGGATTTTCTCTAATTTTACTACCTAAAAACAATCTTAAGCGGGGATCTAAATGGCTAAAATCATTGCGATTGCTAACCAAAAAGGTGGCGTTGGAAAGACGACCACTTCAGTCAACCTTGCCGCATGCCTCGCCGCAGCAGAAAAGAGAACACTCTTAATCGATCTCGATCCCCAGGGGAATGCGAGTTCGTGTCTCGGAGTAGAGAAGGATACATTTTCGAAAGCGAATGTTTATCACGCTCTTATTAATGAAGAGAATTTCGAAAACTGCATTTATTCAACTGAGCTTCCGCTCTTGGAACTCTGTCCTTCTAATAATGATCTCGTGGGTGCGGAGCTTGAACTCGTTCACATGTTCGCGCGCGAATCAAAATTAAAAACTGCGCTCGAAGCGATCGCACACAAATATGATTACATCATTATTGATTGCGCTCCATCGCTGAACCTTCTCACGGTAAATGCTCTCTCTGCTGCTCACACTTATCTCATTCCGATGCAGACAGAATATCTTGCGATGGAAGGCCTTGCTCAGTTACTGAACACAGTTAGACTTATCCGCGCATCGCTGAATCCGAAGCTCGCGCTCGAGGGAATTCTTCTCACGATGTACGATTCCAGAAACAATCTTTGCAAACTCGTGGCGAACGATCTCATGACTCACTTTAAGGACGATATTCTTAAGTCGATCATTCCAAGAAACGTAAAACTTTCTGAGTGCACGAGCTTTGGAAAACCAATCATTCTTTACGACATCACATCGAAAGGCAGTGAAGCTTATCTTTCTCTTGCCCGGGAAATCATCCTGAAGTCAGAGAAGAAACCAGAAGCAAAGATGCCGATCAATACTCAGATCCCTAAATTTGAAGACTATCAGGTTAATCAATAGGAGCTATTTCTATGCAAAAGAAAACACCACAACTCGGCAAAGGTATGGCGGCTCTCCTCGGTGGACACCCAGGACTCCATGTTGATTCTCCGGCTGCCCCTATAGAACCGAAGATCGAAACAAGAATTGAAACTCAACCACTCCTCGTGGATGTAGAAAAACTCATGGCCAATAAGGGCCAGCCAAGAAAAATCTTTAAAGAGAAAGATCTCCTTGAGCTTTCTGAGTCTATTAAAGAGAACGGAGTCATCCAGCCCCTTATCGTAATTGAGAAAGACGGCATGTTTGAAATCGTTGCCGGTGAAAGACGCTTCCGCGCTTCGAAGATGGCGGGACTTACGAAACTTCCGGTGATCGTGAAACGCGCGACTAAGCGTGATGCCATGGTCATGTCGATCATTGAAAACGTTCAGCGCTCTGATCTTAACTGTGTCGAAGAAGCCCTCGCATATTTCCAGCTCATGAATGAGTTCGAACTTACCCAGGAAGAAGTCGCGAAGAAAATCGGGAAAGAGCGTTCAACGATCGCAAACTTCCTCCGTATTCTGAAACTTCCGAAAGAAGTTATCGTCTCTCTTCAGAAAGACATGCTCTCATTTGGTCACGCCAAAGTTCTCTGTGCGATCGGTGATGACGAAATCGTGAAGCGCCTGGCGAATGAAGTAGTTTTAAAAACACTTTCGGTCCGCGAGCTGGAAGAGCTGGCCAAGAACTCTAAGAAGCCGACTAAAAAGACCGGAACCGTGAACAAGTTTATCGCAGAGCAATACACTCAGCTCAGAAATAAGCTTGAGCAGAAGACCGGTTACCACTTTGCCCTTAAGTCCAAGAAGAACGGCGCCGGGGAAATCACCATCAAATTTAGCAACGAAGCTGAATTTAATGATATATTTTCTTATCTCATGAAGTAATTCCGTCCTGGAGGACACTTGGCCCGTAAGAACGATATTTGCGCCATCATCGAGGAAGGCTGCAAATTTGAAGGAAACCTGTCCTTTAGCGGAACAGTACGCATCGCTGGCTTCGTCACCGGAAGTATCTTTTCAAACGACACCCTTATTATCTCTGAGGGTGCCGTTATCAATGCCGATATCAATGCCAACATTGTCATTATTTCGGGTTCCGTGAAGGGAACCATCAAAGCATCTTCCCGCGTTGAGATTAGACGCCCAGCGCGTTTCGAAGGAACTGTCACAAGTCCGAGTCTCATTGTCGAAGAAGGCGTTATCTTCCACGGAATAACGAAGATGAAGGACAAAAAATAGACCCTAAGTCCTTGACGAAAATCCCGCTAAAGCTTAAAAATTACTGCAAATTAAATTCGCTTCATTAAGGTAGAAAAGAATGGAAACCGTTCAGGCCATTTTCACACAACTTGGTGTGGATTCGTCTCTCCTTCCTCAGTTCATTATTGTCTGTGTAGTCTTTATTCTCGCTCAGTTCCTTTTCTTGGGTCGTCTTCAGGAAGTTCTTGAGACACGTGAAGAGAAGACCGTGAAGCTGGAAAGCTCTGCAGACGAGACGATCGAAAAAGTTTCGCGCATGAAGGCTGAGTACAAGGCCAAGATCGACGAAACTCAACGTCGTGCACTTAAAGAATCAACTGATAAGAAGCAGAAGATCGCGCAGACATTTACTGACAAGTACAAGCAAGCCGAAAAAGAAGTTGGCGCCCAGGTCGACTCTTCCAGAAATACTTTCGCGAAGGAAGTTTCCGGAAACCGTGAGAAGTACATGGCGGAAGCCGATACTCTTGCCCAGTCACTCGTTAATAAGATTCTTCAATAAGGAAACATATGCGTTTAATAGCTACATACGCACTTCTCCTCTCTGCTTCTGCCTTTGCGGCCGGTGATGGCGGACACGGATCTGCTGCTGACCTCATTGCACCTGCGGTTAACGTTGCTCTTCTTGCTGGCTTCCTGGTCTGGAAACTGAAGAAACCACTTAGTGATTCATTCACCAAGAAATCGGAAGAGATCACGAATACTCTTGAGCGCGCGAGCCTCAAATCAAAAGAAGCTCAGATGATGCTTGAGAACGAGCAGAGAAAGATCACCAATCTTTCTTCAGAAATGAAAAACCTCAATGACCAGTCAGAAGCCGATGTGAAAACCTTTGAGCAAAAGCTCGCGAAAGAAACGGAAGATAAAATTCAGAAAATGAAAGTTGATGCCACTTCGAAGATTGCAGCCGACAAGAAGGCGATCATGGATGAGCTCAATGCGGAACTTCTGAACCAGGTAATTGCAAAAACCAAAACTACTATCAAAACCAATAAAGACTATCAGAGCAAAGCTTCTAACAAGCTTCTCCAGGGACTTAAATAATGAAAGAAGTAGCTGTAGCACGAGTTTACGCCAAGTCTCTGCTTGAGCTTGGTGATGACAAAAAAATCAATATCGCGGAAGAGCTCACAAAGCTCACAGAAGTGATTAATAAGTCGAATGACCTCGAGAACATCATGTTCCTTGAGCTCTTCACAATGGATGAGAAAAAAGCTGTTTTCGGCGAAGTGGCCAAGAAGCTCAATCTTTCTCCCATCACGACAGAGACGGTTCGCTATCTCATCGATGAAAAAAGAATCGGGATTCTTCCTCTCATTATTAAAGAAGTGATCGTGATGGATGATGAGCGTCGCGGCTTCATGAAGGGTACAATTGAGGGCAACGATGCTCAGATTGATCCGGCCTTCAAGACGAAGATCGAAACGTTCCTTAAAGGAAAACTCGGTCGTCAGCCGCATCTTGATTATGTCCAGAACGCAAATCTCTCTGCTGGTTACAAGGTAACAGTTGAA
>JAKFFP010000116.1:0-7146 GCA_036675045.1 Bacteriovoracales bacterium | reverse complement strand
TCGCGCGAAATTCTGAAGGGCCTTGAAAAAAACCAGGGCAATGTCGGCAAGGATATTATCCAGAACGCGATAAAACCCGACCAACTGACTTTTTTCACCGGTACTCCTGCAGTTCCCACGTATTTGGCGGACTTAGAACAGGATCTGCAGACGCTGGATGTGATGAACCTCACTCCGCTTCAAGCGCTTCAGAAGCTGCATGAAATGAAGACCAGAATTCATCCCGTATAGACTCACATTCCGGGGCCATTTACCGAAACGATAGTTGAGGTAAACATGGCCCCATTTAATCTCTCCGATTTAGCTGTCAAAGAAATCAAACTTCCGAAAAACTCACTCTCACCTTCTGCGGAGAAAAGTTTTACCGGTCGTTTTCTCGCAGGGCTTTTCATCGATTTTTGGACGATCATGGTTTTGAACAGCGTCGTGGCCACTTTCTTCAAGGCCTCGGTGAAGCTATTCCTCACCACCAGTAGCCTGAAGAAGATCTGGTACATGAGCGATCTTACCTCGCTCAACGCACTCTCATTTTCCTCGATTGCGATAGCTTACTTCTTTACCTGTTACTATCTTAATCATGGCCAGACTTACGGCATGCGAAAGACCAAATGCCGGATCACCATGAAGGAACACGATATTCGCAGTTCTTTTCAATGGGCGCTGATGTCCCTTTCTCTCTTCCTTACTCTTGGTCTTTCTTTTGTCCTGGCAAAAAAAATGCCCGGAAAGATTTCGGCCCACGATTATCTATGGCAGAAACTTGTCGCCCAGAAAGAAATCGCCGCTCCGGATGTGCGGACGCTGGTTAAAGACGAAGTGGTTGAGGAATACGCGGAAGCGGCTTAAGCGACTCTGGCCTTGATGCCGTCGAAGATCTTTTTGAAATTACCCTGCTGATAACGGTTCTCACCCCAGGTGAGGAAGTCTTTCAAGCTTGTCTCCAGTGCCTCGCCATCATCCAGGAAGTGCACCAGGTCCTCAGCGATAATAAATACCGAAGCAAGATAGTGGATCCGATTTGCAGTCAATCCTCGCGGAAATCCGGAACCATCCGGAGCTTCATGGTGCTGAAGAATAATCTGTTCCACATCCGGTGGCAGGACATCTATCGTTTGCGCTGTCTGTGCCGCGTGGAGTGGATGGAGCCGGAAGCGCACAATCTCCGGTGATTTATCACTCAGGTTCTTCGCCTGCTTGTTCCACTCTTCGATATCACCATAGAGACTATCGTCGAGCGAAAGATCGTGCATGAGGGAGGCCAGGACGAGTTTTTCACATGATTCATCCATCTGGAGCTCTGAACACATGATACAGGTGAGATAAGAAAGAAGACCAATGTGATGGGAATAGGCACTGTTTCTCTCCGCGAATTTCTTTCTGAGAAGAGCGGAAATCCTCTCATCCTTATTCAGGGCCCCGATGGCGTCACGGATAATCTTCCGGGAAGCGCTGACTGATTCGGATGACCATCCGAAAGCACGCGATATTTTTTCCACCTGCTCGAGGCAATCGGTCACGATGATCGAATCGACACTCGCCTCTCTTCTATCTGAGAGTTTGAGCGCGAGACAGTTTTCCCAGACCCGCAGAAAGTCGCGACTTTCAGAAGCCTTGAGATAGACCTCGGTAATTCCCTTGGAAGAAAGCTTATCCGCTTCTGCCTGGGTGAATTCGGAATCCTTATTGGTGAATTTCACAAAATTGGTTCCGGAGAGCTTGAGATAAATATCAAACTTCCCTGAAGCCACTTCGCAAGCCACTTTGAGTTTTATCGGGATGTGAGTTGGACTTTCCGGTGGCGATTGAGTGAACGATTTCACAAGATGCGATAGCTCTTCCGGACAAACCGGCCCCGCGAGTAACGAAGTGATGAGATTCATCCCTTCAGGCTTAGCGTTCCTTTCCTTCCCGCCAGTTGCAATAAGAGGAAGATAAGCTCCCTTCTCGTGCAGATAGGTATGAAAGCCATCTTTTAATATCTGGAGATTGGCGACGATGATTTCCGGATTCCCGAGACGGGTAAGAGCTTTCACAGCTTCATCACGTGAACGTGAAGTAACAATCTCACCGCCATAAAAATATTTAAGGGCGGCTTCCTGTAATTCTAAAATGTCTTCTTCCCGGTCTACCAGGAGGAGGTACTTTTGCATCTTGCTCTCTTCGTTTCGAACATTTTATCACGGCCAAAACGGGCGATGTTGAGAGATGCCACCTAACTACAAGGAACGACTTCTTTATATCTCTAAAATTAATGTTTCTTGAGGGGGCCTAACAATTAGCAACCCCTCTAAACAGAGGCTCAGTGGCAAATTAAAATGCCACTATTCCTCTTTTAACCACTGAAAGCCGAGCTCTTTGGTCTGCGCCGGATTCGGCTTCGAAGGAGAGCTCGCCATGAGATCCGTTGCCGAAGCGGTCTTCGGGAAGGCGATCACATCGCGGATGGAATCGGTCTTCGCTAGAAGCATCGTAACCCGGTCCATGCCGAAGGCCATACCTGCGTGCGGAGGAGTTCCGTATTTCAGCGCCTCAATGAAGAAACCGAACTGGTGTTGAGCATCTTCCGGAGTAAATCCGAGTAGCTCGAACATCCTTGATTGCTGGGTATTATCAAATATTCTCATCGAACCACCGCCGATCTCGTATCCGTTACAGACGATGTCGTATGCGTAGGCCTTTACCTCTTTGATTTTCGACTTGTCTGAGGAGAAATAGAGTTCAACATCTTCGTCTTTCGGACGCGTGAAAGGATGGTGTTTGGCATGAAGGGAATTGGCCTCGGCATCGTAATCGAAGAGGGGAAAATCATAGACCCACAGGAAGGCATACACATCCGGATTGATGAGATTAAACGTCTTACCGAAGTGTCTTCTGAGAGCGTCCGCGCAGTCATGAGCAATATTCTCATTCTTGTCAGCGGTGAAGAAAAACCACCCGTCCCCTTTCGCATTCCCCTGAGCTATTGCGCGCTCGGAGAGCGCGCTCAACAATTGTGCGTCCACGAATTTCGAAATACCGCCGGTCACGGCACCATTTTCCACCTTGAACCAGGCGACACCCTTTCCGCCATAAGGCTTCACGATCTCAACGAGGCCATCGATATCTTTCCGGGCGAGAGTTCCCATGCTTGCCGAAACAAACATTCCCTTCACCATTCCGTACTTGGAAGATGCTACCTCAGCAAAGGTAGTGAAGGTTGAACCCTTGAAGAGGTCAGTCACAACGAATTGCTTAAGCCCAAAGCGGACGTCCGGCTTATCAGATCCGTAATCTCTCATGACTTCATCGTAAGAGATGGATTTCATCTCGAAGTTTTCCGGCATGTCGAAGACACCCTTCACGACGTGAGTGGCGAGGTTTTTCATGTATTCCAGCGTGGGGAAGGAGACTTCGATGTCGATCTGGGTAAATTCCGGCTGGCGGTCAGCGCGAAGGTCTTCGTCGCGGAAACAACGGCAGATCTGGAAATACTTATCCGTATTGGCAATCATGAGAAGCTGCTTCAGCGTCTGGGGAGACTGAGGAAGAGCATAAACTTTTCCCGGATGAACACGTGAAGGAACAATATAATCACGGGCCCCTTCAGGAGTTGTCTTATAAAGAATCGGAGTTTCCACTTCGACGAAGTCCAGAGCGTAGAGGGCTTCCCGTACTTTTCTCACCGATTTTGAACGAAGAGCGAGAATATCCTGAAGCCTCTTCGAGCGAAGGTCGAGATAGCGGTAACGAAGGCGGAGATCTTCTGTCGCCTGAACCATTCCGTGAGGAAGGAAGGGCACTTCTTCCGCAAGTGAAAGAAGGCGGATCGATTCGACCTGGACTTCTACCTGGCCCGTGACCATGTTTGCGTTCTTTGCCGAATCAGGACGGGCGATCACTTTGCCGGTCGCAAGAAGAACTGATTCCAGGGAAAATTTCCTGAGGTCGTTCACGTCACCCTTGTAAGATTCAAAGCCTAATTGGGTGATGCCATACTTGTCACGAAGATCGATGAAATGGAGCGCGCCGAGATTCCGGTACTTGTTCATCCAACCGCAGAGGGTAACGGTTTTGCCGATGTCAGATTCCCGAAGCTCACCGCAGTGATGAGTTCTCATTGATCCTGAAAGTTCTTTTCTCGTGGATGTAACATTAGACATAATGAGAGGCTCCTGACTATCGTATGAAGTGCCCAGAATCATACCTGAATTAGAGATAAAACTCATGCCAAAATTTCTTACCTCCTGCCTGCTGATTGCTCTTCTTTCTTGCCAAAGTGAGTCACGGAAAACTCGCCCGGAAGGGAAGCTCATTACGCCATCGGGCCAGACGATTTACACCAGGCTCGCCGTAACCTTACCCGAACAGGAACAGGGCCTTTCCGGGGTCCAGCCGGAGGACTTTGAAGATGATGAGGGGATGCTTTTTCTCTATGCTGAGGACTCAGATAAGTTTTTCTGGATGCCAGATACCTATTTTGATCTCGACCTATTTTATCTCGATAAGAATCTCGTGATTCTGGATATTGTCAGAAAGCTTCAGCACCATAAGGGTCGCCACAATGAGGCCCTGATTCCACGTGCCCGCGGAGTCTGGTGTCGCCATACGCTGGAAATGAAATCCGGCTCAAAAATCGCTGCTGGATTAAAGATCGGAGATAAACTCACCTGGAAAGGTGAGCCTCTTGAAAAATTGATTAAAAATCAGATCTGATTATTTTTTTTCTCTTCAATCTCCGGTGTCTCACCAGCGAAAAGAATCAGAAATTCATCTACCGCAATGACGCCAAGATGTTCCTTGGCAAGCTGACGCTGATAGTTTTTGTCTGACTGAATTTTTACGATCTCAGTACGAAGAGAAGTGTTCTCATCCTGATAGCTCTTAAGTTCAGTCTGCTTCTCCTTGATATCACCTTCCGTCGTGAAATAATCCCAGACTCCCCGATCCATGCAGATGAGGCGCAGAACCAGAAGGCCGATCACTGACCAGCCGAGCTTAGCGAGAATATTTTTTCTGACTTTCGGTTTTTTCTGGGCTCGAGGGGTAACACGCGCCGGACGCGTCTCAATTTCCTCTTCTTCTTCATCCAGATATTCAATCTCGGTCTCAGACAATTCAGATGAACGATGCTGAATAAGATCAGTATCATCCGGATGGCCTACGGACCTTCTTCTGGAAGTTGTTTCAAACACGGCAGGAGGATTCGTCGATTCAGCCGCGAAGGGGCGGTTGAAAACGTTTTTCTTCGACCGAAGTTTACTGCTACTGGGGCGACCGGAAGCAGTTTTATGAGAGGCAGGAGCGAAGGGTGATTCAACCTCTTCATACTCCTCATGAGTATTACGATTCATTCTTAGTTCCACGCAAAATACATCCTGTATTTCGTCCGGCTCAGCCAGACTATTAATTTTTGTGTGCTAATAACAAGTTAACATGGTCGGCTAATATCCCGCAACGTAGAACTAGGTAGAACTTTTTTCCCACTCAACAAAAAAAAAGGCCCGCATGAGCGGGCCCTCTTTTAAAAATCTTAGTAACGACTGCGTGATCCGCCACCACCGTAAGACGGTTTGCCCCGATAGCCGCCCCCACGGTTTCCACCGAAAGCACGTCCGCCTCCACCGTTTCCGATGGGTGCCGGTGAAGCAAGTTCAATTGAAACGCGGCGATTGCCCCACATCTCACCTTTCATGGCGAGAACTGCATCTGTGAATTCAGAAGAGACTTCGAGGAATGAGAACTTCTCTTTCGCATCGATCTTTCCGATATTTCTGCCGGCAACTCCGGCGGCATTTGAAACGAACTTCAGGAGTTCGCCGGCATTTGCACCATCCATCGTTCCGAGGTTGATGAAGAACTTCTGCATTCCGCCCGAAACGCGGGTTCCCTGAACGCGGTCGAATTGATTCTTCGGAGTAACATCAATTTCCTGCGCTTTCTGGTAACGCTTGAGCGTGTTCTCAAACATGAAACCATAGATTCCCTTGATGAGATCTTCCTTGGACATGTCTTCAAACTTCTCTTTGAATGAATCAAAGTGAAGTGCTTGCTGGTCAGAGAAAGATGCGACGTTTTCGTTAAAACGAACCATTGATTTCTCAAGGATCTTCTCGCGGATTTCTTCCACTTTCGGAAGGTAGATTCTTTCGATTTTTGCCTTAGTCAGGCGCTCAATCTGGCCCACACGTCCCTGCTCGTTCGGCTCGATGATGGAAAGTGAAATTCCTTTCGAACCACCGCGACCGGTACGACCGATACGGTGAACATAAGCTTCGTTATCCTGGGGGAGTCCGAAGTTGATCACGTGAGTGAGGTTGTTAACGTCAATCCCGCGGGCAGCGACGTCAGTACAAACGAGAAGGTTAATCTTCTTCTCTTTGAACTTCTTCATCGTCATATCACGAGCGGCCTGGTCCATGTCTCCATGAAGGGCGTCTGTCGGATAACCACGGGCATTGAGCTCGTCAGTAAGTTCTTTGGCACCGATTTTTGTACGGGTAAAGATGATCGCGTACATGCTGTCGTTGTAATCCATATAACGGCAGAGCGCTTCGATTCCGTTTTCACGGCGAACGACCACAGCCATCTGTTCTACTGAATCAGCAGTCAGGACTTTCTTCGTCACTCTTACTGTAACCGGATTAGAAAATTCCTTGTTAACAAGAGAAGTGATCGGGCCCGGCATTGTTGCCGAGAACATCCAGATTCTCTTTTCAGGAACCTTCGCGATGATCGCCGTGACGTCATCGAAGAAGCCCATATCGAGCATTTCATCGGCCTCATCGAGGATGACGAATTTACAGTTATCAAATTTCAGAACTCCGCGCTCGATAAGATCCATCACCCGACCAGGAGTACCGGCCACGATCTGGGGCTTCTTAGATTTGAAGTCTTTGATCTGGAGTCCGACGGAAGTACCGCCGTAGACAGACATAGAACGAATCGGCTCGAAAGCTGAGAGTTTCTGGATTTCTTCATTGATCTGGTTAGCAAGCTCGCGGGTAGGAGCAAGAACGATCGCCTGAAGAGTAGGTGATTTGAAATCGAGTTTTTCAAGAAGTGGGAGGACAAATGCGGCAGTTTTACCTGAACCGGTTTGTGCCTGGCCGATGAAATCAACATCGCCACCGAGAAGCACAGGAATGGCCTGTGTTTGAATTTCAGATG